>NZ_CP089979.1:6188197-6523894 GCF_021389935.1 Fulvivirga ligni
GTGAAAATACTGCTGGTAGAAGATAATCAGGTGAATCAACTGATTGCCTGTAAGTTCCTCGAGAACTGGAACATAGAAGTGGAAGTAGCTGATGATGGGCAAATTGCCTTGGAAAAACTACTTTTAAACAGCTATGACCTGGTACTTATGGACCTGCAAATGCCAGTGATGGACGGCTATGAGGCCACGCGGCAGATCCGTAAAAATTCTGCTTTTGATGATCTTCCCATTATCGCACTTACTGCAGATGCCACTACCAACATTAAAGAACGGGTGCTTGAGGTGGGTATGAATGATTTCCTCACCAAGCCAATCAACCCTGATGAGATGAAGAGTAAAATTGTTAATTATACACTTGGGAAAACCGAAGCTTCTCAACCCATCAGCAAAAAAGAGAAGGAAAATCCTATGGAGGAAATTAGCTTTAAAATGATTACTCAAATGGCTAATAATGACTCGAATTTTATTATTAGCCTCATAGAATCTTTCCAAAGAGAGCTGGCTTCTTTTACCTCAGATTTTGAGGTGGCAGCCAAGAATCAAAAAGTTCAGGATATGAAGAACCTGATTCATAAAATGAAACCTTCATTTGAACTTTTCAGCTTGAATGAATATCACAACCAGCTAAACACGCTTACTGATAAAGTAAACAATGGACGCACTGATATTACCAGCCATCTACAGGAGATAGAATCCAGGTCTGAAGCCATTATGGACGCCTTAAATAACAAAGCAAATACCATTAAGCAATCCGTTTAACTACCCGTAAAATAGTGGATTTTAGCTCCTGAGGATTAAACGGCTTAGATATAAAACCCTCTAAACCTGCTTCAATAGATTTCCCTTTAGACAATATAGTGATAGAGGCCGTTAAGGCAATTACTGGAATAGAGCTGTACTTACCATCTTCTAGTTGTTTTATCTTTTCCGTAGCTTCATAACCGGTCATACCAGGCATCTGCAGATCCATTAAAATGATATCATATTTCTTTTGACCAACTAGTTTTAAAGCCTCAAAACCGTCATGAGCTATATCGTATTCAATGCCCCATGAA
The DNA here is from genome assembly GCF_021389935.1 of Fulvivirga ligni. Lineage (NCBI taxonomy): Bacteria > Pseudomonadati > Bacteroidota > Cytophagia > Cytophagales > Fulvivirgaceae > Fulvivirga > Fulvivirga ligni. The sequence continues at coordinate 6,189,253 of NZ_CP089979.1, forward strand.
TCTAAAAATCTTCCAGCGATGTATCTGTTGGTTTCCATATCTTCCACTAGCAGCAAAGAAAGCCCACTAAGAATTTCCTCATCCTGTTCAAATTTCGAATAACTGGCTGACTGCTCTAATTGATTAAAACCAAGGCTAAAATTAATCTCAGTTCTAAACACCTGCATATCAGCATCTAGCATGTTCACCAGCTGGTCAGTAAATGTGAGGTTAAACTTATCGTTTTCATCGGTATAATGCTCTCCACCATCTGCTCTATTGGCTGTAAACTGTATACGAAGGCTGTTTTCGTCCTCCTCTAGCAGCTCGATGTACAGAATGAGCTTATTAATCTCTCGTTTGCCAAACCTTTTAAGGCACAATCGTATAAGCTGCTTTAGCCGTAGCGGATCACCCACTAAAAAATCTGGAATAGCCAAATCATAATTGATTTTCAAAGTTGTAGTGTCTGACCGAAACTCAGTGATAAGTTCTTCTAAAAGTGCTTTAAGATTAAATAGAATTCGAGTATCACTAGAATGATTATTATAAATCTTGCCACTATCCAGCACCTCACTAATTACGTTAAAAAGATTCTCAGCAGAAGACTTTAATAACTCCAAATCATCCTTCTGAAGGTTTTCCCCATTTTTCTGTTCTTTAAGAAGATAATAAATACCCATGATTTCATTTAGGGGCGTTTTTATCTCATGACTCATAGATTGAAATAAATCATTCTTTATATTCAGTGCATCGACCAGCTTTTTCTGCTCACGGGTTTTATTCAAATAGCACATCACTATTTCAGATAAAGAATTCAATGCTTTTTTCTGAGAATCAGTAAGTTCCTTTGGTTTTCTGTCTATTACGCAAAGTGTGCCCAGGGCGTGGCCTTCCGTGCTTATAAGTGGGCAGCCAGCATAAAATCTGATGTTAGGATCATTAGTTACCAGGGGATTATTTGCAAAACGATCATCATCTAAAGCATCCTTCACCTGGAGAAATTTCTTATCACTTACAGCATATCTGCAAAAAGCCATATCTCGTGGTGTTTCAGAAACATCAAGGCCTATTTTAGATTTAAACCACTGCCTTTTATCATCTAATAGAGATATTAATGTAATAGGAACTTCACAAATATTAGAAGCTAGTGCGGTAATATTATCAAGCACTTCATCCACTTCCGTATCCATAATTTGATAAGATTTCAGGCTTTTTAACCTTTCCTTTTCTTCGTTATCCACAAGTCACAATTTAGGATGAGTAATATTAAATTATAGCTATACTAAATATAAGCTTTCCTTTCCATAAAAAGAAGGGCTTACCGGGTCTCCCTTTTGTGAAATGGACTAATTTAGCGGTCTAAATTTTGAGTATGAATTCTGTTACTTTAACTGACATCCAAATCAGGACCACCCTTTTACCAGGAGATTTAGGCTATGTGGCTCATTTACATGGTAAGCTTTATGAAGAAGAGTGTAAGTATGGCCTTAACTTCGAAAAATACGTAATGAAAGGTCTATATGAATTTATTGATACCTATAACCCTGATAACGAGCGTGTTTGGATCTGTGAGCATAATGAAAAAATTATTGGATTTCTATTAGGCTGCAAAAAGGAAGAAAGTTTACAGCTCAGATACTTTATAATTCTTCCGGAGTACAGAGGCATAGGACTTGCCAGCAAGCTGATGGAACACTTCGTATTTTTTATGAGGGCAAAAGGCTACAGTCACTCCTATTTATGGACCACCGAAGAACAAAAGGCGGCCATTCATCTTTATAAGAAATTTAACTTTCAACTTACTCAGGAGAAGGTTTCCAAAGACACTTTTAGTAAAGAAATAACTGAGCAGCGGTTCGATCTTCATCTGTAGGATGTAAGATTTATCTCCGAAACAAGCAAACGGAAGCGTGTTTGAGCATGTTTTTGGCTTCATCCGTCTGTTATTAAATGTATATTATACACTTAAAAGTTATCTGTAATTAATTTACATTAAAATTTAGTTCAAGTTCACTTTACTACTTTCTTAGGTATTATAGCTATCAATTCTTATCAGGTGTAGCTAAGATTTTATTAGAAGCTTTGCTGAACAATTAAACGTTCAACTTAAACCTTATAAAATGAAAACGCTACACTACTACCTGGCCTCAGCCATAGCTTTGGCCACTATTTCCTCATGCTCACAAGAGGCCGTTCAACCTGAGACAATTTCCTATGAAAGTCAGCTTACTTTAACCAATCAGGAGAATTTAGAATTGCTTAAATCCGATGTTAGCCAATCAGCTTCCATTACTGTTAGCAATGAATCTCAACTTAGAAGCGCCATTGGAAGTGCCTCTCCCGGAGACGTTATTCGTGTGAATGGAACCATAAGACTAACGCGGACATTGGAGCTAGCCAGAAGCGGTAACTCCGGCAGCAAGATCAACTTCACTGGTGGCACCTTAGACTGTTCCGGCCTATCCTCTGGCTGGGGCGTAAAGGTCAATGGCAGCTACTGGAACATCAGTTATATGACCATCAAAAATGCTCCTGACTGTGGACTGGTATTTCAACATGGTGGATATAACTGGGTTTATCAGGTAATAACCCATGGAAATGGAGATTCCGGGCTGCAAATTTATAATGGCTCTCACCACAATAGCATTAATTATTGCACTTCATATAATAACTATGATGTGGCCAATGGCGGTGAAAATGCCGATGGTTTTGCCTGTAAACTTTCTGCTGGTGCCGGCAATCAGTTTGATAATTGCTGGGCAGAAAACAATTCTGACGATGGCTGGGATTTATACGGACAGCCTTACACAGTTAAAATCACCAATTGCACAGCCAAAAATAATGGCTACGGCACCAACGGTGATGGTAACGGATTTAAGCTAGGCAGCGCCGGCCAGAATGTACCACACACAGTGACTAATTGTACCTCTGGTAATAACCTGGGGGCCGGTTATGATGGTAACGGTAATACAGGGCACATCACAACTACCGGAAGCGGCGGATACGGCAATGGAAAAGGTCTCTGGTTAAGAATTTATTGAAAGTTCAACTAAGTTTCATATTCAAGTTTTAGTTTAAAAAGCAGGTCAACTCCAGTTGATCTGCTTTTTATTTTTGATACATTTTTGAGGCAGGAGGGCTAACAATCTAATTTTCAAGTGATTATCCAAATTAGTTTTGTATTATTTTTTATTTGAATAGTTTAATTAATTGATTAACTTCTATTAAGAAAAACATTTTAATTACACCTACACCTATCATGAAAAAAATGCCATACCTCCATTACCTGCTCTGGGTATGCGTGGGAGTCTACACCTTATGGATATACTCCTGCAATCCTAAGCCTGGTAATAATGAAACCACCACAAATGACAGTACTGAAAGTTTAACCAGCCACGCGATGGTTCAGACTGCCTCATTCCCCAACGGAAATGATACTAGTTGTGTAGCTCCAGACGAATGGTTTAGCGGCCCTGTTCCCGAACCAGATCCTACCATTTTCCCAGAAGATCCGTCTAATTGCGATTTCCACATTATCTCCTGGCAATACTTCCTTTGGCTCACAGAGAAAGTCAATGGCAAGCTCCGCTTTGAGACCATGTTTACCGATAAATCTATTACACCTGAAACCAAAAATGACACTAATCAGGAGTTGGATATTGTAGAACAAGCCTTATCCAAAGGAATACTAATAGATTTAAATGGAAGAGCAGTGTATAGTAACATCATTATTAATGACATCTATAGAGACTGGATCATTGACAACCATCTGTACAATGCTGACAGCCTGGCCAATTTTGATCCCAAGGCCGACTTCCCTGTAGGATCGCTATCAATAAAAACTAGCTGGAAGATCGTACAACCAGGGGAGGACACCTCGAATTTGTACACTACCAAAAAGAAAATTCAACTTCTTACCATGGTAGGTGGCGAACCAAGAATACCAGATAACCCTAAAACTGACAGTGCAGAGGTTGCCCTCATTGGCCTGCATATAGCTGTGGTAGTTAAAGGGCACCCTGAATTTGTATGGGCTACTTTTGAATTTGATGACAATGCCCCTAATTTCCAACCTCATCAGGCTATGGATAGTCCTGTGTCTGATAAAGACTGGCTTCTTTACACTGCTAAAACAGTGGCACAAAAAACTAATGCCAACAATGCTCAAATTCTAAAATTTAAGGATGAAAGCAAGCAACTATTAACACCGGTTACCCAGGTAGCCCGCCAGTATGTAAATGGAGGGGGAGACAGTACTAACCAAAATAATATTGAACACCTTAACACTAACATAAAAGATCAACTAGCCAATACCACAAACTCTCTGTGGAGTAACTACTTCGAGGTAGGAGCTATTTGGTTCAATACCACCAAAGGTACACTTGCGCCTGATTGGTCTCCTAACGTTGACAGTGTGATGGTAACAGGGTCATTAAGACTATCCAACTCTACCATCGAAACCTTTACTCAAAAGGTGATCAGCCAGAATGAATGCTTTAGCTGTCATAATACCATGACCTTCTTTGCTGATGACAAGCAACCACTTCCTGGTAAAAATCTGAGTACCAGTCATATTCTTTTAAAAAGATATCAAGGCGGTGGCCAGGTAAAACGTGGCCAATAATTTACAATTCCTAAACATCATATTATCATGTCAGAAACCTCTTTAAGAATACACCCTGCTATTGGCATGGCCAGAGTAGGCAACAGTACTGAATATTATCTGGGGCCCGAAACGATGGCCGCTCACCCTCAGGAAGGCTCAGATACCACCGGGGGCTTACCCATAAAACCCAACACTGAAAGCACCACCATTACCAGCGGCGACCTGAGAGATGGCCAGGGTAGACTGAAACGCCAGGCCGCAAGATTTAAGATTTATCAATATGCTAACTCCCCCAGCACTCTAAGCTACCCTTCTACACCGGGTGAAGAAGTTAAAATTGGCTCAGTGGTAGATGGAAAAAAGGTAAGTAATATCATCTGGACCGCTCATTTGGCCAACAAAAAAGCTAATTGTTGGATGATAGATGAAACTGCCAATAAAGGTATTCTACTATATGAAAATGGTAAAACGCCACCCTTGAGAAATCCATCATTTGGATCTGACCCCGGCAGCACCAATAGGCTTCAGAAGCTCATCATTGATGCTGGCCCCCGGGCTATCAACAGTGCCAATGGCTCTTCACCAGTGAAATTTGATAATAAAACCACAGCATCCTACCTGAACACTTCATCGGGGAAGATTACAGAGGTTCCTAATTATCCTATTCAATTTCCTGCGTCTAGCGGTTCTGAAAGTGATGGGAGCACCCCAATTGACTATTTAGGTGAGCTATTGACCGATGAGCAAGGTAGGCTTCTAGTGCTCGGCGGTCATGGACTGGCCTGTGGTTTTAACAATGAAGGGCAATTTGACGCCAGCCAGTCATTATGTGCTGATGTAGACAACAATAACTGGCTGGACGACACCTCTGACGGACCAGTTACTGCCACATTGGTTTTTGAAGATGGTACTCAACATGTAATTCCCGGTAGTGCCTGGGTAGTTGTTACTGACCCCGCGTATGCTCCACAGACCCTCAACGTTGTGAGTCTTTGGGATGATGTATATAACACCTGGTTAGAAAATTTCAATTTACAACCCGAAGTATATAGCGGTTCTTATAATCAGAACTATCAACCTGATTTTAAGGAAGATGTGTTTCCCGTACTCAATGCAGCCCACATGCAGCGATGGAATACGAATCTTCCGGATCAGGCCGTGACGGCTCACAAAAGCATGATGAATTTCACGGAACAACCGCCGAAGATGAACATCATGTCTTTCATTAGAAAAGTGGATGGGAGTCAAAATGAAAAAGGGTCACCTTTAATGCCGCTCTCTCTTGGTGATGCTGACCAATCTTTTCTCACCATATCCCATCAGCAGTACTTTTTTATGGAACAATGGACCAAAGGAAAATGTGTTGGCGCTACGCCTGTGAAACTCGGTGCCGGTGAGCAACTGGACAAGACCATTCTGGTGAATTGTCTTGGGGGAAGATTTAGTCCGGGCATAGATATGACCTTCATTGTAAGAGACACCCATTTGTACAACAGTAACTGGCACGATCCAAACATTGGCCCTTTTAGGATAAACGCAGAACCACTGGATTATGCTAGTGCCACAAAAGATCAGCCTTTTCTTGGTGTAGGTTACACTCCTTTAAGGCCAGATCCTGTACAGCCGGGTGATATATGCAAGTTTATGGCTATACCCTGGCATACTGATTATAACAGCTGCGCCACCCATACACCTGATCCTAATCCCGGGGGTAAGCTTACAAAAGAGAATGTTTATAGTGGGGAAGTAAATACCACGCTTTACTGGTCATGGCCTGCCCAGCGACCCGTGGCAGTCTACACTTTCAAGGACCTTTCAGCCAATGAAGGTAACTTAAAAAACACGATCCAACGATTTTCCGTCAGAGGGGAAGGCACCGCTGCCACTTCTCCCATGAATAATCCGGGCTGCCCTGTCTCCACAGATTTTGATACCGCAGCCATGAACGTTGGCCGCTATCAAAACAGGAAGAACATACTTACAGGATGGAGTAAAATTGGCACTGTAATTCAAGGTACCGCCATAGATGGCTACCCTGATAGCTATGATAAAGATTACTATCTGGAAGTGCAGAGTGAATTTGAAAAGGATTATAGCAACCTGGTAATCCAGTGGCCTAATAATGTGGATGATAGTGTTCAACCCCCTGAAAATTAATTACAATGACATTAAAGAAGATTGCAATCATTGGCGCAGGCCCCGCTGGGTGTGCCTGCGCCATTAGGTTATCTCAGATAACAAACTATAAAATCACTTTAATAAGTGCCCCAGAGAAAGACTTCTATATTGGCGAATGTGTCCCTCCGGAAATAAAAAAGCCTCTGCTTACACTTAATATTTATAAGGCCTTTTTAAAAGACAAACATATTCCCTCTTTCGGATCTTGCTCCTACTGGGGCAGTCAATATCCTGGCTACAATGATTCTATTATGAATCCTCATGGTCATGGCTGGCACTTGAATAGAAAAAAGTTTAATCAACTTCTGATTCAAACCGCTGACAGTAAGAAAAATATTCAGTTAATTAAAAATTCTACTTTCAGAAAAACACTGGACAGCAGCACGCTCATTTACAAGGATCCTGACGGAGCTAACCGAACACTGTCTTATGACTTTATTATTGATGCCTCCGGTCCTAAAAGCATAGTTGCCAAGTATTTTGGCGAGACTCAGATTCATGACACACCACTAATATGTGTAGGCATGAAGTTTAAGCAGGAAAAACCAGCCTTACTATCACACCTCACACAAATAGAAGCTGTAAAACATGGCTGGTGGTACGCCACATCCCTTCCCAATCAAGAAGCGTTAGTGACCTTATTCACACATGCCAGTATCATAAAAAAATTACAACTGAACTCATTCTTACCATGGCATAACCTACTTGAGGGCACTAGCACAGAGCATTGGTTAAAAGAATACCATTATTCTCCTTCGCAACATCATTTATTCATGTTTGCTGCCCATTCCTTCTGCCTCTCCTCCATACACGGACGCAATTGGTTGGCGGTTGGAGATGCTGCATCATGTTATGACCCCATTACTTCGAACGGTATTATCAAATCCATTACAGAAGGCATACGATCAGCAGAAATGCTTAGAAATGGAGATAGATACATGAAAAACCTTTACATACATGATCAAAATGTAAAAGCACGATATGAACATTATCGGAACATGAGGTCATTATATTATAATCTGGAAAGACGGTGGCCAAATAGTGCTTTCTGGAAGATTATTCAAAACCCTGAAGAAGGTAACTCAATCCAGGACTTTGCCATGAGCCATCAGCACTGATTACCTACCTAAAAATGGAATGCCTGGAATATAACGGACTCTCATTTGCTGGTTAGATTTAACAATGTTGATGATAATCAGCGTTAAATTATAAAGATACATTACCGCGAAGAATACGACCATAAAGAGCATACGCGGTCGGATTATGGATGAACTAATGTTTTGCTCTGACTCAAAGGCGTAAGCTATACTTGCCACAATAGCTGAATACCCAACAAAGAGCACCATTACCCAGGTGATCTGGAAGTTAAGAATCGATTTTGCAGTAGAATTAATACCTTTTATCTTGTCCTTCTTGGAGATCCACATAATAAGGGGCACCAGAATACCGAGAATCGGAAAAATAATAAAGGTAAGCGCCGCCAGATTAAGACTGGTAAGAAAGCCATTATTCTCTTCTACGGTCCAGTCCATGATTTCATCTGGTGCTACATCAAAAGCAGCTGCCAGCCTTTTTAAGGAATCCCCTCGAGGTTCCGTCTCACCGTTTTCAATTCTCTGAATGGTTCGTAGACTCAACCCTGTTTTATCAGCCAATTCCTCCTGAGAAAACCCTTTTCTACTTCTTAAATTTTTAATTCTGAGAGCAAGTTCTTTATTCTTCATTTTTAGGTCGTTAAAATTCAGGGAGCAAGGTATAACTTACTGCACATTTTGGCTGCGTCATGTTTATGACATATTTACGACATTGGTGTCAATAAGCTGATTTTAGGCTTTAAATTAAAATCTTACTCAACCTTTTGTCAATACTAATAAGACACTTTACATATCCATTCTCCTATTTAATCGAAATCAAAAAAGCCTTCACCTGCCTTTTAAATAAATGATTATCACTCTCCTTTTCTGAAGAACTGATCTCCGACCCCAACTTACCATAGAAAGAAAAAGATTTTGGGTGACTGCTACCTAGCTGGATATATTCAAATCCCAAATCAGCATAGTAAGGAATCAAAACATGGTTCAACCAATAACCACCATAGCCTTTTCCTTTGTCGGCGATGTGAAAATATTTTAGCAGAACCGTCTTTTGCTCTTCCTGTGGCAAATGCTTTTCTATTTCCTTGATTTTTCCTCCCACTACGCTGAGTACGCCAATGATTTCACCCTCTCTTTTAATAGTATGAATATGAAACCAAATGCCAAGCTTCTCCTTTATGCTTTCAATGAAACGGATAGCATGATACAATTCATTATAATCATCCCAGTCATTCTTCAGCTTCCATTCCACATACTTAGCTATTGGCTGGAAAAGTGAAGCTTGAAATTCCTCGTGTAAGGCATAAGTTTCGGTGCCATTCTGGTGAATTATATTCATGTTGGTTGTCAATTAATTATGACTTGATTCTGAAAATGATTAACCAACTTAATCAAGATATTTCTACAAAATAAACAGATTCTGCTCCCTGTTTATTTTCATTCAATTAAAGATTTTATACTATCTTATATGAAAATCACTGCATTATGTTAAGAGATCCATTTTTTAATATATATTATGTTATTTCAGAAAAACTAGATAATATAAGCCATTATTCTGAATTCTTAAATTCTAGTCTATATCAAGAGCACGGAAGATTAGATAAATTAGAAAAAGACTCAAGGTTCAATCAACAAGAAATATACGAAGATGATTATGAAGATAAGGTCGCAGCTCACCTGATGGAAAAATATAATATCAATGATGTCTTCCCTCAACAAATATTTATTTCGACTATACTTTTATCTTATGGAGCATTTGAATATTTACTAATCTACTTATGCAGCTATTACGATAAAAACGTTGATATAGAAATAAAATATGAACTGAATACCTTTAAGAAGGGGCAATTTCTGAAAATTTCCGAGTGTGTACAATTTCTCGATAAGAATTTTACTACTGACTTAACTAATAATCCATCATTGGAATTTCTCTCTCAAATTAGAGAATTAAGAAATACTTACGCCCACGACAATGGCAAGTTAAAGAAAAACTCTAAGCGATATAAAGAAATAGATTCTCTCGCACAAAAACACCCCAACGTAATACGCTTAGTTCCCTTAATTGATTTATTTGATCATAATAATAATGAGAAAACTCATTATCAAGTTCAGATTCTGAATAGTGACATCAACTATATCACCATTCAGAATTTTAAACGATTTTTTGAAGATTTAGAAAAAGAGCTTCCCTGAAAACTTAAAAGTTACTCAATAGTCTCGTCTACCTTACCACAGTGAAGCATTTTATCTCCGAAGTAAGGATTGTTCACTTCTTCTTCCATGCTTAACCAATAAGCACCTTCGTTATTAAAAGCCATTGGGCAAAACTGTCTGTAAACGGTAGCATCATTAGCTTTAGTAGATTTCACCAAGGTGTACATATGCTCAGAAAGCTCGTTGAAATATTTACGTTGTGTTTCTACATCTTTTACGTTGGCAATATTCTGAGCATCAGCGTATAGTGTTTCTGCTGAGCTGGCATCATTAGCCTTTAGCGTATTGGCAATTTCAGCAGCGGCACTGCTCGCCTCTTCTGCATTGGTTTTTACTAATGCATTCTTTACTTTAAGATATGAGACAAGCACCGCTTTGGCATCTTCTTGAGACATTACACCTGCTTCGCTTTCTTCGGCAGGGGCTTCTGTGGCTTCGGCTACTACTTCTGTTTCTTCTGTGTTTTCTTCTTTTTTAGTGTCGCCACAAGCTGTTATTGATAGAGCGATGGCGGCAGCCACAAATAGTGATGGGATTAATTTCATAGTTTTCATATTGTTGTTTTGTTTTAATTCAATTGTTTACAAATAGTATTCTTCTTTAAAGCCACTGTTTGTGTCTTCACAAACAGTATTCTCTACATCATTTGCATGTCCTATGGCCGGACGGGCCCATACTTTTTTCATTCGATAAAAAAGTATGCAAAAAATCTTAAAAGTTTGAAACTCGCTGCGCTCAGACAGCAAACTTTTATTTTTTTGCTTACCGTTTATGCAAGCATAAACAGTATCGCTGATTAAATAGCCTCGGTTCGTTCTAACGAATCGCAACTACTCAATCACCTTTGTTACTTCTCCGCAGGTGAGCATGGATGCACCGAAGTATGGATTTTTTACTTCTTTCTCACTGCTCAGCCAATCGGCCCCTTTATTATTATCTGCCATGGGGCAGTGTTGTACATAAAGTGTTGAGGCTGACGGGTTCATTCCCTGGATCAAGGCTATCATTTTTTCTGAAAGCGATATAAAACTTGCCCTTGCTGCCCCAATATCTTTGCTGTCAGCAATTAGTGCTGCGGCCTCTTTGAGGGGTTTAGCCTGCTTCATCCACAGCATATGAGCATCTCCAGTAAACACTTCCATATTAACGGCCTTTAAACCCGCCAATAATTCACTAGCCTGTGATTTCCCTTCATTGAAATTGTCACTTACCAGAGCATCTTTCAATAAGAGGTATTTATTGATAACTGGTTTTAGAGCACTCTTTGCATCATTAGAAATATCCATTTGCTTACTAGCTTCCTTTGGATTCATCATGCTGGGTTTACCTGCTAACTGAGCTGCGGCATCTATGCTGAAAGTACCGTTTACCACTACCCTTTCTCCAGCTTTCAATCCACTTTCAATCACATAATGATCTCCTTTTTCTGCTCCTAATATCACCTCTCGATATTCAAAAGTGGGCTGATCGTAGTTATCCAGCTTCACATATACCAAAGAGCGTTTTCCTGTCCAGAGAACAGCTGATTGAGGAACGGTAATCACCTCGCCACCATTTGATTGATTATCATTTTTAATAGCTGCCCTAACGAACATTTCTGGTTTTAACTTTCCTTTGTCGTTAATCACTTCAGCCCTAATACCTGCCACGCGATTCGATGGATCAATAAAGGGATCAATGAATGTCACCTTCGCTTTAAAGTTTTGTCCAGGTAATGAAGGAACAGTGAACGTTACTAAATCACCTTCTGAAATATGGTTCAAATCCTTTTCATAAGCATCTAAAACTACCCAAAGCTTGCTGAGATCAACAATTCCGAACAATGACTCTCCTTTATTTACATTATCTCCCGCTGAAACATGGAGCTCGCGCACCACACCCGCATAGCTTGAACGAACAGGTACTGCAATACTAACTTCTCCGGTCGATTCAATCTTATTGATCTCAGCATCGGCCACCTGCAGGTTTTTCAGTTTATTTCTGACCGCCTGATAGATAGCTGGGCTAGAATCCTTGTATTTGGCAGCTTCTAATAATTCCTGCTGTGCGGTAATCAATTCAGGTGAATATATGGTAGCCAATACCTGACCTCTTTTTACTTTTTCGCCAGTAAAATTCACATACAGCTTTTCTATTCTGCCTTTAAATTGAGCCGAGACTTGAGAAATATTCCTTTCATCGGCCTCAATTTTTCCGCTGAGCTGCAGGTTTTTAGAAGCCGCTGCTCCCTCCCCCACCACTATGGTCTGAACATCTGCCAAAGCTGCTGCTGACTCACTCATTTGAAGGGCCTCATTGGAAACCAGCTTTCCTTTGCTATCGCTTAACGGAATCAATTCCATACCACAGATTGGGCACTTACCAGGCTTTTCTTGTCGAATTTGAGGGTGCATGGAGCAAGTCCATACTGTAGACTCTTCAGAAGCCTCATTTTCTGCATGCTGGTGTTCATCATCCTTTCCTCCGAAGAAGAGGCTTCCGAGCAACACCCCTACTGTCAGGGCGGCCAGCATCAATAGTATTGTTGATTTATTTAGTTTCATGATCAATATCAATGTTTTTAGCCCATAATTTTTCAAGTAATGCTATCGCAATGTGAACGTTAGCCTTGGCCTGCTCTGAAGCCAGCTCATAGCGCAGCATCTGCTGTTCTATATCCAGCACTTTTTCATAACTACCATCTCCTCCTGCATAAGCCTGAGTAATAATATTAGATGCTTGTCGCGATTGGATCAACAGCTCATCATAAAGTTTGCGCTTACGCTCGGCATCTTTGTATTGGTTAATAGCCTGGATCAGCTGAGCTTCCAATGAATTTTTCTTTTGCTCAATCTGCTGCTGCAAACTTTGCTGCATATAATCCACCTCACTAATCTTCGCTTTATATTTTTTACGATACAAAGGAATACTCACCGTAGCCATTGGCATGAGAATATCCTGACCGTTTTGTGGCACATCCATATCAGTACGTGGCGTTACCAAACCATAATTCACACCTACTCCAAAAGAAGGCTGACCTTCCTTTATAGCAATATTCTTCTGGCTTTCCAAGGCTGTATTCTGCTGATATAGAGCGTTTAACTCAGGATTTTTCAATAGCACGCTATCCAGCATCATCTGATCATCCACAGGCAGAGATAAGATTTGCAGGCTGTCTTGCATATGCACCTCTTCACGAATAGGTCTACTTAGCAAAGCATTGAACTGAGCCGTTTGCGTTTGCAGCTGATCTTTTAAAGCCTCGAGTTGAGCCACTCGCTCCTTATTTTCCATCTGCACCTGCAGCACATCCACCATAGAGCCTTCTCCTCCTTCAATTCTCCCAAGACTTACCTGTTCATCCCTATCCAGAATTTCCAGGTACTTCTCAGTAGTAGCTATGCTTTTTTGGGTGATATATATCTGATAATAAGCCGATTTAACCTGATAAAAGAGCTCATTTTTCGTCTTCAAAAATTCCTGATAGCTCACTTCTGCCTGCTGAGAAGCGGCATCTCTTTTCGCTGCCAGTGTACCAAACCAAGGGAACGACTGCGACAGTTCAAGCCCTAAAACCCGCTCTCCCACTCTGGTTTCGGTGGGTAAAATGGCATAACTAAGACTAGCCTTTGGGTCTGGCAATGCTCCAACCTGAGGAACCTTCTGCAAGTCAGCATAATACCGATGAAACTGTGCCTGGAGCATGGGGTTATGATCGGCGGCTTCTTTTAGGTATTGATTTAGCTGAGCATGGCTATGGAAGCTTAGTGCCAGCAACATCATTATTATCAATGCTTTCATTCTATTAATTTTGAAAATCATTTCTCTACCCTCCTTTCTTGCCACATGCTGTAAAGCACTGGCACTACAAACATGGTCATCACCTGAAGGAGCATGCCTCCAAAAGCGGGGATGGCCATGGGCACCATAATATCCGAACCCTTTCCTGTGGATGAAAGCACTGGGAGAAGAGCGATAATGGCCGTAGCCGCGGTCATCATGGCTGGTCTCACACGCATCATTCCTGCGTGCAATACAGCTTTTCGAACCTCCTTTTTAGTAGTTGGCTTTTCCTTTTCAAAAGTCTGTGTGAGGTAAGTTCCCATGATCACACCATCATCGGTAGCAATACCAAACAAGGCAATAAATCCTACCCAAACCGCAACACTGAGGTTAATAGTATGCATCTGAAAAAGATCACGCAGGTTGGTTTCCGCAACCGAAAAATTCAGGAACCAATCTTGTCCATAAAGCCAAATCATTAAAAACCCACCAGAAAAGGCCACGAATATTCCTGAGAACACCATGGCCGACATGGTTACAGATTTGAACTGAAAATACAGGATCAGAAAAATGATGATAAGCGATAAAGGCACTACAATCAGTAGCCTTTTAGTGGCTCGCACTTGGTTTTCATAATTACCGGTAAACTGGTAGCTAACGCCTGCAGGTATACTTAAGCTTCCATCATCTATTTTTTGTTGAATGGCGGCCTGGGCTGCCTCCACCACATCTACTTCAGCAAAACCTTCCTTCATATCAAAAATCACATAGCTCACCAGAAAGGTATTCTCGCTTTTTACATTTTGTGGTCCTTGTGTGTATTCAATAGTGGCGAGCTGGCCCAAAGGAATCTGAGCTCCGGACGAAGTAGGAATTAAAATATCCTTCACTGCCTGCGGACTATCACGATACTCCCTTGCGTACCTCACACGGACAGCAAATCGTTCTCTGCCCTCCACGGTTGACGTTTGCTCCATACCGCCAACAGTGCCACTGATATAGCTCTGAACATCCTGAATGGTAAGTCCATATCTGGCAATAGCCTCTCGGTCAATATCAATATTTAGATATGGTTTGCCTACTACCCGATCAGCGAAAACTGTAGGGCCATCGATGCTGGGTACTTCTTTTAGAATTTTCTCCAATTCAAAACCAACTTTCTCAATAGTTTTTAAATCCGGCCCATACACTTTTATGCCCATTGGAGCACGCATGCCGGTTTGCAACATCACCAGTCTGGTTTGAATGGGCTGCAACTTAGGAGCCGAAGTAAGCCCTGGATAGTCCGACTGAGCGACTATCTGCTGCCAAATATCATCAGGCGATTGAATTTCCGGCCGCCACTGGCGAAAGTATTCACCATTGGGATCATCCACCAGAGATTGGGAGTCAAACTCACTCAGATTCCCAGTCTTAGGATCGAAATAACTACCATCACTCAGTTCAAACTGATCATCTGCATTGACTTTAAAGCGCTTTCTATGGCCTTCTTCATCCAGTATATATTCTGGTTTATAGTTAATGATGTTTTCAAACATGGAAACCGGTGCCGGGTCTAAAGCGCTATTGGTTCGACCCCATTTACCCACCACGGACTTCACCTCTGGAATAGCATTTACTCGCATATCCAGCTGCTTGATGACCGCCACATTTTGTTCTACACCTGTATGAGGCATAGTGCTAGGCATTAAAAGAAAAGAACCTTCATCTAACGTGGGCATAAACTCCTTCCCTACTCCTGGAAAAGCATCTGTCATGGATTGCCAGGCTTCACTATCTCTAACCTCCCAGCCGATTTTTTGTGCACCATCGGCTGCAAAGCCAAACACCTTATTAAAGCCTTGCCAAACGAGTATCCCAAACAAGATACTAATGATGGGTATGGTTAAGAATGTCCATTTATTATCAAGACACCAGGGTAAAATTCTAGGGTAGAAATGTACAACCGATAAAAGAAAACCGAGAATTCCGCCGACCAGGATTACCACAAAAAGGAAGTTAATGATCAAGCTATTCTGCGGTCCTAGAGGCATCCATTCCTGGGTAAGGAAGAACACCACAATGAGTACAGAAAGGCCGATATTAATCCGGCCAGGTATGTGCGGATTTCGCTGTGCCCAATACTCATGAGTAAGCGCAACTACTCCAAATAATGACAGTAGCAAAGCCATCCACTCACCAAATACCATAGAAAGCACTACGCCAGCAATAATTAAAAGCACTCCCCAGATCTTACGTGATCTATTTTTATCGATCCGAATGGAAAATACTAATTGTGCCAATGCCGGAATGACAATAAGACCCAAAGCCAAAGAAGAAAGAATAGCAAAGGTTTTGGTAAAGGCCAACGGTCTAAAGAGCTTGCCTTCAGCAGCTTCCATAGCAAAAACAGGGATGAAGCTCACTACAGTAGTAGCCAAGGCCGTCATAATAGCAGGTGCTACTTCCTTTGCCCCTTCATACACAACTTTTTGCAACTGACTTCCTTTTACTCCTTCATTTTCAGGCAGTTCCAGATGTCTTACAATGTTTTCAACAAACACAATCCCGACATCCACCATAACCCCGATGGCTATGGCAATACCTGATAGCGCCACCACATTGGCATCTATGCCGAAGTACCGCATGCTTATGAAAGTGATCAGTACTCCAATGGGTAGTAAGCTGGAAATAAGGATGGAAGCCCGTAAGTTCATCACCAAAACAATTACCACCAAAATACTGATGAGAATTTCATGAGATAAAGCAGATTCCAATGTTCCTAATGTCTCATGAATCAACCCTGAACGGTCGTAGAACGGCACGATGGTCACTTTGGAAATAGTACCATCCTCGAGAGTTTTTTGAGGCAAACCGGAGCTGATCTCATCAATTTTGGTTTTCACGTTATTGATGACCTCCATCGGATTAGCGCCATATCTGGCCACTACCACGCCTCCCACAGCCTCAGCGCCACCTTTATCCAGTCCGCCACGCCTTGGGGCAGGACCAAAAGACACATGAGCGACATCCTGTATTCTGATCGGCACATTATCACGAACTGTGACAACGCTCTCCTTGAGGTCATCCAGATTTTTGATATAGCCTAAACCGCGAACCAGGTATTCGGCTTTGTTAAATTCAATGGTCCGAGCACCTATGTCGAGGTTGCTCTTTTTTACCGCCTGCATAATCTGGGCTACGCTCACCTTGCTGGCCTTCATAGCATCAGGATCGATATCTACCTGATACTCTTTCACATAGCCACCAACAGAAGCTACCTCTGCCACTCCACTAGCCGAGGTAAGACCGTACTTCACAAAGAAGTCTTGCAGCGTTCTCAGCTCTTGCGGATCCCAGCCCCCCGTTGGCTTACCCGTTTTCGGATCACGACCTTCAAGCGTGTACCAGTAGATCTGACCAAGAGCTGTAGCATCTGGCCCTAAAGCAGGTGTAGCCGCTTCAGGTAGCGTTCCGGCCGGCAGTGAATTCAGTTTTTCCAGTATTCTTGTTCGGCTCCAATAAAACTCAAGGTCTTCATCAAAAATGATGTAAATGCTGGAGAAGCCAAAAACAGAGTTGCTACGAATGGTCTTCACCCCGGGAATACCCAGAAGGGCGGTGGTGAGCGGATAGGTGATCTGATCTTCAATATCCTGAGGAGAGCGACCTTTCCATTCTGTATAAACTATTTGCTGGTTTTCACCTAAATCTGGGATGGCATCTACCGGAACAGGATCGCGGGGCAAGCCAATATCCCAACCAAAAGGAGCTGTAACGATACCCCAGACAATCAGCGCCAGAAGCAGCAGAAAAGTGACCAGCTTATTTTCTAAGAAGTATTTAATGATTTTATTCAACATGATATAGTGTCATATAAGACAAGAATGAGATCAAAGAGATCTATCAACTAATTTGCTGGATGGGCAGCGTTGATTAACGCGCAGACCATTCCTGCAGGCTTTTGCAAGCCTCTCTATATCATGTATTTATAAAAGAAACGACTGATTCAGGATATGTAAATCCTGATCCAGCAACGGAGGGGGATCAATGGTTTGAGGATACTCTACATCGGCATTTACCGGCTGTAGATTAAAATGGGTATAAGAAAAAGCAACCAGAAACTGTAGGTTAATACCATCAAAGGCCACTTTTGATATAACAGAATCATCAGCACTCACGGTCTGATATTCATTATCGCAGCATTTTTTGATAGGCTTACCAATGGTTTCTAAAGGGGACGAAGCTGAGCATTTCATATCCATTTGCATACCACAGCCCAGTTCGTGCTGCCCAAGCATCACCTCTGAGCTCATCGCATGCCCACCACAGTAGTGAGTAGCCAGAGTGACCCCAGTGCTAGCCATCAGCATCAAAGACGCCAGGAATATGGATAATAGTTTTCTCATGCTTTCATTCTCCCTTACGTGAAAGACCTTGAAAAAGGTTCATTTGGCAAGGGTTAATGTAAAGGTAGTGAATTTTTGGGAATGGTGGAGGGAGTGATAAATGCTAGCCTTCGTTAGAAAAAAAATTGGGAAGACAGCAAGTAGTTTCGTAGGTGAAGACACCTACGAAGGCGAAGTATAATCAGGTCAGCAAATTTTAAGGTGTCACACGGGAAATAGGGATGCAATCCTGATCGTCTACCCTTCGACGGGGCTCAGGGTGACTCGGTAATGCAGTAAAGCTTGCTGCCCAGTCGGGCGGTGAAAGAATATTAAAAAACAGGCTCATCTCAAGTCCTTAGTGGCAGGCCATATCTATGAAATACTCTCGGAAGACCTTGCAGCAAAAAAGACTTTTTTGTTACTTTTTTGGTCGATTGCAAAAAAGTAAGGGAAGCTTAGCTATGAAATGAAACCTCAGCAATAATCGCATTACAAATGCTCGATTCTACAAATCCTCGTTGGAAACAAGGATTAGGTTGGATCGGCAGGCAGTTTCGTAGGTGGAGACACCTAGGAAGGCGAAGTATAGATAGTTCGGCAAAACTTGAGATACCGGGAATAAGGATGCAATCCTGATCGTCTACCCTTCGACGGGGCTCAGGGTGACTCGGTTATGCAGTAAATCTTGCTGCTCAGTCGGGCGGTGAAAGAATATTAAAAAACAGGCTCATCTCAAGTCCTTAGTGGGTGAGAGAACCTTAATTCCAAACTATCTTCCTAACATAGAATGGAATTGATTTGGCGATACTAATCCATTGACCTATCAAACTCCTGGAGCATGTTAAAAAGCTGATATACTTTTAGGCTTTGATTATAATCTAGAAACAACCCTCTATCATCTTCTATTTGATTTTCACCGAATCTGAAATAGGCTATGCTTTGGCCATGAAATATTATGATATTATGCCATGTTTGATGTGAAACTAGAGATTCTGTAAAGGAGATTCTTTCATCTTTCCTAAAAGCCTTAATAATAACTGGCATAAAGAATTCTGATTGGATTTCAACGTAATTGCTTTCAGCATAAGTCAGTATCCTATCTTCTATTTCAACTTCATTTCCTTTGCATTCGCCATTAAGGTTTTGAGCATAATACTTCCCTTTTTCACCCCACAGAAACCAATAATTTGACATTGATTCCCTTAGACAAGGACCAATAGAGCCATAACCAGGATAACTCACAGAATAAACAATGAAAAAATCCGGCCTTTTCCCCGCTATTTTGTCTAATAATTTAAGAGCCTCATCATTCAGGAAGACATCGAACAAAGAGTCATTCTGTTCAAGCCCATTAAAATTAGGGTAAGCTGCTAATGCTTCTTGCATTGATAATTCCTGGCAATGGCTTCGATTCACCATTGACACCATTACTAATAGGATAAGTGTTAATTTCACTCTCATATCTCATCCAATTTACCCCTTCACATACCCAAACCTCACCAAATCCTCCTCATGCTCAATGGCGTGGAGTACGCAGGAAGATAGCACGTATAGGTGGGTACTCACCTTAAAGACAGTTTCGTAGAGGTGGTCAGATAATATAATTCCTTTTGCTCTTGATTGCGCCTGGATATGCGGGATGATGTGTTCTATCATCACCGGAGATAGATGACTGAAAGGTTCGTCGAGAATAGCAAATTTGCCTGGTGTGTAAAGTACAGTGAGAATTTGCATCACTTTGCGCATGCCATAGGAAAGGTCTTTAAGCTTCTGGCCTTTGTTTTTCTGGATTTCTGGTATTGTGTAAATTTCATGCAGATAAGGATGTAGTTCAAAAATAGAGATCAGATCCTGGAATGTATGCCTACCAAAAACAAAACCATCTTGCGGCATAAAATGAATAGTATTGGGTACGGTAAAGGCCTGAGTATGATATTCTCCGCTGATCCTTACTGATTGATGCTCCCCTTTCATGCTTCCGAAGATCATTTTCATTAGGCATGATTTTCCTGTTCCATTCCGACCTAAAATGCCTACTATTTCTGTGGTTTTGCATTGCAGATATATGTCATTCAGAATAGTTCGGCCCGAGAACATCAGGGTAACACCGTCAATTTCTAGCTTATCCATAAATAAAATAATGTGCGGTGGTAAGGATTAAACAGAGTGATAAAACATCAATTATTAAGGCAGGGATGAACAGCCTTCTTCGATTGACGCCGAGGTTGTAAAAAAAGTAAAATCGATCTTTTCTATTGATAAGATAATAAGCGGTGGTACAGAAATACCCCAGCACTTTAAGCCAAAAAATATATTTGATACTTTGCAGCGGCGAGAGATACAATAAGTATACAGAAATGAAGCAAAATAAGAGGTTATAAATGGTGTATTCCCAATAAAACACTCTGGTGCAATAAAGCCAGTTTTTGAAGTTAATCATACTTGAAAAGGAGGTTTAGACATATGCTTTTAATCAAATATGATACCATAGCTCCAGACCTTCTTTTTTAGCGATTTTTTTCGCATTTTTATACTGCTAAAAAGATTTAGCAAACCTTAAACTTATTCTACTACTATGAAATATTGTTATTATCTGCTTGCCATGCTCATATGCTTTGGCTGCCAGACCTTTAATCAGGAACAAGCCCTGGAAAATACTCGTATTATGAGAGAGATTAGCCAGAACTGGTCATATGCACAGGTTAATGGAGAACTAAAAGGTAAAGCCACTGTGCCTGGCACTATTCACACGGATCTGTTAGCTGAAGGGAAAATTAAAGATCCCTTTTATCGCACCAATGAAAAAGACCTTCAATGGATAGATAAGGAAGACTGGGTGTATACCACATCTTTTGAGCTAAAGGCAAATGAACTTAAAAAATCACATTTGATACTGGACTTCAAAGGCCTGGATACCTATGCTGATGTTTACCTGAATGATTCGCTTCTTTTGAAGGCTGATAATATGTTTCGTGAGTGGGAGGTGAATATTCTTCCAGTAGCTAAGGAAGGTGTTAATCAGCTAAAAGTGTATTTACATTCTCCAATTAACAAAGGTTTAGCTATGCTTGAAGCTTCACCCTATGCTTACCCTGCTGGCAATGATCAATCAGAAAATGGTGGCCTTGGCGATAAGCGCGTTTCTATTTTCACCAGGAAAGCGGGCTATCACTACGGCTGGGACTGGGGTCCTCGCTTCGTTACCTCTGGCATTTGGAGACCTGTAATTTTAAAAGGTTGGGATGATATGCGCATTAGAGATGTGTTCATTAAGCAACCTTCTGTAACCAAAGAAAAGGCCTCACTTGAAGCTCAAGTAACCGTGCAGGTGGATAAGGCAGGAACTTATAACATAGCTGTTTCTCATGAAAATGGAGAGCTTACCTCAAAAGAGTTAAAACTTACAGAAGGTGAGAACGTGGTATCACTTCCATTTACCATGGATAACCCCAAATTATGGTGGTCTCACGGTCTGGGTGATGCGCACATGTATAATTTCAAAACATCCGTATCAGGGAATGATATGCATGACAGCTACGAGGTGGCTACCGGCCTGAGAAGTTTGAAATTAGTGAGAGAAAAGGATGAGGACGGAGAGTCATTCCTTTTTGAACTTAATGGAGTAAGAGTATTCATGAAGGGCGCTAACTACATTCCTAATGATAATTTTCTTCCTCGTGTTGATAAAGCTGAATATGATAAGGTGATAGCAGATGCGGTTAATGCTAACATGAATATGCTTCGTGTTTGGGGTGGTGGAATTTATGAGAATGACTACTTCTATAAACTATGCGATAAAAATGGACTTCTGGTTTGGGAGGATTTCATGTTCGCCTGCTCGTTATACCCAGACGATAGTGCTTTTTTAAATAGCGTAAAACAAGAGGCCATTGATAATGTAGTCCGTTTGAGAAATCATCCGTCTATAGCTCTTTGGTGTGGGAATAATGAAATTAACACTGGCTGGCACTATGGTTCTGAAGGTGGCTGGGGTTGGAAAAAGGAATATACCACAGAACAACAGGAAGCATTACAAAAAGGCTACTTAGATGTGTTCCATAAAATTTTACCTGAAGTGGTGGATCAATATACAGATGGAGATGACTATTGGCCTTCATCACCTCAGGCAGGTTATGAGTGGGACCAGCATGCCGGCTATACTTCTACCTCAGGAGATATGCACTATTGGGGTGTGTGGCATGGCCTTCATCCATTTGAAGATTTTGAAAAGTATAAAGCCCGTTTCATGAGTGAGTATGGCTTTCAGTCATTTCCTGATTTTGAAACCGTAAAAAAATATGCGGAGCCAAAAGATTATGACATTGAATCTGAAGTAATGGCCGCTCACCAGCGCAGTGGTATTGGCAACTTGAGAATAAGAGAGTACATGAGTTGGGAATATAACGTACCGAAAGACTTTAAACAGTTTTTGTATATGAGCCACGTGTTGCAGGCCAGGGGAACAAAAATGGCCATTGAAGCACACCGAAGAGCCATGCCTTACTGTATGGGAACATTGTATTGGCAGATTAATGACTGCTGGCCTGTAGCCAGCTGGAGTAGCACCGACTATACCCATAAATGGAAAGCCATGCACTACACAGTGAAAAAGCTATATAAACCAGTAATGCTCAGCGCTTTCCATAATGAAGGAAGATTAGAAGTTTACGGAGTATCAGATTTCCTAGAAGATAAAGAAGGAACGCTTTCTCTTGAAATAATTGACTTCGACGGTAAAAGCATCTGGAAACAGGATGAAGACATTGCTCTAGCTGCCAACACCAGTTCCAAGCTCTTTGAATGGAATTACACTCACTTATTGAACAGCCTCGATTCAACTCAATCTGTGCTAAAAATGACCTTCAAAGCAGGTGACGAAGAGCTGGCAAATAACCTTTATTATTTTGCTAAACCTAAAGACCAGAAACTACCAACACCAGAACTAAAAATAGAACTGGTAGAAAATGACGGAAAACCTGCACTGGAAATCTCAACAGATAAGCTAGCCAGAGATATATATTTCAACTTCCCAGACAAAGAAGCTCATTTCTCTGATAACTATTTTGATCTCTTACCAGGAGAAAAACGAGTAATATCCATAGATGGTGCTAGTGGACTATCTAAAGATGACTTGGAAATTATGCATTTGGGTGAAATTAAGTGATGATATTTTTCACCACATCTAAGTCCTCTCCTTGAGGAGAGGACTTACTCAACTGCAGCCAAGACTCTACTCATAATATTATACGCTCTTTTATGAGCATACACCTGACCATAAGCGCTCGAGGTGAGCGCTATTATCATATTTTCACTTGGTATAACTATTAGGTGGTTGCCTCCGTTTCCTGAAGCAAATAGATAGTCTATTTTTTTATGCCCAAATGTTCGATGTGATTTATACCATAGCATTCCATAGGCATCAGCATAAGGGTTGTTTTCCGAGATATTAAAAAATTCAGAGGTTATTAGGTTTTGCATGTACTTGAAATCGATAAGCTGCTCATTATTCCAACTACCTTCATTGGCTACTAACATTCCAAGTTTGGCGAAATCTAATGTTGAGATATAAAGGTTGCCAGCTGCACCAGTTTGATTAGAGCGATTTGTGTACCAATAGAATTGCTCTATTCCTAGTGGCGCGAAA
Source organism: Fulvivirga ligni (assembly GCF_021389935.1). Taxonomy (NCBI): domain Bacteria; kingdom Pseudomonadati; phylum Bacteroidota; class Cytophagia; order Cytophagales; family Fulvivirgaceae; genus Fulvivirga; species Fulvivirga ligni. The sequence continues at coordinate 6,213,103 of NZ_CP089979.1, forward strand.
AGCTTTTCATTTGCATAATCTCTAAGACTCATCCCTGATTTCTCTTCAATAACAGCAGCAATTAGCAATGGATTAATATCTGCATAAACCCATTTGGATCCTGGCTTAGCCGTTAGAGGAATACTCAGAATATAGTCCTTCCAGTTGTCTTTGGCAATCCAGTTAGATGCATTGCCTTTGGTGTGCGAGTCGTCTGAGTCAGCATCCAACCCTGATGACATATTGAGGAGATGTCTTAAGTTAATGTTTTTATAATCTTCAGTTATGGTAGGATATTTATTCTTGGGAAAAAAGGAATATAAATCCTGATCAAGGCTTTTCACCAAACCATCCTTAATAGCCACACCTAACAAAAGTGCCGTTACACTCTTACCTGCAGAACGAATATCCAGGATAGAATTCCTCCAAAAGGTATTATAATATTCCTCTATAACTATCTTATTATCCTTGATCACCACCAATCCTCTGAAATCATGCTGTGCGATGTTGGATATATCATCTAAAAGATGAGCAATCGAATCCTTATTTATTCCCGCTTCTTCTAAGGAACCTTTACTCATCATTAAAGCTGTGCTGTTATCCTGAGCACCTGAGTTGATTATAGGTAATAGAATTAATAAATATACTAGAGAGAAGGTTAGTGGTTTCATGGCTGGCTGAACGATAATGAGGCGATAATTATAATTTAAATTTAATTATTTATAAAGACATTGAAATTTGTTAATAGTTGCATCATCTTCGTTTTTCACCGCACTAAACCCCATCCTCAAAGTAAAAAACTTCACCTTCTGTCTCATACCAAAGGCTGGAGATGAGGTCATAAAAAAAGGAGCCTTAGCGGCTCCTTTTTCATTTCAGGATTATCAAATTAATTAATTCGCGCCTTTCATCAGTTTACCTGAAGTACTGCCGCTTTGGGTGGTGAGGTTATAGAAATAAATACCGTTAGAAACTGTATTTCCACGGCTATCAGTTCCACTCCAGATCACTTCTTGGCTTCCCTCCTGCAGGTCTTTATTATCAAAAGCCCGGATTAGCTTGCCAGATATATTATAAATCTGAAGTTGGAATGGCGCTCCGTCTTTGGCATTAACAGGAATGGCCACCTCCCTTTCAAATGGGTTAGGATACGGCTTGGATAATGCCATATTTTCGTTAACTAACTCGTCATTACTAACTCTGGCTGCGCTGCCTCCAGCTGGAGTAATAGAGAACCAGTTGATATTCCAACCGCCAGCAAGTGCCTTAATTCCAAAGCCTTGTGATCCTGCATTGAGATAAACATTCATATAAATCGTAGTCCAGGTCTGCCAGCCGCCTGTAGAAGGCACGCCTATTGATCCATAAACTGTTCCACCTCCAGCTTGCTCAAACTGCAGTGTACCGCCACCACTTTGACTAGCCACGCGGAAGCCAATGGTATAATTACCACTTGAAGCAATATTCACCCCAGTGTAAGACATCCAGTCATTGGCATCTATATAGCCTACATTTTGGCCTCCACTGGCATCAGTAGTGGCTTCCACTTGCACTCCGCTCATGTAGGCATAATCTTCAGCCTGCACGTAAGTGGTGCCACCGCCTGTATTTGTCGAAAATTCAATGTAATTTAAATTAAATCCGCCGGAAGGCACCGCTACACCTATCTGCTGCTGACCTGCTGATAGTTGTATCTGCTGAGAAATGGTGGTCCAGGTCTGCCATCCACCTGTTGAAGGCACATTGATATTACCATACACCGCTCCACCACCTGCTTGCTCAAGCCTGATACTACCACCACCGCTTTGGCTAGCCACGCGATATCTTACAGTATACGTTCCGCTGCTGGCAACATTTACATTGAAAGTCATCCAGTCGCCAGTATCAATGTAGCCTACACTTTGACCACAATTACCGTCTGAAGTAGACTCTTTTTGAACACCACTCATATTACTATAGTTAGCAGCACAAACGGTACCCGGAACAGGATAATAAGTAGATGGGTTCGGGTTATTGTCACCACTACATACATTACCAAGGGTATTATAAATGGCCGTTATATCTCCGTAAGTGGATATTTCCCAGATCATGATACCACCAGCACTTGACTTGGCCAGATTTGCTTTTTGCACATGCAGACTAGTGTTATTATCGCTGCTGTAAAACGGCACGCCCAGCATTCTTTTGTTTTGAGGCACACCTCTGCCTGTCCAATAATTCAGTGCATCAACTGCCTGACTATAAGGAGAGTTAGTAGGACAATTACAATCATAAGCCATAATATTTACCAGATCTAGCATGGAAAGATCACCATAGCCATTACCAAAATAAGAGCCAGCAGATACGGCCGCAGTCAGCATTTTTCCCATGCCGTGAATTCTGGTTCCTAATGGTCTCATCAAAGCATTCCAGCGGCTTTGTGCCGTAGGATACTCCCAGTCAATATCAATACCATCCAGGTTATATTGATTAACTAAATTTTCACAAGCATTAACGAACTGATTAATAGCAGATTGATTAGTTGCAATGGACTCAAAAGGTGTGCTACTCGGCGACGAACTCAACCACCCTCCTATGGCTAGTAAAACTTTGGTGTTATTCGCATGAGCCTGGTTTACCAGATCCACAAGCTTGCCGGAATTTTCAACTGCAGGAATAGTTCCGTTAGAGTTAGGTATGGCAAAGCTGTAATTAATATGTGTGTACTTGCTATAATCCAGGTTAGACGGTGACCCTTGCCAGGATGGGAAATATCCCACAATTTGATAACAGTCTACTTGTGCGAATGATGATATGCTGATCAGCAAAGCGCAAATAGCACTTAACAGTAGTTTAGTTTTAAAGTGTTTCATATGTATTTGGATTTAGGTTTAGTTACAGGTTCATATATCAGTCAAGCCCGTATCCATCAAAAGGGCATGACCTAGCAATAGCTCCTAAATTGTTGAGCTTGAAAATGATTGATTACGATTTAAAGATTTGGGAAATAGAGGTTACGGCATGACGGAGTACATGCATTACATTCTAAAATGTGCATAAGTAATAGGTTTAGGTGTTGAACATAAAATTATAAACTATTCCCTGTAGTTATAATTTCATAAAATGCAAGACTACATTCTTTTACTCTAAACTGTGTACAAAGTACATATAATATGCGGCTCTAAAAATTCAAACTTGCCTGAAAAATCACATCCAATTGAATGTATATTTTAACCGCCTGAAACGTTTTAGAACAACCAAATATGAGTATAAAAGTAACAAAATGGCCTGCAATAGTTACATGCAGGCCAGTAATCTATTTAATCCAATTTAACCAATTTCCCGGTTGAAACATTGCCATCACAGTTTAATTGATAGAAATAAACACCACCAGGTACCCAATGATTATCATCGTTTACTCCTTTCCAAATTACCCTGTCTTTTCCTGGTTTATCAAAACCATCCTGCCAAATTAGGCTTCCTGAGAGGGTATAAATTTTCAACTCATACTGATTCTGATAATTCACAGGAATGATCACCTGATCACTAAATGGGTTAGAATAGGGCTTTGAAGCTTCCGACAAATTCTCAACATATCCAGATTTTCTGGCTCCTGATGCACCTGATGGCGTAACTGACCACCAGTTAATATTCCAACCACCGGATAATGCTTTTATACCAAAACCCTGATTACCGGCATTGAGATTGACATTCATATAAACAGTAGTCCAGGTCTGCCATCCGCCAGTGGAGGGTATATTCACAGAACCGAAAACCTGAGTTCCTCCTGCTTGCTCAAACTGTAAAGAGCCTCCACCATTCAAACTCGCTACTCTAAAAGCTACGGAATAATTTCCACTTTGAGGAACTTCAAAATACGGGTAAGACATCCAGTCATTGGCATCAATCCACCCCACGTAACTTCCACCTCCTACATCAGTAGTGCTACCGGTTTGAATACCACTCATGTTATTGTAATCCTCTGCCTCTATTTGTATACTACTGGCAATGCTGCTCACCACAATTGAGCTGGTTTCATCATTAAAACCATTGGCAACCAAACAGCTATTAGAGTTAGTCAGCACTAAAGACTGATCAGTAGAGTTATTTCCCATGTATAATGTTACCTGATAACCGCTGCTAATTTCTACTGAAGAAATATCATCATTGGCCACTCCCAAAGCCTGCAGATCTGCAAGATTATATGTACCAGTTTGTAATTGTGCACTGTATCCACCGTAGGCACAATCCTGGAAAACTCTGGCAGCGTAGCCTCCACCCTGGCCAGTGGTAAAAGTAACTGCATTACTAGCCGCCGAATAATTCCCTGCCGCATCAAAAGCCTTCACCACCACAGTATAATTGGTTGGAGCACTTAGGTTATTTAAAGTAATGCTGGTAGATGATGTGGAACCTAGAAAGACATCCGCATCAGTATAAATATCATATCCCACCACGCCTACATTGTCTGAAGACGCTGACCAACTCAAGCTGGCCGAGGTAGTGCCAGAGCTGGTCAAAGCAAAATTAGCGGGTGCAGTTGGTGACTGTTGATCAGTGCCTCCGCTGCCTAAATCTGCTATAAAGGTATTGAAACTATTGGCCTGAAGATTAACACTTAAAGTACTACCATTGGCTGAAAAATTTCCTTTATCTGAAAGCCTGTCACCGGCTTCACTGGTTCTGATCAGCTGGAATTGTGCATTAGATGGCACGCCATAAAAGTTAACATTTCTAGCATAATTAGACATGTTCAGGACCTGAAGCACCACTTTATTATCGCCCACATTCTTATAAGCCAGCGTAAGTAATTCACCACTGGGCTGAGATGCCCCTACTATGGCTCCTCCTGGCTTAAAATATCTCATATAGGCCTTGTTTACGTTTAAAGATGCCCAGTCACTTCTCCAAAACCATCCTGCTGCAGTGGATGCCCGTGCCTGATAAAAGGTTCTCCAAAAGTTCTTTGCTTCGTTCTCAACTCCCTGCCAGGTATATCTATCTGGATTTTCCCAATAGTACGCATCGAAGCCCGTTTCTGTGCACCATAGGTTACGATCTATACGTTGCCTGAAAGCACCCCAATCTTTGAAGGTCTGGTCCTCATCTGAAAGATCACCACCCCGGTAAGAATGAAAGGCAGGATAACCTGCCACCTCTCTTACACCGGGAGTATTATAAATCTGCTCCAGATACCAATCTTGCCACTTCAGTACGCTACCAATGTTCATCTTAGTTTGAATACCATGCTGCTGGAACAATGCCGAGGTTTTAATGATGAGTGAAGCATATTCGGTTGCTGACAGGGCAATGTTAATTCCATGATATGAAGTCTCATTGATATCTATATAATCGATGGTAAGACCGTAGGCGTTCTTAGCATGCAGGCAGTAAGCGGCAATAAATTCCGCAAACTCATCCAGGTTATTGATGTGCCTGGCGCTGCCAGAACCAGGGTTGGTAACCATCCAGTTGGGAACATCCCAGATGCCCAGAATAGTAGTGATTCCTCGATTTTGCATCTCCTTCAATCGTAGAAAGCTGTTTTTCACCCGATCATCACCGGTGTTGAAGGCATTCATGTTAATATTATAAGGATTGCCGTCATCGTTGTAGCTTTCCCATAGTTTATTAGGAAGCATATCTCTAAACAACGTCATTCCGTTATTGATCATATCCTGAATGCCTCCGCCATTGAGCACATAATAATTCCCATATTGACGATCCCCTTCATGACAAAAGCCAACGGCATCTACCGGCTGACGTACGTTGTTCAGATCTATGTAAACATCTTGAGCTGACGATGGAAAATAAATTAAAGCTATAAAGACAAGTAGTAGTAATGAGGTTTTATTCATATTCTAAAGGTTAGGTTTGGTATTTCTTGACATAAAAAAGCCGTTCGCAGATTGAAATATCCGCTAGCTATAAGACAAAGAAGAATTGTGACTAATCTTTAAGGAAAGAAAGTGTTGAAAAAGAAGATGATCATGATTAGGTGGTTTAGGTTTAAAATTGATAAAAGGAGTTAATCCCACTTTAAAACAAAGCACATCATTTATTGAGAAAATCCTTTTGTAAATTCAGCTTATAAGTGGTAGAATTTTGAATTAAAATCAATTTACACCACAAATACTTTATTTATATTCCTTAAATTTCGGTTGCTAAATCAGTTTACTAATGTCAAAATTAATTATTGAAGTTGTTACAGATTCCGTAGCCTCATGTGTAAATGCAGAGGCAGGTGGAGCGGATAGAGTGGAGTTATGCGATAACCTATTTGAAGGTGGAACTACTCCCAGTGCAGGCATGATAAAACTTGTGCGCGAAAAGGTAAGCATTGGTCTTATGGTAATGATCAGGCCACGTGGTGGAGACTTCTTATATTCTGATGAGGAATTTGAGGTGATGAAAGAAGATATTCGAGTAGCCAAGTCATTAGGTGTTGACGGTGTAGTGTTTGGATTATTGACTCCCAAAGGGAAAATTGATAAGGTAAAAACAAAAGAATTAATTGATATAGCTCGCCCCCTTTCAGTGACCTTTCACAGGGCGTTTGATATGGTGGCAGATCCATTTCAAGCTTTAGAAGATTTAATAGATCTTGGGGTAGATAGAATCTTAACTGCTGGCCAGGAACGTACAGCTCCTGAAGGTATTGATCTTTTAAAAGATCTTATGGAAAAAGCAGGAGACAGGATTATCATTTTAGCAGGAGGAGGCATTAGGCCTTATAATATTGAGAAGATAGTGAGTAAGACTGGGGTCAAAGAATGTCACGTTTCGGGCAAGCAGCTCGTGGAGAGCAAGATGGAGTTCAGAAATGAAAGGGTGGCCCTTGGAGGTTCATTACAACAACCTGAATACGGCATTTCTATGGTGCAAAGTGATACCATAGCATCTTTCAGAAAATAGAAATCAAAATTACCTATGTATAAATTATCAGCTTTCGTTTTATTGATATTCCTTTTTGCTCAGTGCAGTGATGTGCAGCCAGAGCAAACAGCAGAAATCAAGACCGCCAATTTTACACAGTATGTGGACCCATACATTGGCACCGGTTATCATGGTCACGTATTCCTGGGTGCTAATGTGCCTTTTGGAGCCGTGCAGCTCGGGCCTACCAACATCACCCAAGGTTGGGACTGGTGTTCTGGCTATCATTATAGCGATTCTACACTCATCGGCTTTGCCCATACGCACCTTTCCGGAACAGGAATAGGCGATTTAGGAGACATTATAGTTCTTCCCACCACAGGAGAAGTTAACTGGACCCGCTATGATGAAAAAGCTCCTGAAAAGGGTTATATGGCTTACTATTCACATGATGATGAAAAAGTGCAACCTGGCTATTATAGCGTTTGGATAGATAAATATCAGGTGCAAGCCGAGCTTACTTCTACTAAAAGAGTAGGCTTTCATAAATATAATTTCAAGGATAAATCAACCCCTGCTCATGTCTTAATTGACCTTGATAGAGGTATTGGCTGGGATGGACCAGTAAAAACTCATATAGAGCAAGTAAATGATTCATTAGTAACAGGTTATCGTTATTCCGCGGGCTGGGCCAAAGACCAGAAAATCTATTTCGCGCTAGTGACATCAAGCCCAATCACAGGAATATCGTTCGCAGAAAATGGCAATCTTATTAATGCTAAAGATGCAAACGGAAAGCAACTGAAGGGTACATTAAACTTCGGAAAGTTAGAAGATAAGGAGCTATTAATGAAAGTGGCTATCTCACCTGTAAGCACTCAAAATGCATTAGAAAATATGCAAGCAGAGCTTTCTCACTGGAATTTCGATGCGGTAAAAGAAGCGGCTAATGATGCCTGGAATGAAGAATTGGCGAAGATAGACGTTAGCATTGCTGACGATGAGAAAATGAAAGTGTTCTACACGTCATTATATCACACTATGATAGCTCCATCTGTATTTCAGGATGTTAACGGAGATTACAGAGGTGCAGATGGAAATAACTACACAGATAAAAACTTCACTAACTACACTACCTACTCACTTTGGGATACTTACCGTGCAGCACACCCATTGCTCACGCTTACCCAGAGAGATAGAGTGAAGGATATGGTGAACAGCTTTCTGAAAATATATCAGCAGCAGGGCAAGCTTCCTATCTGGCACCTGATGGGCAACGAAACAGACTGTATGGTAGGCTATTCTGCGGTTCCGGTGATAGCGGATGCATATTTCAAAGGCATTGAGTTTGATACAGAGCTGGCCATGGAAGCTATGCAGGCATCAACCACCAGAGATGATTACGGTGTTAAATTCCTAAAAGCTGATGGTTATATTCCGGCAGATAAAGAAAATGAATCTGTAGCTAAGGCTTTAGAATACTGTGTGTCAGATGCTGCAATAGCCAGAATGGCCAAAGCACTGGGTAAGAATGATGTTTATGAAAAATATAAAGAAAGATCAGAGTCATATAAGAAGTATTTCGATAAGGAAACGCAGTTTATGCGTGGTGTAATGGCCGATGGAGGCTTCAGAACTCCATTCAGTCCGTTTAGATCTAACCACCGAAGTGATGACTACACCGAAGGAAATGCCTGGCAGTATACCTGGTTAGTACCAGCAGATGTAGAAGGGCTAATAGAACTTTTTGGTAGTGAAGCTGCTTTCGAAACAAAACTAGACAGCCTTTTCATGGTAGAGGGAGATATGGGCGAGCATGCCTCAGCAGATATCTCTGGACTTATTGGCCAGTATGCTCATGGCAATGAGCCTAGTCACCACATCGCCTATCTTTATCCATACATAGGTAAGCCATGGAAAACGGCAGAAAAGGTAAGATACATTATGGACAGCCTTTATTTAGCAAAACCTGAAGGATTATGCGGTAATGAAGATGTTGGTCAGATGTCTGCCTGGAATGTTCTTTCTTCGCTTGGCTTCTATGAAGTGAATCCGTTTAATGGCCAATATGTACTTGGAAGCCCCATCGTAAATGAAGCACATATAGCTTTGAATAATGGAAAAACTTTCAACATAAAAGCCACTAATAACAGCTCTGACAACATTTATATTCAAAAAGTAAGCTTAAATGGAAAAGAGCATCCACAATCTTTCATCACTTATGATGAGATTCAAAAAGGTGGTGATCTGGAAATAGAAATGGGTCCTAAACCTTCTGAAACCTGGGGCGTAAAAGCTGAGGATAGACCAAAGAGTGGAGAATAATTAAATTGATATATAGTGAAAAGAGCTCCTCTTTGAGGGGCTTTTTTTATGACCAATTTCAATAAACTAATAATTTAGTTGTATAACTGAAAAATCAGTTATATATTGAAATATGGAAAAATTAACCAGAACGGAAGAACCAGTGATGCAAATTATCTGGAAGCTGGAAAAGGTCTTTGTTAAAGACATCATTGATAAGCTGCTAGAACCAAAACCGCCTTACAATACTATATCTTCTATAGTGAGAGGATTAGAGTCAAAGGGTATGGTAGGTCATGAATCATTTGGAAGAACACATCGGTATTTTCCATTAGTTACCAAATCATCATACAAGAGGCTCATTTTTAAGTCATTACTGACAGACTATTTCGAAGGCTCGTACGCCAACCTCATGTCTTTCATGATTAAATCCAATGACTTAAAAGAAGACGAGGAAAAAGAATTAAGAAAACTAATAGATAAGCACTATGGAGAATAATTACGTCACCTATCTGCTAGAGGCTTCATTGACCAGCTCCATTCTATACCTGGGCTACCTGGCCATTAAAAGGCATTCAAGCCCAACCCTCCTCAGAAAGTATTTGCTAGCTGTAATCTGCTTAAGCGTACTCTTCCCTTTATTGTCTTTCCACTTAAATGGTCCTGATTTAGCCACTAATCTACAGCTCACCAATGCGTATGACTCTCCCATGGATCTAGAAATAACATCTAGGGAGCCTGTGGAGATGCATGAAACTCTTCCGGCAATTCATACTGATTCACCCCCTGTATCTGAGCCAAATAAAGAACACACACGATCTCTGACAGATTGGTTAGCAATAGGCTACTGTATAATTGCGTTCATTTTCGTTTTAAGGATAATCATAGCTTTCCTTTCTTTATGGAGACTTCGCTTAAGAGCAAAACCTGCACAATATCAAGGCTTTACTTATTTTATAGTAAATGTTGAAAGTTTCGCGGGAGCCAATTTTTTCAAAGCTATTTTCATAGGCAGTAATTATTTGCAAAATGATTGTCTTCAAGCCATTATAACTCATGAAAAAATTCATGCTGATAAATGGCATACCGTTGACATTCTTCTATCAGAGTTTTACAAAGCTATTTTCTGGTTCAACCCTATAAGTTGGATGCTCTCCCGCTCCATCAGGCTCAATACTGAATATGAGGTGGATCAGACAATGACCTCTCTTTTCGGCAGAAAATCATATGCCAATACTCTTATCCATCTTTCATCACAAAAGTCATCTCTTATGCTCTATAATTCATTCAGTGCTTTCTACATTAAAAGCAGAATTAAAAATATGTATTCTCAAAAGCCAACCAGGTGGTATGTATCCTTTCCCACCATGATACTGACTTTGGGGCTTTCATTTTGGCTGGTTTCATGTAATAATGAAATTGAAAATGATGCTCCCTACACAGATCAGGCATATGAAAATGTAAAAAAAATAACTACCACATTTACAAGCCACCAGGCAGATACACAGGATAAAAACAGTAAAGTAGTGGCCATAGCTGAGTATGCTCCAGATCATACCATCAACCGCTTTGAACAGTATACTTCTTACCCCTACACAAGAGAATATGCTACGCCCAGAACCTTTTGGATTAACCCTAAACGTATAGAAGTAATTATGGATGGCCTTGATTTAGGTGATGCGGAAAGAAACTTTCTTTATGGTAATGACTGGCCTGTAATTTACGCTCAACTAGCTGAATTGGGCAAGCATCCTAAATTTGGTAATTGGGAACATGTAGAATTAACTACCAAGACAGAATATGCACAGAGTAACTTTCCCGAAAAGATAATTACCGAAAGTAGATATGATTTTTTAAGGTCAGGCCGTAAAAGTCTGTATGTGGAAGAATTTGAATATGAGGATGATAAAGTGGTTAAATTTCTGGAAACAGCAGATATATTTCAGACATCAGAGGAGCAGGAAGTAGACTTTGCGTATGAGAACGATCTTCTAACAGAGGTTTCAAAGGGCAATAAAAAAATGAAATTCATTTACGATGATGGCCTTTTGGTTCGCTCTGAATATTATATAGGGGCTAATATGTACAACTACAGGAAGTACATCTACAACAATATAAATCTAAAAATAAGAACAGAGATTTATAACAGATATAATCAGCCAGAGTATACTATTAATTATGATTATGAATTTTACGAACCACTCATTTCAGAGAATTCTCATAATTATTAATCCACTGCTCCACAGTCATTTTCCTGGCCAACTCACCAATGAGTTCAAAAGGAATTTTATCTGGTTTTTTAAATCGAATACAGCTCTTGCCCATGTCTAATTTGGTAGAACAATGCTTAGGGTACTCCTCCTGAAACCAGCTCAGAAGCTTTTCATCAGCATATAATCCCATATGATATAAAGCAATGAAGTTTTTCTGAGAAGCTATATTAATAAACGGCAAAGGCAATTTGGTATCACAGTGATAACCAGCCGGATAAATACCATGAGGCACCACATAACCAATCATATTATAAGACATGGTCTCCTCAAATCCATCCGGTAGATTTTGACTCAAAACCTCTCGCAATTTCTGCATGGCTTGTTGGCGATCTTCAGGTAGTTTTGATATGTATTCGTCGGGACTTGCGGCTTCTATTTTCATTTTTAGCAGTGGTTTATACCCAATAATATAATTAACTTATATAAACTCCAAAGGAATCAGCCCAGACCAGCTATGTCTACACATCAATTAACCCCGAAGGGGTGACATTTATATAAGCAAAAAGCAACTTTAAAAAACCCCGAAGGGGTGACACAACATGCCAGGAACCTTCTCACAACTATACATACAATGTGTTTTCGCCGTAAAGGGTAGAGAAAATCTACTCAAAAAAGAGTGGAGATCTGAGCTGTTTAAATACATGGCAGGCATCATCACTAACAAAGGACACAAATGCATGCAGATCATGTCCATTTATTTATAGGACTACGCCCAGTTATGGCCTTAAGTGATTTAGTTAGAGATATTAAAAACAATTCGACCAACTTCATAAAATCAAATGGTTGGGTAAAAGGAAAGTTTTCCTGGCAAGAGGGCTATGGCGCTTTTTCATACTCTCATTCACAAATAGGAAGAGTTTATGAATATATATCGAACCAAGAAGAGCATCATATGCGCAAGACTTTCAAAGATGAGTATATTGAATTTCTTGAGAAATATCAGATATCTTATGAAGAGCGCTTCCTCTTTGATTGGTTGTAATTTGGACGGTGGTTATAATATCACCCCTTCGGGGTTCAAGTTTTAACGCAAATAAATGATCAGTTAAAAAAATTATAATCTTGATTTTAACGAGGATTAGTCGTGAACAGTATTTGTATGCGACTTAACTCGAACAGTCATATCGACGCCATGAGATATTTATTTAGATTGTAAATACAACCCCAAATCCTTGGCTCAAAATCATAGATTTCTCATCACTATCTAAAAAAACGATATTAATAAAGGAATTAACCACTACTATTAAAAGTAAAAATTAGTACATTACAAGATCAAAAATTAATACATGAGTGTAACTCCATATTTAAGATTTTGCGTAGTAGCTTATATTGTCTACGCCATAGGTGTAAGCATGTATGACACGAGCCTAAATTCTTCATTGGACTTGTTTACAGCAGGGTCTGCTCTTTTCTTCAACATTTGTTTTATTCTATACCTGATAGACCAGGCTACAAAAGAGTTGCGCGGTGAAAATTCTAATGCCTGGATGCTTAGAATCTACGCGGTAATATTTGAATCCTTCTGCCTAATTAAAGTCACCGTAGAGATGTACACTTATAACTATTTCACGATCAACAACATCCTTATTTGGAGTGTATCTAGCCTCATTTCCGGGTTCTTACTAGTCCAAGATGCAAGGGCTATTTTCACCATTAAAAGAGTGAAAAACTAATATAAAACCTTCTTTTCTGACAAATCCACCTTTTTAAAGAGGATTAGTCTTGAACCGTATTTGTAATACGACTTAACTCGAACGGTCATATCGACGCCAGGAGATATCTATTTAGAATTTCGCACTGCCTTTCGAAAAGAGAAGTTAAACAATCCATATTCCAACTGACATCCCTTAACTTTGGTGACCTAAAGCAAGTCAGTATGGAAAAAGCGACTGAAAAGCATGATATCCTTAACCTGGATGATGTAAAATTACTCGTCAATACTTTTTACGATAAGATAAAGGTAGACCCAATGCTGGGGGGTATTTTCAATGGTGTAATTCAGGACCGATGGCCAGAACATTTGGAGAAAATGTATCGTTTTTGGCAATCTATTTTACTGGAAGAAAACACCTACACTGGCCGACCTTTTCCTCCACACATGCATTTACCTGTAGGTAAGGAGCATTTCGATCAGTGGATTAAGTTGTTCTTCGATAATATTGACACTCAGTTTGAAGGTGAAAAGGCTCATGAAGCTAAATATCGAGCTTATAAAATAGCCCAAACCTTCCATGCTAAAATTGAGTACATCAAAAATAATAGCTAATCTCCCTATTCATGATTCAAATTTTAAATGTGGAGCAAGATGAACAGCTCCACGAAATAGAACGTCTGGCAAAAATCATCTGGACCGAACATTACACACCGATCATAGGAAGTGATCAGGTAACGTATATGTTGGATAAGTATCAGTCGGTAGCTACTATGCAAGAGCAGTTGAAGGATGGCTACCAATATTTCCTGGTTCTTGATGATCAGAATGAATCATGTGCATATTTATCTGTGCAGCCCCGAGAGGATGGGAAAGTACTTTTTTTTAAGCAAAATATACGTTCTCTCTACCTGCAGAGGCAAAGGAATCGGCAAAAAGATGATGGAGTATGTTGTTAACCAGGCAAAGACAATCAACGCAGGGAAAATCAGGCTTACAGTGAACAAATATAACTCTGGCAGCATAGCAGCTTACCATAAGATGGGTTTTGAAACCGTAGACTCTGTGAACACAGACATCGGAGAAGGCTATTTTATGGATGATTATGTCTTGGAACTACCCGTCAACCAATAGTGCTATTCTCTAACTTTTAACATTCGCCTACTAAATCTGGTTTGGTTAATATGAACTGGATTTTTATCGTCAGCGGAGCTACCCTTGTGCTTCTTGCTTCTTATGACATTGTTAGAACTACTATTAATAATAACGGAGCCGGCCTGCTCTCTAGCCGGATAGCTTCCAGTGTATGGAATCTTATCTTTTGGATATCTGGAAAAAAAGGCGACAGCAAAATTTTAGCTCAAGCTGGTCTTATCATCATTATTACGCTGGTTCACACCTGGATATTAGCCACATGGTTTGGCTATACGCTTATTTTTGCATCAGATCCGGATTCTATAGTAATATCTTCATCAAAAGAAGCCACTATTTTTCAAGAGAAATTTTATTACGTAGGCTACACGCTTAGCACTATGGGTAATGGAGATATGGTGGCGAACAGTTTAACCTGGAAGGTATTTTCGGTCATAGTATCCTTCTCTGGTCTTATATATCTCACGTTGGCCATCACTTACCTCATTCCTCTACTATCTGCCGTGGTAGCCAAACGAAAACTTTCTGCCTACATCTTCTTCCTGGGCAGCACGCCAGTAGAGATGCTCAATAATGGATGGGACGGCGATGGATTTAAAAACTTACAGCAACACTTCCGTGAATTGGCAGACCTTATTCTACATCACAAAGAGCGACATCTCCTCTACCCCATTCTCCACTATTTTCACAGTACTGATGATAAGTACGCAGCCCCAAAAACCTTAACCGTACTGGACGAAGCCATCACGATCTTACTTTACCACCCAGACCTGAAAGAAAAGTTTCATAAGCTAGATGTGAAAGTGCTACGAAATACATTGGATGAATATCTAATTACATTAAACTCCACTTACATAGGTAAATCAAAAGAAAATCCATCCACACCTGATCTCAATCTTTTAAAAATGACCTCCTCTGAGGGCAACGAAAAACTGAAGCCTGTTTTTGATAAACTGAGAGAACGACGTACCCTGCTTGCAGGATTAGTGAAAAAAGATGGCTGGATATGGAAAGACATTAATCAAACCAAGAAAATTACGCTGACTTTAGATTTGGAAGATGTACTATCCGAGTTGTAAATTTCCTTAGCTTTGAAAGCTTTAACTTTAAAGCATGTCTGATCACCGTCATTTTCTTCTTCACAAACCTTTTGGGTATCTCTCTCAATTTGTTTTTAACCAACCTAAGCGCCGAAACAAGAAAATGCTGGGCGAGTTGCATGATTTTCCTGATGGTACCATGTCTATTGGTAGGTTAGACAAAAACTCAGAAGGTCTCTTAATGCTTACCACCGATGGCAAAATGAGTTACCATGTACGAAGCCGAAAGGTTGAAAAAGAGTATCTGGCACAGGTGGAAGGAGAAATTACCAGTGAGGCCATAGAGCAATTGAGATCTGGTGTGGAAATTAGAATTGATGGAGCCCCCTATATCACCAGACCTTGTAAAGTAGAACTTCTGAATGAACCCCCTGACTACATAGAGCCTAAAGATTTTGGCAACCGTACCAGTCGCTGGATTTCTATGACTTTAACAGAAGGCAAGTTCAGACAAGTGCGCAAGATGACTGATATGGTAGGTTTTAGAACCCTTCGACTAATCCGAATACGTATAGGTGACACACATTTAGAAGGACTAGCTCCAGGGGAAGTAAAAGAGGTAAATGAACTGATTTCTTGATTTTGATATTCAAGAGCAATATAATGCCTTATTACAATAAAATTAACCGTTATAAACGTTTGATGCCATGGACCAAATAAAGACTATCTTAGACTTTATAGCCAATCTGTACAAAGAGTATGAGCTGGAATTAATTTGGGCGGCACTAATACTCACAGTTCTGAGGATGGCAAAGGATTTATCTCAAGGTAGTCTTTTTAGTAAACACTCAATTGCTAACAATAAAGAGACCTTTCTCATTGACGTTGGTTTTTACAGACATCGTTTAAAGGACAATTGGATACACATAATTACTGTGCTCATAACCTTATCTTCTACCATCACGAGCTTCTTCAGTCAAGATTATCACCAGCTTTTTCTTAGCTTGGGAACCTTCCTTCTAATAGGAGTAAGTGTCTTGAACTCATGCAAATTTTATATAGAAATTAAGAACGACAGTATCCTACTTGATTCTATCAAGTTTAAAGCGAAGAATATAGATAGGCTGGAGGTATGGGATAATATGATAACCGTTCATATTGAGAAAAAAGAACAGGATATTAAATTGACTTATAAAGCCAAGGATTTTGAACTGGTAAAGCAGATGATCTTAAAACTGAAAGCCTTTTCCTCACAACATAATATCACTTTTGAGGATCATAATTTTCAATATGATCTGGCCCAAAATGAAGTGGCCAGAAAATAAAAAATCCGCTTCCCTCACCAGAAAGCGGATTTCAATAAAGTTACGGAAGACTATAAATTGAGTACTAAGCCTACTCTTATTTGCTCCTTCCACTTCAAAGCATCAATAGCCTCTTCCTCTGAGAGTACATTGAAATATTGCGCTTTAAACATAGCATCAAACCCTTTTAGCTGATAAGCCAAAGCCGCTGAAAGTCTTTTGGAATCGCCTTCTGCCAGGTCATTTAAATTCAATTGTTCGTAGCGAACACTAAGAATAGTTTTTAAGCATTTAGCGAAGTAACTTAACTGACCATAATACCCCCCGGCCAGAAAATATCCATCCGTTTTATCTGATGACAAACCTAACAATAATGGATTAGCAGGATCCTGAGGTTCACCTTTTACCTGATGCATCTCAAACTGACCAGAAAAACCCTGATACATCAATGAAACATCGAAGCCATACACATACTTCTTCCCATC
Organism: Fulvivirga ligni; assembly: GCF_021389935.1. Lineage (NCBI taxonomy): Bacteria > Pseudomonadati > Bacteroidota > Cytophagia > Cytophagales > Fulvivirgaceae > Fulvivirga > Fulvivirga ligni. Next base: position 6,230,146 of record NZ_CP089979.1, read on the forward strand.
TATCACGCTCATGCCATACTCTCCCTGACTGTTTTCAGGAAAATCTTCTCCTTCTGGTAAGCTCTTATTAGCATATCGGCCATTGATACCTACCGAAAACAAAGGAACCGGCGTGTGCACATAATCCACCTCCCTTTTCTTGCTGCCAGCAGGATATGAAAAATCCACTCTACCAACATATTCCAGGTTTCCGCTGGCATCATTATCACCTTTTAATGAATATTCACCTAAACCAGTATAGGCTCCAGCGTATACATTAATTCGGCTTTGCCAGATATCTTTATAAAGCGTAACACCCACATCTCTTCTACTGAAAAGATCTCCTCTGGCAATTTGTGATCTCTGCCAGTAAGGCGAATATGGGAAGGGAGTCATAGAACTTCTCGAATAAGGAAGTTTGCCATATCCAACTTTCACATTTACAAATGATAACCCTTTATAAGTAACATAGGTATCCATTAATCCAGGGTTAGCAGGATCTATTTCACCACCAGCCGCAAGGTCTGCAAAATCTACCTGAATCTCATATTCCCAGATATCTTTGATGCGCCCTTCCAGATCTATCTGTGCATCACGCAGTTTGAAGCGATCTTTCTTCTGATCTTCCTCTCCATCTTTCAAAAACCTCTGGTTATAATAGGTAGAAAGTCGGCCTTTTATTTCAATAACATGATCTCCCGTACCGAAGGTCACCTGAGCCTGCACTAAACCGCTTGCACAACCCAATATCAATATTAATAATACTCTTTTCAAGACTTCTTAATTTTCAGGGTTATTGAAATAATAGATTTTACGCATGGCATCAGATATCACTATGATATTGCCATTCGTATCAAAAGTGAGGCCTTCAGGGTTAAGAACAGGAATTTCCCACTGGGAAAGTACTTCATAAGTTTCTGCATTTAACTTATAGATGCTTCGGTCCTCATCGCTTAGCAACCACACATAGCCATTATAAACGGTTGCAGCTGAAATATCTCGTGCTATGTGACTGATGTCGATTGTATTGATTTTCTCAAAACTTTTATCCAACTCAAAAAGATAGGTAGGATCCTTTTCTGTTATCAACAAGAAGCGATTTCTGGCTTTGTTAAAAGTGAAAGCTTCATAACTCTTGTTTCTACCGCCATGGTAAGGCATCTCATAAGTTCTTTGCAGTGTAAGTGTCTCTAGATCAAACAGCTTAATAGTTCTTGAGAATTCCTCCACAGCATAAACATAATTTTCATCTGCATAAACTGCCTCATCATCTACACCTTTATAGGTCTCTGCCTTTCTCAGTACTTTCCCTTTAAGATCTGTTTCAAACAAATAACCATCATCACTAACTATAAAGAGGGATTGTCCACTATGAGCCAAAGCCACATCAGAAGGCTCAGGAATATCTATTGAGAGCTTTTCCGTAGGTTTTAATTTTAAATCTTGTGCAAAAAGACAAGTGCAGCTAAAAACCAAAGCCACACTAAGCACCTTTTGAAGTAATGTCATCGTTTTATATTGAAGTTCCTTCTAATGTAATATTGTCATATCGGGTGTTACCCTTTTCTGTGGCCTCTGAGGAGAACTTCACTTTGAAGTCCGCATTATCATTCACATCAGAAATTGCGCTGAAATCTATCGTGATCAGCACATAGCCAAGCTCGGCATCTTCTGGATTTTCTTCCGGCACCTCAAAACTGATGGCATCAAGATTATCCTGAATAAAGTCAGTACCATTCACAGAATAGTAAATATCTTGGGTAGTAGCACCTTTACCAGATCTCTGAACGGCAAATTTCATCACCAAATTCTCATAACCAGCAGAAGGCAACGACAAGACAAAATCACCTGATGGGTTTCTAAGTCTTAAACCTGTTAAAGCTTCATCTGCATTTAATGCATTGATGTTAGTCCCCTCCACATCGTCATACTCTTCTCCGCTGTAAGTCCAGCTTCCTGCGCCAGTATTTGGAGTTTCTAAATCTTCAACATTATTGAAATTCCAGTAATGAAGTACCTCAGGCTGTTTTTCACCGCTAGGGAAGTCAGGAATAACTTCACCATTTCTAATACCATCTACGGTAAGGTTATCGAAACGTGAGTTTCCAGAATCACCGTCAGCATTCACATCGAAAGCGATTTTTATTTTAAAGTTGGGATTATTATCAGCGTCTGCTATGTCCTGAAAATTGTATTGATGCAATACAAAGTTCTCAGTAACAGCATAATCAGTATTCTCAAGGTCAGTCTGGATAAAGTTAACGCCATCTACAGAGTAGAAGAACTGCTGCTCCTGCGGACCACTGCTGGTTCTCTTCACAGCATAGGTAATGATCACATCATCATACCCAGAAGTAGGCATGCTAACCGTAAAATCACCAGATGGATTTCTCAGCCTCAGTGCATTTGCTGCTTCATCATTATTTCTGGCGTTTAATGTTGATCCTTCATCGGTATCATCATAATAACTGCCTTCATAAACCATTGAAGTACCACCAATACTATAGGTGGGGGTTACTAAAGTTTCTTCTGATGTGTTATCATTAAAATTCCAATAATGTACTACATCATAGCTTGTGGTATCAACGCTTGTTTCAGGGATCACTCTGTCCTCAGTGCATGAGAACAAACCCAATAAGCCCAATACCATTGTAATAGATATCCTACTGTTCATTTTTCAAAAAATTTCCGCAAAGAAAGATATCTCGTATTAACTCATTGTTTCAGGTGTGTTACGTATATGTTGTAATTGTTAAGTCCTTCAGGAACATCTCATGTAATTATGGGTGTATTTCGAATTATTTATACGAATTATCACATTACCAAAAACCAACAAAAAGATGAAATTAGAGAGATTTCAAAATAGAATTCTACATCAGATGAACATTACAGAAGTATCTTTTAAGATGTACCTTTTTAGAAACTTTGAGGTGATTTGGTGGGATCTGGGATTGGCAACTTAACATTAAGGTAATATTGATCTGACAGTCCTTATTGCAAAACAAAAAAGGCCGATTTCCATCGGCCTTTCATAAGAATTTATCTTTTCATCAATGCTTGTGTTCTTCACGACTATAAACCCCGCCAGGGAAAACCACCACACTTTCATCTCCATTCTTACCGACGGCAGCTACACCAAAGAAGTAGTTATCAATTACTACGTGCTCCAATAGGTATTCTGAAACATTACCCACGAATTTGGAGTATTGCCATTGTGCTTCTGTAGTTTCTCTCCAATAGATCTTATAACCTGCAAGGTTATCATCTTCTACCTTTTCCCATCTTAGAGAAGTGCTTGGCTGCACGGCACCTGCTATCTCCACCTTGGTAGGTGAAGGTGGCGCCCAGGCTAGTCCCGCTAATGTGATGGCATTTACAGCGGTGAGCTTAGCTGCGTAAGGGAAGTTCACATGCTCCAGTACATCCCCATAAGCCACGCCATCTTCAGTTCTGATGTCCTGATGCTGCCATGTATAGTTTTCATTGGTTTCCATGATTCTTACTCCAGGGAAACCTGCATCGTTAAATGGTTTGTGATGTCCTCCACGTCCAAATCTATCTAACCTATAAATCATCATAGGCTTCATTTCTGGCATGTATGTATTGGTCATTTTAGCTATGTATCTGGCCAATTGTCTGGAAACACCGTCTACCTCACCGCCATAATATCGTCTCATCATGCGAGTACGATCGTCTTCTGTTACGGGAGTTGGCTCCGAAAATATGCGAAAGCTTCTATTGTCAATCACCTGATTCACTCCTTCTATGTTCCCGATCATATCATTATTCAAGATGCCTATTACCTCCCAATTGTTGTTCTTAGCATATTCGGCCATGGCTTTACCTCCAAACAGACCTTGCTCCTCACCAGAAAGACCCACATAGATGATGCTTGACTCAAATTTATACTTGCTTAGCACTCTGGCCGCTTCCATAACCCCAGCCATTCCTGATGCATTATCATTGGCTCCTGGCGCATCTGACTTAGCATCCATCACATCCGTAACACGACTATCAATGTCACCACTCATAATCACATATCTGTTAGGGTATTTGGTACCACGCTGAATAGCTACTACATTCACTATTTCTACATCATTTTTAATTCTGGTCTTAGGATCGCCCTTTACCAGATCACGCATAAAGCTCACCTCAAGGCAGCTTTTACAATCTTTAGAGATATTATCAAACTCAGACTTTATCCACCTTCTGGCAGCGCCGATACCTCGTTTCTTAGAAACAGTATCTGACAAAGTGTGTCTGGTACCGAATGAAACCAGTTTTTCAATATCTTTTTGAATCCTGTCTGCAGAAATGGCCGATACAATATCATAATGTCTCGGATCTGTAGCAGGTGGCACCTGGGCAAAAGATTTGCCTATGATAAACAAGGCAATTAGGCTGTATATATACTTCATATGTTTAGAAGATAGTATTGAGTAATTTGAATTTATTACTCAATTATAGAGTATCCCACTAAATGATGCCACCGTTATTCTTTGAGTGGTAAAAATAATTAGGAGTTTACTGGCACTGCTCTAGCATTTTCACCGCCCGGTCCTTTCCCCATATGGGCAGCAGGCCCTCTGTCTTTCCCTTTTCATATTGAGCAACAGCCTTTTTGAGCGTAGCGCAGGCATTTTCCGTGCTTTTACTAAAAAACTGAGCGGCACCATATTCCATTTGAGCCATCAAGAAAAGTGCCCGTGGATTATCAGGATTCTGCTGTATGGCCTCCTGAAAAAACTTCACTGCCACTGGTGATAATGACTGCCCTCTTCCTGCCGGATCTACGGAGAGCTTACCCATAACCACATAGCCTTTTAGCGCTGTAATCTCAGAATTGGTCTCCAGCTGTGCAGCTTCGTTGGCAAGTTCCTCCGCCTTTTTATAATACTGATCTTTTTCAGACATACTCAGAGACTTATCAAAACCCATGATAATATAGGTCAATGACTCATAATATAGAGGAAGCCACTCTTTTGTTTCTTTCTGGCCGATGCGCTCAAAGGTATTAGCCACATTTTGCAGATCATCAATAGATTTTACATCGTTGAACTGTTTCAATGCTTTCGTCATGGCTTTTTCATAAGGCGACTGAGCCCAAGCTGAATTCGCTGCAATTAATATCAGGGCATAAATCAGGAGATTTTTCATTGTATCAATATTTTTAAAGTTGAAAATCAATTATAGGTTGTTCATCATATTGGCTGTTTTGTCCTTGGACAGCGTAATGAACACGCCCAAAAACAAAAACCTGTCGGCCGATTGGATGATTGGTTGGCTGGCATATTGACCATTCTCACCTCTTGCGGCACTAAACTCATAGCCAAACACATTTTCACTTCCTAATACATTACTACACTCCGCATGGATGATAATGTTGGGTCTTGGCAAATAGCTCCAGCTTAAACTCAGATTATTATAGGCTTTGGTCTTGGCTGACATTTCTACATCGGCATTGAGGTCATTATAGGTGTAGCCATCATTCCAGGAATATGAGAAGCCCACCTGCGACTTGAGAGACCGAACGAAGTGCTTCATTACCAGAGAAACATTGTGTTTTGGAGCATATCCTGGAGTAACTTCAGCATGAAACTGATCGTAGTTTCTTTTACTATCTATAAATGAATAAGTTATCCAAAAATCAGTACCTGATATGCTTTTATTATCTCTGTAAAAAACATCAAACCCACGGCTATATCCATCTCCTGAATTATCAAGACCGTAATAGGCTTGGTTGATCAAAGAGTCGAATTTCACCAATTGACTATATTTTTTATAGAAACTCTCGATTCGAAAAGTTCTTCCTCCACCTTCTAACAGGTAGTTAAGAATAAGGTGCTCAGCCTTTGAATTATCAAGGCCATTTGATTGAACTATCCTTTCATGCTTAGGCATCTGTCTAAAGGCGCCATAGGCCAATGAAAACTGACTATGTTCACCTGATTTATAAGCCAAAGAGGCTCTCGGCGTTGACCAAACTTCATTCAGGTAGCTGCTATAGGAAGTTCTCAAACCACCTCGCAATACAAATTTTGAGCTGAGATAGTAATCACCTTCAATAAAATGATCTACGAAATCATTATCATAAGTACGCTTTGCACCTAGATTTAGATTTTCCTCCTCATAGTGATCGGCGTAGAATTCAAGTCCATTCTTCAATGAAAATCGGTCGCTAAAGTCTTTCACAGCGGCTAGTTTACCATGGGCGAGCGTAGCTTTTCTTTTGAAAGAAGAAGCCGCTATACTCACATCATCTGTGTTTGAAGAGAAAGAAGCCCCACCGTATATAAACCAATCTTTGTTTAAGGATTGCTTAAAGCTGGCGCTACCGAAATGATATTGGTTATCCATATCAATAGACTGTTTATAGTTTTCCCCTACCACTGGTTGATTAAGAGAATATTGAGCCCTTTCGGTATGTGCAAACACTTTCAGCATCCCGCTTTTACCATATTTCTGTCTGCCCAGCACCTCTGCATTCCAGCTGTGGGGTGCTCGGTTCCAGTCATAATTCTGTGATATAATGGATTGATAAGGCTTTAGATCGGTGAAGCTACCATTGAAACTGATGGCATTTTGTTTTCCAACCAAAGTCTGAGAGTAAGCCGCACCTACGGTCATCAGACTTATATCAGCCTGATTTCTTAAAGGCATATCCACTGAATTAAGCACCAAAGCCGAAGATAGAGCCTGGCCGTACTCAGCAGAATAGCCGCCGGTACTAAAAAAGCTACCTTTGAAAAGATTGGCATCAAAGCGAGACCGTGTAGGAACGTTAGGAGCAGCACTACCATAGGCATTGGACACTTCCAATCCATCAATATAAATATTTGTTTCAGAAGCATCTCCCCCACGCACAAACAAACGACCGTCATTCCCTACGGTAGCTGTACCGGGCAATTTAGTAAGGGCTCCAATGAGGTTGCCAGCCGCACCGGAAGTAGTAACTATATCCAGCGGTTTCATAATTACTGATTTAGCCTCATCGCTAGCCTCCATGGCTCCGGCAGTTATGGTCACAGCTGTTAACTCATTAATACTTTCTTTTAAAACTATGCTTAAAACTACCTTATCACCAGTACAGGAAATCTCCTGTTGCCATTGATGATAACCCACCATTGAAACGATCAGAATCTGCGTACCAGATTCATCTGTTTGAAACTGAAAAGCACCTGCAGCATCAGAACTAGTACCATCATAAGTATCTTTCAGATAGATATTTACACCAGGAAGGGATGTGTCAGTGGCATCTTTTACAGTACCGGAGATAGTAGTTTGCCCAAAGGCCAATGAACTAACAAAAAACAGTGCGAAGAATATTATATTGAGTTTCATGTGAATGTGATTTTAGGCTCGTTATGAGTACTAAACTGAGTAGTTCAGAGATCACATTAAAAATTTAATAACCCAGTCGTAGAATTAGGATACTGAACCGTAAAATAGTCCTAATAAAGTCAGAACATTTATCAAATCATTCACATACTAATACGTTTAAATAATAGTTATAAGAAAAATATTATTCACTGGTTTTGAACAAAACCATATTACAAAAAGTATTATATCTATAATATTTATTCTAATTTAACGCCTGTTTTATTGAACAAATCTGATCAGCACCAGTTGGTACCGAAAAATATTATAGAAAGGATTAAGAAGGGGGAAAAGCAGGCTTTTGAATTAATATTTCGGGAGTATTACAAACCGCTATGGAACCTGGCATTAGGTTTACTCAAGAGTGAAGAACTGGCTGAAGAATACACTCAGGAAGTTTTCATTAAACTATGGGAAATGAGAGCGTCTTTGAAAGATGATCTTAAACCACTCCCCTACCTACTCACCACCGTTAGAAACAAGTGCTTTAACCATTTAAAAAGAATTCAGGTAGAGCAAAAGTACCTTACTCATACCCAAAAAAGTTATCAGGATCAGATACTCAATTACACCTATGATGATGTGGAAGATGAGCTCATTGACAAGATGCACGACGTAATCAATGCAATGCCTGATAAATGCAAAGAAGTTTTTCAGCTCAGCAGGTTTCAGAATATGAGCCACAAGCAAATAGCTGATCATTTAGATATTAGCACCAAAACAGTGGAGAATCACATCACCAAGGCGATGAAGTTATTGAGAGAGTCTTTACTGGAGATTTTGATATTTTTTATTTTGCTAATAGGGGATTTTTAATCTATGATTGTTTGATAATAAATGGACCACACTGAAAACCATATTGATGAAAGCTTAGTTTTGGCATATCTTAAAGGAGAGCAACTTCCTGAAGATGAGGCACAACGTGTGGAAAGATGGCTGGAAAGCGCCAGCAATCAGGATGAAGCTCAAAAGATCTATCAAGCCTGGGAGCTATCGCTATTAGCGGGCACCAGAAATGTAGACGTAAACGACGCATTTCAAAAAGTACAGCAACAAATTGAAGATTCATCACCCAAAGGAAAAACAGCCAAGATTACTCCTGTATGGTGGTACGCAGCAGCTAGCGTTATTATAATTGCCGTGTCTGTTTTCCTCTTCACCAAAAATCAGACAGTAGATACTCAGGCAAGCATAAAGCAACTTACCGCTGAAGCTGCCAAGCAAGAATTTGATCTTGAGGATCACACTACCATAAGTCTTAAAAAAGATGCTGTAATCACCTATGATTCAGTACTATTCAGTAGCTCACCAGAGAGAATAGTTAACCTTAAAGGAGAGGCTTTTTTCGAGGTAGCTCATAATAAAGAAAGACCATTCTCAGTACTCACCAGCGATGCTAAAATCACTGTACTCGGTACCAAATTTCTTGTAAAAACCTTCCCTAATGAGTTAACAGAGGTGTTAGTCTTAGAAGGAACAGTAGCTGTTAAATATAATGACAATGAAAAAGCCATTATATTGCAAGCTCAAGAAGAAGTGGTGAGCAAAAACGATAATCAACCTATCATTAAATCCTCTGCTGATGTCAACCAGCTTTATTGGCAAACTGGCATTATGCAATTTAAAAACGACTCCTTATCAAACGTGTTTGAGACTTTATCCCATGAATTTAATCACAAGATAGTTGTTGAAAATGAGGCAGTTAATCATTGCAAAATCACTGCTACGTTCAAAAAACAATCATTAGAAACAATTATTAAGGTTATTGAATCTACGCATGACTTAACCAGTTATGTGAGCGGCGACTCAATCATGATCAAGGGTAATGGGTGTAAATAAAAATTTTATTACGTTATTTCTTTTAGTGGCCTTTACTACAGCAGCTTCTGCTCAGACAAAAAGATCCACGTTTCATTTCAAGGATGAAAGCCTATCTCAGGCGCTTCAAGATATAGCCGATAAGTTTGACTTATATCTTTCCTACAACCCTAAACTCTTTTTAGAAGAACCCAACTTAACAGCCGATGTGAAAAGCAAAACCCTCACGGAAGCCTTAAGTCAGCTACTGCATCCAAAGTTCGAATTTGAGATCATAGAATCTTATATAGTCATAAAAAAAGCTCCTGAAATAAAGAAAGCACCACCTGTAGCAGAGCATATTGTATATGACACTATTAGAATTGAGGAAAAAATCATTCAATATGACACTCAAAGAGTAGAGATCACCGTGTATGACACCATGGTAATAGAAAAACCAAAATATATTTATGACACAGTTAAGGTAGAAAAAAAGGTTGATCTCAGTAATCAAAAATGGAGATATAGCATCTATGCCAGCCCAAATATCTGGTTTACAAGCGAGAAGAATGATAAAGCTTTTAAAGGTATTGCCACTGGTTTTCAGGCCTCCTACTCCCTGAAAAATCTATCCATTAATGCCACCTTAGAATATAACTACCTCCTCAGGAATATTCAATATTCCACCTCAGAAATGATGTCCAACACCAGGATAGATACCCTTTCCACGTACTTTATAATAGAAAATGGAGAAAGAATACCTGTATATGTAACCGACACGGTAAGAACTGAATATGAGAGCATACAAAATATTGACAGATCTGATAATGCACAGAGAATCAGCCTTTCACTAAGCTTAGGTTATATAATTAAAAAAGGCAAAATTTCGGTAGAACTGTGCCCCGGCATTCTATATTCGAGAACGTTCAGAGATGAGCAAAACTTCGACAACAACACTGCATCAGACAATGTCATTATTACCCGCCCTCAATCTTATCAGGTAGATGCGTCTCTCAGCCTGCCCATTTATTTTAATTCATTTAGGGAAAGTAAACTTTACGTCTCTCCATATGCCCAATATGGTTTAAGCCATGCATCCAGCTTCAAAAGATACAATACCGGTCTTAGGTTAGGAATTATATTTTAAAAAATTAGAGAATCAACTAGGGGATTTCACTAATGAGATGGTCTATAGATAAAGTCCTCTTTAAAATGAAAAAATTACTAGAAAAATTTCGATTAAAACTGATCGTAGCAATGATTCTGATTTTAGCCACAGAATCCTCATATGCTACGTCTATGGGAGCGTTCACCGTTTCAGCTGCATTCAATAGTGCTGATATTTCAACCAGATCCAATTCAATCATCATGTCCGACAGCACCTGCTACGGCTTTACTTACGTGGTTGATAGCCTGGATATTAACCATCTTACCTTCACCGCTAGCGGCACGGCAGATGAATATCTTTGGACATTTGACAAAAATGACACTGATAGTGGCGCCGTGGCAGACAGAACCTTTTTACCGGGGTCGCATACAGTATCTTTAACGTATATAAATGCTTCCGATAGCTGCACTACTACAGCAGTAATAAGCGTACAAGACGTTGATAATCAATGCGCTCTGGAATATTATTTCGAATCACCTGATTCCATTAGAGTCATCCCTATTTTAACAGGTAGAGCAGCGTATTATACAATAAGACTGAACTTCGGTGATGGAACTGTTATTTATGATAGCATTCCAGGCACTATGCATGAAGCCATCTATCGACATAAATATGAAGCTCCTGGTAATTATGAAATATGCCTAACATCAAATCTATCATGCAATTCCTGCCGACCTATCACCATCGGAGATAGCACCAATTGTGATGCATCATTTGATTATCAAAACCTGGGAGGTTTAGAGTATCAGTTCAGAGCAAACGATCAAGACTCTAGCAAGAATTATAGTTGGCTTGTTGATGGTGAGCCTAGCGGTTCATCATCAACCTTTATCTACAACTTCCCCTCGGCGGGTCAGTACACAGTAGGACTAAGCTTGGGTGATAGTACATCTTCATGCGCCACTACACAGCTTATCAACGTCCAGGACTCGAGCCTTCAATGTTCATTTGATTATGAATATATCACTAACAATTTGGTGAAGTTCACTGCCTCTGACTCCAGCCTAACGTATATCTGGGACTTTGGCGACAGCTCTCGAGCTACCACACCAATAGTATACCATGAATTTCCTTCCGATGGAACCTATAATGTGTGCTTAACCCAAACCGACAGCCTGGAAAGCTGTATTTATTGCACGAATGTTATTATTTCACCTCAAGACAATGACTCCCTTTACATAGAAGGTAGCCTCTATGCAGACCTGCTCCCGGTAACCAGTGGAACCGTGGAGCTCTATCAAAATGATAGTATCACCTCACGATGGACCAAGATTGATGAGCGCGAAGTGTATCAGGGAGCCTTCAGATTTAATAACCTCATGCCTGGCAGATACTTAATATATGGCAGAGGCGCGGAAGAAATATATGGTCCGTATGTGCCTACTTACTTTGTAAACGGTATTAGCTGGAGAGATGCCGATGCCATTAACCTCACAGGAGCAGCCGAAGACATCAAAATCACCTTGATTAGGTCATATCAATTATCCTCACCTGGTGCGGGTTCTGCCACAGGACGACTTGTAGATGCTGAACAAGAAAGCGGTGATTATGTAGTTATCCTTAAAGACGCCAATGCCAATAAAATCTTAGGTTGGGATTTAACCAATAGCGGCCGAGACTTTCACTTTGGGCAGTTGCCTTTCGGCAAATATAGGGTGGTGTTAGAAAGACCTTCATCATCTATGTCTCAAACTTTTGAACTAACGGCCGAAAACCCTAATGTAACCGATATAGAGCTGGGCCCTAACCTGGTTTCTGGAGTTGAGTCTCAATTGAATGGCGTCAATGTATATCCTACAGAAATAAAGACACATATAACTCTCGAGAACAGAAGCTATGAGAATAAAGAGCTCTCTGTAAAATTAAGAGCAATAACAGGAACTGACTTTGTCAATGAATCTGTACAAATTGCTCCAGGAGAAACTTTAGAAATGAAAGTTTCGGAGCTGCCAACGGGCATGTACATTCTATTTATGAGTGATCAAAATGGAGAATCAAAAAGCTACAAACTAATAAAGCCTTAATATAAGCTGAAGTTTTTGCTATCTGCTTTACTTTAAGTAGAGAGGGGCTGTTTTAAGACAGCCCCTTTATTTTTTAAGCCAATTGAGCTTTGTAATGAACATTACTAAGTGCTTGCAAGGTTTTAGCGGCCTGTTCTGGAGTAATATCTCTCTGCGGATTTCCAAACATTTCATACCCTACCATAAACTTCTTCACTGTAGCCGACCTCAACAGTGGCGGATAAAAACTCATATGCCAATGCCATTCAGCATGCTCTCCGCCATCAAAAGGAGCCTGGTGAATGCCCGATGAATATGGAAATGAGGTTTCAAATAAATTATCATATTTGATTGTCAGCTGCTGAATGGCCTCGGCAAAGGCCGCTTTTTCGCCTTCTGACATTTCAGTAATCTGAGCCATTTTTCGTTTAGGAACAATCATCGTTTCGTATGGCCAAACCGCCCAAAATGGCACCAAAACTATGAAATGTTCATTCTCGAATATAATCCGCTCATCCGCTTCAGATTCTTCTTTTAAGTAATCCGATAAAAGTGAGCTTCCTGTTTTATCATAATGATTTTTAAAATGTAAGGCCTTTTTTACTGGCTCCACAGGTACAGATTCCTGAGCCCAAATTTGCCCGTGAGGGTGAGGATTAGAGCAGCCCATAATGCTGCCTTTATTTTCAAATATCTGAATATGATTGATATAGTCTAACTGCGAAAGCTCATTACATTCTTTCACCCAAAGATCAACCACCTCCTTTATCTCATTAATTTCCAGCTCTGGAATGGTTAAGTCATGCCTGGGAGAAAAACATATTACTTTGCATAGACCCTTTTCACTTTTAGCTTTCATTAGCCCCTTCTCAAAACCTTCTCCTTCAAAGTCAGAGGTTAGTGAAGCAAAGTCATTCACAAACGAATAAGTACCGGTATAATCAGGATTCACCTCTCCATTAGAGCGTGTATTACCAGCGCACAAGTAGCATGTAGGATCATGCTGGGGTCTTAGTTCGGCATTACCTTCCTCCTGCTGCCCTTGCCAGGGTCTCTTAGCACGGTGAGGTGATACTTGCACCCACTCTCCCGTTAAAATATTATATCTGCGATGCGAATGATTCGAAAGATCAAAAGTTTCCATGTAGCGTAATTCAAAATTTTTATAAACGTAAATAATACGCTTATAAAACACAAAGCTTCCACATTATTTCTGTATCAATTCTACAGCCTTGGCACAGACCTTGAATTTAAAATGGTAAATAAATTAGATCATTATAAAATATTAATATTATGGACTTTTATCATTTAACTAAAGAAAACGATAGCTGGAACTTGACAAAAGAAGGAAACGATAGAGCTTCAAAGGCGTTTCATACCACTAAAGATGAGGCTATTAAAGAGAGTGCAACCTATTTAGAAAGCCATGGTGGCGGTTCTTTGAAGATTCATAAGGAGGATGGAACCATTCAAGAAGAAAGAACTTATCCTAGAAGTGCTGACCCTGTGAGCAGTGAGGGGTAAGAGCTCAAAAAGCATAAATTAAAACAAAAAGGTCTCAAGTTGATATTTGAGACCTTTTTGTTTTAATACGGCTCATTTCTACAAATTGCAGTTATTTGTGGAGCAGTGTTCCCATTATAACTGTCATAAAAAAGCCACTTCTTTTCAGAAGCGGCTCTCCTACCTAATTGAATGTGAAAATCTTTAAGCGTTTACAGCGGTCTTTTCTTTAAACCATTTTTTAGCCTGATCTATGGTAGAGAACATTCCTATATGCATGGTTTCCTTACCATATTTCGCCGTTTGATTCATATAGTTTTTAACGGCCATTTCGCCGAAAACATTTTCCGGTACTATAAAAGCTACATAAGCGACACCGGCCTCTAATGCTTTAGGGTTCCAATCTGTAGCTACCCAATCTGTATCTTCCTTTTGTTGTACAGAATGAGCGCGCGTATCTGCCAACCACATAATTGGCTTCCCCTTTGGTTTGTATTGCTTACAGTAATCCAATCCTTTTAATAGAAAAGACCGGAATTCTTCACTTTTCATAAAACCGTTAAATCTGCCTATCACACACGGAACACTTTCATCGTATTCCAAAACGCCCTTACTTTTTTCTAAAAGAATCATATCTACTTATATTTAAAGAGTTGTTAATCCGTAACTAATGGTTTAATTGTTGGCAAAAAAGATTCGGTGATGAGCAAGAAAGTCTCGTCCATTAAATTAAAAGTGGACTGACGATTCCAGATAGGAATAGACATAATATAGCGCTGGCGATTAGCGAATCTACCTTCCGGACTGTACTCCATAAACGGCAAATGAGCCATAGCAAAGGCTCCCACCAAAAATGGTGTTCGCGTAATAGCAGGGTTATTATATAAAATACTCTCACCTATGGGTCTATCACCCAGATTATCAAATAGTTGCTTGTATTCTGTGTAAACTTTTAAAGGCACTGTGGTTCGGGCATACACCTGTGGATGTGAATCTCCCAATAGAAAAATCTGTCTGATGTAGGCGTAATCACCTCTCATATACTGCTTTTCATAATCAGTAATACGACCAATACCTTCCTGAATTCTTACCAATTCAAATTGATCGTAGGTCCTTCTTATACCATCACTCAAACGGTACGCCTTGGGTGTTAACCAATCATAGACGTTTTCCGGTACATGGCTTTCGGATAGTTCTGAAACATTTGTCCAATCTTGCATAATAGTCTGAGTTCTCATAAATCTAGTTTTTTGGCTACCATACCTACTCGCTCTCTGTCATCATACTTTATCCACTCTGGGAGCTCATTTCGAGCATCTCCAAACAGGTATAGTTGTTCAATTGAAAAAAATGGAGAGAATACTCTCCTCAAATCGTCTTCATCTACATGGTTTATGCTCTCGGGAAGCTCTGCAGCCACAGGGTTATTCTTACTGAACTCAGGAAGACATTCAATGTATCCTGCCCAAGGCTCATCCTTTTCCTTTTTTAGGTGGTAAATTTCAAGGTAAGATTCACAATGCCTCAAATAAGGCGTGAAGCTCACCACATACAACTTACCCCCAGGCTTTAACCAGGCGTGAAGTTTTTTAGCAGCGCTTACAATTTCAAAAGGCTTTAAAAAGGGAAAAACCTGAGAAATGTAAATAGATTGAAAATAATTATGAGGGAAATCAATATAAGGAAAATTGCTTTCTACAGTTTCCAAACGATGTGCATGCGGCTGAGGTGTGTTGGCCTTTAAATATCTTAGATGTTCCTTATTGATATCAAGCGCTACTACCTGCAAACCTTTTTCTAAAGCTGGTAAAGTTGCTACGCCATAAGCCGCCCCCACATCTAACACAGGACCCTGGTCTAAAACAGCCTCATCAATGAATTGCTGACCTATATCCGGCAAATTATATGTAAAACCTCTCTTATTTTGTGTTGCAACTGTAGCCATAACTTATTATCTTCTAATGCATCTGCTATTATAAGGCCTATTTCAACATCACATTCAGCATTTATTAGCTAAAAAGCACTCACTTTAGTAAAGTTTTCAAAATCAATGATTAGCAGATTTTTTTCATAAATAGCTCAGACTGTTATACTTAAAAACATAAAAATTCTTGTTTAAATGGACATTACGACAATCAACGATTCAGTTATTGTCTTTTTCCAATACACAATATAAATAGGTGTTGTTAGATATTTTTCGTATAAATTTTATAATTAAGTATCTAGAACATACATAAAAATGCTTTTTCAGCATACGAATTTATACTTAATTAACCTCATTTCTACCTCTTCTACTTCTATAAAGACAATATACTATACTTCTTAAAATAAACTAATGAAAGTGCTTTTGCTTGATTAGTTAAGAATTTACTCTACCACTCTTTTATCTACGATAGGATTTTTATTCGAAAAATTATATCTATATAATCACAACATTCTAACTATCAATACTTTACACTCAGCCACTTAGCACAACAGGTAATAATAGCATTTGGTAAGCAATTGCTTCAAGTTCTCTTGTCACCATCTAGTTCAGAAAGGTAAATTCATTAAAACCATCAAAAAACTTTAATAAGACTATTATGAAAAGACCTTTACTATCCATTTGGCTGGCATTATCGTTAATTATTGCTTGTCAAAAATCAGAAGACCTTCTCCCAGTCTTCCCATCCTCCACAATCTCAACTCCATCTCAGGAAGGATCTAAGACCATTAACGCCAGCAAGCACAGGACAAAGAAAAAATTTTTATTAGTACATGGGGCATGGCACCCCGAAGGCTCCTGGACCAAGATCATCGTAGGTTTGAAAATCTATGGGCATGAAGTATACACGGTACAGCTTCCAGGCCTTGGAACGGATCGAACTCCGCTTAATCAGGTAACGCTGGCCAGCCATGTAAGCGCAGTTACTAACAAGTTATTGGAAATTGGCCCGGATGTGACACTAGTTGGTCATTCGTATGGTGGAGTTGTGATATCGCAGGCTGCGGAAAACCTGTCATCCTACATCAATAAGGTAGTCTATGTTTCGGCTTTCATGCTACAAAATGGAGAGAGCCTGTTAGATATTGCCATGAATGACGCCAACTCGGTAGTTACAAAGAATATTATGATCACCGGGGACAGTGTATATATTCCGGCCCAGTTTTATGATGAGGCTTTCTACAATTATGGGCTTGATAGTGAAAATAGAAATTTACAAGCAGATGTTCTTTTCATAAAAACTCTGCTAGTCCCACAACCACTCAGCACCTTTGTAACACCAGTGTCACTTTCCAGCGCTTATTATAATCTGGAAAAAGTGTACATATCCTGCCTGCAGGACCACGCCATAACACCTGGCACACAATGCTTTATGTACAGTAGGTTTCCCAATGTAGATTTACACATCATGGCACAATCTGACCATTCACCCTTTCTATTTAAGCCCAAAAAATTGGTTGAAATTCTAAACGGCCTGTAAGAACTTATGTCTGTAGGGTTCGGAAGTAATTTTATTCTTTAATGCTTTACAATAATAAAAATCAATCAATTCTTGAATCGACATGAAGAGTTGGCCCTAGGATTATGACATTGAGTACTAGTTGGAAAGATCATTTTCCGGGGTCAATAATTTTCATTGCATCAACAAACATCAGCAGGTAAGCTCTAGCAAAAGCTTAAGTGGAACTGCATCCTTTCTCACTGCTAATTTTGTGTTGAATTAAAATAAAATAGCTATGAGAAAATTAACGTACGGTGTATTGTGTATGATTTTAGTGATGTTAAGCTGTGAAGAAAGCCATGAAAGCTATGAACCCTTACCCTCTTTTAACCAAAGTTCGAGTAGTATTGAAAACACTGATGATGAGCCTATTAGTGATGCAAATAACTCAGACAAAAAAACGTTTTTATTTGTACATGGTGCCTGGCACCCTGAAGGCTCCTGGACAAAAATGGTATTAGGATTAGAAAAACTGGGCCATGAATGTCATACTGTTCAACTACCAGCTTTAGGAACAGATAAAACACCTATAAACCAAGTGACCCTAGCAGGCCATGTGGCCGCTGTCACGAATAAAATGCAGGAAATTGGAACCGGCATTACTTTAGTGGGTCACTCCTATGGTGGCGTGGTAATATCTCAGGCCGCTGAAAATCTGTCGAGTTATGTGGACCGCGTAGTTTATGTGTCAGCTTTTATGCTTATGGATGGAGAGGCTTTGCTTGACTTCGCCATTGCTGATGTTAATTCAGTGGTCACGCAAAATATAGTAGTTTCTGGTGATAGCGTATTTATACCAGAAGATGCCTATGAGAATGCTTTTTATAATTATGGACAAAATTCAAACAATGTTAATATTGATGAGGATATATATTTTACAAAATCACTGTTAGTCCCACATCCATTTATAACATTTGCCACACCGGTTTCACTAACCTCAGCCTACTATAACCTGGATAAGGTTTATATATCTTGTACAGAAGATAGAGCCATTACATTACAAGCACAAGTGAGTATGTATAGCCGCTTTTCTGATGTAGACTTGTACACTATTCAAGGTTCAGATCATTCTCCCTTTATATCCAGACCCAAGCAAATGATCAATATTTTGAAGGGTTTATAAAAAACGAGGGCCGATCAACCCAACATTGACCGGCCCCGTTTCATCAATTATAAAAAAACTGTTTTTTATCAATTTTATGGACAGTACTCACCTGGACCTGGTCTTCTTGCAGTCTGTCTCACAGTAATAGACTGAGAACCAGCACTACCTCCATTAATTGTCACCGTTCCTGTTCTTGGTGGCTCACAAAGCATATTATATGGACTTACAGTAACAACAAATGTTCCATTATTAGCACCTCCTGAAGCAGAAAGTGAAATCCATGATTGATTGTCAGAAACACTCCAAGATACATTTGAACTTACATTAATAGTTCTACTACCTGAAGAGCTACCGAAAGTAACTAAAGTAGGTGTAACTGTTAGAGTAGGGTCTGTAGGAGGAGGCGTAGTTCCACCCGGATATAATGTAGTCAATGCGGTAGCATCATAAGAGCTAAACTCACCTGTTACACTGCTGTTAAAACAAGCTAACATTATAGAATTAAGGTCTACACTTGGTTGAGCAGGAGTGCCAGGGATATGAATAGCACCATAAGTACCAGGACCTTCATTACCTCCTGCGCCACAAGATATTGATCTATTGAAGTAATCTGTATGTCTTAGCCCCACGCAATGTCCCATTTCATGGGTAATAACATGCTCTACCACATCTAAGCCATAGCTTGTGGTTCCACTTTGGATCTGAGCCCATTTGTATGGATTTCCAGCAGAAGGGAAACCAGCCTGTCCACCACCAGCACCAGATACTCTATATACAACAATATCAGCTGCTGCCGAATTAGTACCAAAGGATAGAGTAAAAGTTAAACCCAAATTAAGATTATTATAGTTCTCAACGGCCATTTGCAAAGCTGAACGCATTGTGGCATCAAGATAAGATGCGTTACTTCCAGTAGCATAATACCCTAATACTGTAATAGTTCTTGGGTTTCCTGTAACTAAGTTGGTTGTTCTGTACTGCTCCGTTTTAGGCTGTGACTGATCATTACCCTTTTGCATTTCTGCAAGTTCTTCTGGAGAAACCATGATATCATTTTCCAGAACATAAACTGGTTTAGATTCTTTGGTGATAGGATTGTAGAACATTTCTGATCTCATGTCACTAGGATCGAAACCAAGATTCAAAAACTGATTCATCACATTTTCACCAATTTGCAATGGCTCATCTGGTGGTGCTACTTCGGTTTCATCATTACATGAAACAGCCACCATTAAAATCATTAGGATAAAGAATACCCCTGAAAACAAAGTTGTCTTCTTGTTCATCATGTTTAAAAGTTTAGGTTTTTTAGTTGACAGCGAATATAAATATCTTTTGTTTTTTTACTAAAAACTAAACATTAACAAATCTTAACGATGTAATATTCAATTATAACAATAATTTATATAACTATCTATTTTATTGAAACTTAGATTATAGAACAGGGGATAAAGAAAAATTTTGAGGATGTAAGGAATAGCTTCATTCTATATTGCCACCTTGAAATCAGGCACAACAATTGACAGCTCGCATACCCCTATTTCATACACAACATATACAAAGTAGAGGCAAATAACAGCTCTTTATAAATTTGAAATCCATGTTTTTGGTACCAGGGTAGATTTTTTAAAGTAGAGGTTTCTAAATATAAATCCCTCATATTTTGCCTGGCATAATCTATAACCTCAGCTAACAGCTCCGAGCCATATCCTTAATGTTGCGAGGAAGTATCTACACCAATGAACCACAGATAAAAGAAGCTATTTAACTCCTTAGGATGAAAGGAATTTATTTTAGATTCTCGCTGCAATACTTTAAATACTCGACTGAGTCCGATTACTCTGATGGCTAATTGCAAGTCCCAAATCAGGTTTGATTTCTTCTGTTCTGGGTGCAGCATAAGTGCGCAAGCAGTTTTGCTTTCATTCATAAACACCTTACCATAAGCCATGCACATGTTTATAGAATAATCCATTAAAGCCTCTAGTCTTTTATCCTTATCTCCCCTTGGGTTAATGACATAGTTAACACTACCATTGTCCTTAAAAGAGTTTCTGAGGATATTTATTAATTGGGATTTATCTTGTTCAGTTGCTTCAATCATGATACGGTATGGTCTATTACTCCCGGTAAAACAATGATATTACTACTTCAGAAAAAACGACATGTAAGGAATAAACCTTTTCTAAATTTTGTTAAGAAAATAAAAGAGCTGTAGTAAATCATTTTCTTAAGTGACATTATCTCTCAATTTTCTGCCAATTCATAAATTTCTACTTATATTCAGAATTAAACCCAATCATCAAATGTCGATTGTTTTACTTCACTCCTTTATTTATTTTTGCCATGAAAGAAATTGTAAGTAACTCTTAGAGTTTAAGTTGTACAGGCATGTGTAGTGTTTCTTCTGTATTTAAATCTATGCGTTTATTCAAAAGATTAATCCTCCCCTATTTAATAATTTTTAGCGCATTCTCTTCTTATGCATCCACGCCAGGAGGTCTAAAATTTCATGGCAGTGAGCAGCCTATTAATCAGCGTACATCATATGATGTATTTGGCAAAGAAGATGTAGAATTCTCTGATAGTTTCGATATAGCATTTCAAACCTTCTTATTCTCAACATCCGAGTTTGGATATATTCTACGTATTAAGAATAGCGAGAGCAATACCATCTACAATCTTTTTTATGACGGACAGGGGGACAATCTGAAATTTAAATTTAATGAGGAAGGTAATGACCATCTGATTGCGGTAGAACTTGAAAGAAGTGAGCTGCCAAGTACTCAATGGTTCATGATGAAAATTTCCTTCGACCTTAAGAAAAATACGATCACACTGAGCATCAATGACAAAGATTATACTGCCAGCGATCTTGATCTGCCTGACACTTATCATCCCATAATTCTATTCGGCAAAAGTGATTACATCATTGATGTGCCTTCTTTTGCCATGAAAACTTTATCTGTGAGCAATGCCGATGAGGCATATCAATTTCCTTTAAAAGAGAATGAAGGCTCTGATGTGCACGATATTGATGGAGATGTAGTTGGGTATGTTTCTAATCCGGAATGGTTAATGAATGATGCCTACCACTGGCGAAACAAGACTTCCTTCCGGTCTCAGTCTGTAGCGGGTGCTAATTATAATCCTCGCACTCAGGAAGTTTACTATTTTAATAGAGATTCACTGCATGTTTACAACGTGTGGACTGGCATTAGTAGAACTGAGGTCTTCAAAAATTCTTGCCCTATAAATCTTTTACTCGGTACAAACTTCATAGATCCTGATGCCAATAAGTTGTATGCTTATGAGGTATATTATGAAAATCAGGATTCTTTACCAACCATGGCCAGTCTAGATCTGAGTACTTATGAATGGAGTGAAGGAATACACCAGCAACTGCCTACTCAGCTTCATCATCATGGGCAATTTTTTGACACTAAAAAGGACGAATTCATAATTTTTGGTGGCTTTGGCAACATGCATTACAGCAAAGACTTCTTCACTTATCAGCTCAATGACAGTATATGGAGAAAGTCTGAAAGCTTTAGTGGTGATCGGATTTCTCCGCGTTATTTCTCTTCAGTTGGGTATTTAGAAAGCAATAATTCATTATACGTTTTCGGCGGTATGGGCAATGAGTCTGGAGAACAGACAGTGGGAAGGAAGTACTATTACGACTTACACAAAGTTGACCTTGATAAAAAGCAGGTGACTAAGCTTTGGGAAATTCCATGGACCGAGGATAATGTTATTCCTGTAAGAGGCATGGTAATTCCCAATGACTCATCATTTTACACTTTGTGCTATCCAGAGCATTTTACGGAGTCATTTTTAAAGCTTTATAAGTTCTCTCTTAAAGATGGTAGTTATGAAATTTTAGGTGATTCAATTCCTATTTATTCTGATAAGATCACCACCAATGCCAACCTTTATTATGACAATAATCTAAAAAACTTTTATGCTCTGGTGCAGGAGTTTGATAACAATGATATCTCCTCAGAGCTAGAGGTATATTCATTAGCATCGCCTCCCATCACTATGGAGCAACTCAAAAACTACTCTAAACAGCCTAAGAGCTATACCTCATGGCTGATTTTCATATCATTTGTATTGATGATCGCCATAGCATATTTGATTCTCAGATGGTTAGCATCGAATTCTTCAAAAAATGAGGCAGCTCAGGCAGCATTGACTAATCAGCCTGAAATCCCACTTCAACCGAATTCTATTTATTTATTCGGAGGCTTTACTGCAAGAAATAAGAATAACAAAGACATAACCTACCTTTTCAGTGCTCAGCTGAAGCAGATATTCTGTCTTATTTTACAATATAGCACTACTGAAAATGGCATCACCTCACAAAGGCTGAGCAATATACTTTGGCCAGATAAACCTGCGGACAAGGTGAAGAACTCTCGTGGTGTAACGATTAAAAATCTTAGAAAAACCCTCACCGAACTCAATGGCATAGAGCTGATCTATGACAAAGGGTACTTCAAAATTGTGTACACAGACGAGTTTTATTGTGATTACACCAGATGCCTTGAGTTAATAGCCGACGGAGAGGTAGAAACGCACCGAGAAGAGTTTATTGGCATAGTAACGAGAGGCAAATTTTTACAGCTGTCTAATGATCCTATTTTTGATTCTCTGAAACATAAGACTGAAAAGAAATTAGAGCCTGTATTACTACTTGAAATAGAGAAAGCCTTTGAAACTGAAGATTACTCGCAGACTATAGCGCTAACTAACGCCCTGTTTAATATCGATCCGCTGAACGAGGATGCTTTAAATTATCATGTGAAAGCACTTCAAAGGCTTAAAATGAATGATGAGGCAAAGATAAGATACCAGGCTTTTGTGATCGAGTATAAAAAAATAATGGGCACGGACTACCCGCACCCATATAAGGTTTAAAAAAGGTAGCCCCGATTACTCCGGGCTACCCAAACACAAAACCTACCTTATGAAACTTACTTTTCTAACATTTTAATGTAATAACCTCCCACCACTGAACGTGCCTGGAAGCCTACCTGCTTAGCATCTGGCGTTTCGTACCAGTCACTCATAGGAACTCTGTCTGGTGTATCAGTAACGTATGCATAGACAGGATCAATGAATTTCTCGAAAGTGGCCTTGTCTTCCGCCAAAGTAGCTGTCCACACGATCCAATCAGACTTGGTATATGTTCTTCTGTTATCTAATGGAAGACCATACTTATTTTGCTTGGTCAGATAGTAGGCAATTTCTTTCTTAGCCACATCTTCAGGGAAGATTCCTAAATCCAGAAGCTTATCCCATACCAGGTTATATTTTTGACTCCAGGTTTCTCCTTTATCAAAGGTTAAACGGAAGTGATCTCCATCATCAGCCATTCTTATCCATTCCTGAGCCATTCTCTTGGCCTCTGCAGTATACTTTTCTGCTACATCATCTTTACCTAACATTTTAGCCAACTTTCCATAACCTGCTATACCCATGATAGCTTTTACAGAAAGGTTAACATTATGAGCAAAATGTCCAGCAAAATCATCTGTACAAAGCTGATTTTCAGGATCTAACCCTTCTTTCAATAAGTAATTAGCCCAGGTAGTGAGCGTTTCCCAGTGCTGCTCCGCATAATCAGCATTACCTTCTGTGGAAGCTATGGCTGTAGTAAGGATAAGCATGTTTCCAGATTCTTCTACAGGCATATCGCCACCGTAAGTCTGGCCATTTGCCTGAGGATAAGTACCTACATCATGCGCTGCGAAAGGCTTAGTCCATTTTCCACTTTCAGAATAATAGAAAATAGGATTAAGCATTCCTTTTAGGAGCTCTGGATTATATTTTAAGAATAAGGGAGCTGAAGGATAAGTTACATCCACTGTACCGATTGATCCATTACTAAAGTTCTCTTTAGATAGGAATAATGTAGTTCCTTTGGTATCCTTTACTAATTTATGAGCGGCAATTGATTGTCTATACGCTAATTGGCATAATCTGGCATAATGTTCACCACCGGCATTCACTGCCTCTTCATATACTTCCTTATCAAAAGCATCACAACGAGACATTACATCATCATGATCAGCGGCGGCTGAGGTAAGTGCTTTATCAAAACTTACTTCACCGTTTTTAGTCCACCATGCTTTCAGGTTATCCCCGAAGTATTGGATGGATTCAATGTCATTGTAACCGATCATGATATATCCTGAAGCGGCTTTATCAGACACATCAGCCATACTCTGAACGAAAGTCATTACAGGCATTTTTTTAGTAAGTACAGCGTTCATTGAAGCACTTTCAGACTTTGTCTCGCCATTTTCTAAAAAGGCCGATTTAGTGCCAGTGAAATCACCAATGCTAATCACCTTATCATCAGCAGCTTCTGAGGCTAAATAGAAATGTCCCCAGTCTATACCTACATTATCTCCTTTTGTTTTTAATATGGCCTGCTGTGTAGTACCTGCCTTAGCAAAGTTTACACTACCCGTTTTGCCGGTGCTCACTTCTACTTCCTGGTTAAGCTCATTCACAGCCCATTCTGGTGTAGCCTCGAAATATACTTTCACATCGTGAGATTCGCCATCATTAGCTGTAACCTCATAGTTTACATAGTTTACAGGGCGAGAAAGTAAATCTAAATCGTCCATTAATAATGGTGAAGCAAATTCAAGAGCCAAATCTACCGGACCACAAGTAAAGTTATACTTAGTTTGTGTAGCAGTAATCTTAACACTGTTCTGAACAGCTGTTTCTCCAAAAACTGGCTTCTCATCACTTTCTTTAAATATACCGAAGTCTACATAGGCAAGACCTCCACGATCAAGACAATGAGCTGCGATTACATTCTTACCATCCTTATTCAAAAGGCTCTTATCCAGCTTCATAGAGAGGTTGCTCTTAGCTCTGTTGCCAGTGTTCACTATTTCCTTTCCATTCAGGTAAAGCTCAAAATCATCATCGTGAGAATAGACAAGATATAGCTCTGCACCTTCGCTTATTTCAGGCATAGTAAATTCTCTTCTCACCCAAATCTCTTTAGTTTCCCAAGGAGTAACTGTTTTAAAAGTGTTTGGTGTACCGAAAGCTCCTTTACCGCTAGTCCATGGACCGTCGTTAAAGTCAGCTTGTTCCCAGCCTTCAGCTGGTTTTTCAGTCACATATTTACCTTCCCACTCTTCATATTTTGCGGTGTTAATTACAGGCTGCAACGGAATTTCTTCCTTACCCATAAATCGGTACGTTTTGCCATCTACCTGTACAGCTCCAATTAGTGAATGATTACGACCAGTCCAGTGCTTCACGGGCGAATCATACAAATTGTCTGTAGTAGACCAGGCACTTGTATAAGGGTCAATGGTAATTAAAGGATAAGCCGGAGCTCTAAACTCCTGACCAAATTCTTCCTTTGCAGGTCCTGCCGTATGCTCTTCTTTTTGAGCACAAGACCCTAAGGATAATCCTGCAATAGCTATCGCTAATGCTTGATTCAAATACGGTTTGAACATAGGGTTATTTTTTGTACTAAATATTTCTGAATTAAAACTTTAACTCCTCACTTTAAGAGGATCTTACCAGCCCAATCTCACCTGAATTCCTTCAGGATTATTTTCAAAACTTAAAAACTGTGTTTTACTGCCCGAATCCCAAGATGATTCTACTGCCACATCATTACCCGCTGCATCGGTCACCTTAATGCTGGTAGGCTTACCTGGTAGAAGCACACGCATTACGTTGGTAGTGTTCAAAGGACTCTTAGCTGTAAATGCATAAGCATTTTCCTCGAACTTCTCTTCGTATACTCTGGCCGCAGTAGCCAGAACCTGAGGTTTATCCGGGTTCTTTACGCTGCCAATATTGAATAGCAACGATTGCTCACCAGGCAGTACTTTTTTCTGATCTAGAACGGGTATCTCAGGATCAAAAAGATCTATTAGCTTACCAGAAATAGTATACGGCGTTTGATCCTTATTCTCATCCAGCACAGATATAATCTCATAAGGACCTCTTGTTAAGGCAAAATTGTTTTTAAATTCTAATGCCTTGCCGGTTTCGTCCTTGTACAGTTTTTCAATGGTAGATACATATTGAGCATCATTATTTTCATTTAAAACGAACTCCTTAGGGTCATTGCGAATAATTTGAATCTTTCCTTTTCCATAGCTATATTCTCCTGCTGCGTATTGCGCTTCGAGACCTAACTTCTGGAATAAATGCTCTGATGGAGCTTTAAAGCTGTTTCCATCCTGATTCCACCAGTCTTGTACTCCCTGGAAAGCATCATCATCACGCCCACTGTACACTAATACTCCACCTTTTTTCACCCAATCAGCTATGTAATCATGGGCTGTTTTATCCAGAGGTTTCATATTAGAATATGACATCACCAAAATTTTAACATCCTTCCAGGTATTGGCAACAGGCGCATTTTCGATATGTACAGTTTTCACCGGTACACCGCGCTTCAATAAAGGCAGAGCCTGCCCATAAAAGTTAGATAACTGAGGGTCTTCATAGCCTTCGTGAGTTGGGAAGCGCTGAAACATTAAAGAGTTAGACATTAATATACCAATACCCTCAGATCCATTTACCTTATTATCAGATAAAGGCATATTATTCAGAGTGTTAATCATCACCTGCATTTGAGTAGAATAGAAGCGTGGAATATGCTTTTTCTCCTCACTATCAGCGCTGGTTCTGTATAAACCTTGATAAATACGGTTAGGCCAAGGCATTACTTCATAGTCTGCAATCATTGGGTACAGCAGCTGTGCTGTGAAAGTAGCCTGATAATTCTTTTTGTAATCCGCCCAATCACGTGGCCAATCTTCAATTGGGTCGGTAAGGAAGTATACTTTTCTGCCGGTAGGGGCTGTCATAGACTCCATAGAGCCATACTCCAAAAAGGCCGTTTCGAATACTCTTTCCTTTTTGTTTCCATTATAAAAATTCGGCTCTCTGGAAGTTCCGGTCCAAACCTGAGCGATATATCCATCTACGCAAGGCAATGAAGCCAGGCTAGCTTCAGGACTTACTATTTTCCACTGCGAATAGTTGACTAATGAATGGGTGGGAACGTAACACCTGATGTTCATTCCTTTACTTTTACCATATTCTTTGGCGTAAGTAAAACATTCATTTAATGCTCTATAATAGAGATGATATTTTAATTTACTAGAGAGGTAAGTGTTTTCTGCTGACTCATGCTGGGGTCTCCACTCGAAGCCATAGTATTTCTCCCACTCCTTTTTAAAGGCCGTACTATATCCAGATCTGGCCCAAAATTCAGGTTCTTCAAGGTAGATAGCGTCTATTCCTGCATCTATCACTCTTTTAATAACTTTCTCCTTCATGTACCTGATAAAATTCAGTGAAGGAACAATGTAAGGCACCATATGACCGTGCCATATGGTATCTCCTTTTTGAGTTACCTGGCCTTCATCTAAATGCCATTCTCCATCCCACTCGCC
Source organism: Fulvivirga ligni (assembly GCF_021389935.1). NCBI lineage: Bacteria > Pseudomonadati > Bacteroidota > Cytophagia > Cytophagales > Fulvivirgaceae > Fulvivirga > Fulvivirga ligni. The sequence goes on from NZ_CP089979.1 coordinate 6,258,024, forward strand.
AGTGAAGTAGTCCTGATATTCTCCCCAGGCTATTCCAGTCATAAAATGAGTGGTGTATCCTTTGTCTCTCCAGGTCTGTACGCGCTCCTCGAAGCTCATACCTCCTTTTTCATGATGATCTTTTACACTGTAAACTATGGCTACATCAGCCCTCACATCTATTACCGGCTTCCATGGATTTGACGTTTGAAAGGCAGTTTTTTCTCTTGGCTGGTCATCTTGTTTATCACTCTTATCCTGCTGAGGTACTGAACAAGCCTGAAAAATAAATGCCGAAACCAAACTGAATAGTATTGTTCTTTTCATTGGTCTAGGTTATGGAGTAATGAAATGACATCCATTACTCAGAAATGATAAAATCGTAAGTTTTAAAAAATAAAAGAGGTTATACCAAAAGTAGCTGCAAGCCTCATTAAGCCCCTGAAAGATTCCATGATTTAACAGGGAATACATTTCAAGTATCTCAATATGACATTAGCCGGTGAAATCACCAATTTTGATATAACCTCCAATAATTTAATATTAAGGCACCATTACCTGGGCTGCCTCATTGTAGTTCCATCTTCTTACACCGCTACCTCTTGGCGTATCATAGTTGATACGAGCAGCAGCTCTAATAAATACTACTCTACCAGAAGGTATAGTACCTGTAGACTCAATCTCTACCTCTTCTCCAAGCATGGATTCAAATCCTGAACCAGAGAACTCCATGGCGCTAGACCAACGAGTATCTCTTGCTCTGTAACCTACAGATGAAGAGTAGCTCACAAATAGCTGAATATCAGTTACATTCAAGAAACTATCGCTGTAACCGCCCATAGGCTCAATTTTACTGCGAAATTCATCCTCAGAAACACCTCTGGTTACTCTAACTTTTGCTCTGATTTTACCATTAACCACTGTTGGTTCACCTACCCATTCGATGTTTAGAAAAGGCTCTACTTCAAATTTCATCTCGGTAGTACCATCTATCTCAGTAGTTTGGCTATTATCAGCCAAAGGAACACCACGGTCATCTTCTCTCACCAAAGGAATAAAAGGCCCATCAACCCTTACATTATACGTGCCTTTAAATACCTTGGTGTTCTGAAATTTTCCATCTGGCATGCAGTAGAAATCAGGATTATGCTGAACGTTATCACCCCAGCTTAGCTCCGTTAATCTAACACGAATACCCTCACTACCCTGATCAGTAAGTATAGGTGCTCCTGTTTCTGCATCTACCACCTCACCCTTAATTGTTTCCGACGGCGCTTCATAATTGTCCATTTCGAACATGTTACATGAAGAGAGTGAAAACAACGAGAACGATAAAATATAAAATGCTATTTTTTTCATGTTCTTTATATTCTTAATTAATGTCTTATCTGTTTGGTTGCTGATCGATCACTGAGCTCTTAGCCACCTCATTACCCGGTATAGCGAAATAGTAATCCACTACGTTATACTCAAAAGTTTTTAAGCTAACCCACTGGAAACGAGCATCGAAGAAGTATTTTCCGCTTTCGGTAGATAAGAATGGGTATAAACCTCTGAATCTATATCTAGAGTTACTACTGAAGTTATCAGCATCTCTGGTTTCACCCCAGAAACCATCTCTACCTTCATAATGGTTAACTCTCCATCTTCTAAGATCCCACTTGGTTTTACGCTCAAAAGCAAGTTCTTTACGACGTTCTTTACGAACTAAATTTCGACTCACTTCATCAGCTGCAAGGTTGCCAATTAATTGACTAGCTCCAGCTCTTTCGCGAATATCGTTGATTGCAGTGGTAGCCACCTGAAGCATGTTAGAACCATCAGGTGAAGGCTCACCTGCTAATGAAAGTTCTACTGCAGCTTCGGCTGCATTTAACAACACTTCAGCATATCTCATTAAAATAAAAGGTTGATCAGATCTTCCTTCACCTGCATCAAAAGATGGATCATCATTTAACCACTTTCTTCCATAAAGACCTGTTAAACAGCTCTCTCCATTATCGAAGAAAGGTCCGTTAGCACCTGCTGCATTTATCTCTGATCCATTGTAGTCAAGAGTTTCCTGACCATTTCCCTCTCTTGGGCTAAGGTATAATGATTTAGGCTCCTGAGTATATTCAGCCAGTTGCTGATAACGAGTTTCAGCGCTAGAGAATGAATAATCGTTAAAGAAAGGATCTATTGGCTCAGCTCCAGTATATACACCGCCTCTGATCTCAATATTCTTACCTTTAAAGACATCACCAGGAAAAATTACGTATGCTCTTAGCCTAGGCTCTGCATTTTCGAAAAAGTCCATTGGTGAATCATACATTAAATAATCTCCTTGAGAGTTAGTAGAACCGTTGGTTACTCTAATAGATCCATCAGGATAACGATCGAAACCTTCATACATTTCAAGAAAATCTAATGTAGGGCATGTACCTGATGCCAATGGTGCTTTAAAGATAAATGGAGCACTGTAAGCATCATAACCATGTGTGGAAGTAGGGTAGGTATATTCTTTAACAAAAATATTCTCCATACTAGCAGGGTCAGTAAACATGTCTACCATATTTCTGTATTGCGCATCAGGATCATTGGCAGCCCATTTATTCATATAAAGAGCATATGGACCTTCATTAATTACTTCCTGAGCAGCCAGATAAGCTTCTTTGAAATATTTTTTAGAAGCTGCCTGCCATGAATCTTCAGCAAAACCTATTACACGAACGCCTGTTTTTTGACCAAATCCAGTTAAACGTCCTGACACGGTTTCATTATATTTAGCAACACTACCTGCATAGAGCATTGCCTCCGATTTGTAGGATAGCGCAACATATTTATTGGAAAGACCTCTTTCAGGACTAGTAGGCTGCAACAAGTCAGCTGCCATGTCAAAATCAGCTAAAACCTGATCCCATGTTTCCTCTTCAGAAGATCTTGGCACCTCCATGTCATCACTTGGATAATTAATCACTCTAGTTACCAAAGGAATACCTCCAAATCTTTTCGCCATAGCCGAGAAAACCATAGCTCTTGCAAAATATGCCTCACCCAGATAATGGTTATAAGTAATATCTGCAAAGGAGCCCTGATACTCAGGCAATGTTTCTATGAGGTAGTTAGCATCTCTTAATAATGTAAATGCCTGTCCCCAATATGGTGTATCCTCACCTGTAAAAGCTCTACAGATTCCGTCTCTGTTTAGAGCCTCACCTGTACCAGAAATACCTGTTGCATTTAACCATCCATTGTAGTTAAAACCCCACTGAGCCGTATATTTAAAATCCTCCAGGGGCATTCGGCTATACATTCTAGCCAAATAGATTTTCATTCCAGATTCACTTGTCAAAAGCGTTTCATCACCTACTACGTTTGGTGGTGGAACGTCCAACTCTGCACATGAAGAGAGGGCAAGTAAACCGACAAGAAATAATATATATATCTTTTTCATACTATCTTTCATTTTTGATTGTGTGATCCTCAGAGTTAGAATGTGGCTGATACACCTAGAGTATATGTTTTACTTAGAGGATATAGTCTTCCCTGGTCACTATCAGGATGTTCCGGATCTACGAATTTTACTCCTGTGATTGTGAAAACATTGTAAGCATTGGCAAAAACTCTAAACTTCATAGAAGCTGATTTTTTTGGCACAATGTTATATCCTAACTCTACACTTTTAAGACGTAAGTACGCAGTACTCACTCTATTAAATTCTGAATTACCGAAAGGATAATTGCCTGTATATCCGTAATAACCTTCCACCCATTCTGTTTCTGGGTTATATGGATCTGCTTGCGGATCTACCGGATGCCAACGATCAAGATACTGCTCTAGAGTACCACCACCATTGGTTCCCCAAATTCCGTAAAGTGGCTCCTGATACTGCATCGACCCCATGGCAGTTCCCTGGAAAAGAATGCTCAAATCGAAGTTTTTATAAGAAGCATCATATGCTAAACTGAAGTTTAACCACGGTGTCTGATCAAAAGCATAAGGGTGCTCATCTTGACCATTGATTTCGCCATCACCATTCCAGTCAACATATTTGTAGTCACCAGGAAGAATTGTTCTCTCTTTGTAAATAGGGTAATTCCAGATATCTTCCCAATCCTGGTAGCGACCAGCGCTTTCATAACCAAACTGAATTCCCTGATAACGGTTGTTCAGATTGTCAGATCTCCACCTGTCATATGAATTGGAGTATGGACCATTCTGTATTCCCACTTGCCATTCTCTTCTTGTAATGGTACCAATAGCTTTAACACTATAATTAAGGTCTCCAATTTTATTACGATGAGAAAGTTGTAGGTCAATACCGAATTGTCTATCACTGTTAGCATTCTCTAAAGGCGCCCCTGTACCTACTACAGTAGGAACTTCACCCTGTCTTCTGGCAAACAATCCTGTTCTTCTTCTATCAAAATAGTCTACAGAGAATCCGAATAATCCATTCCAACCTTCGAAATCAACACCAAAGTTGAACATGTGAGCTTCCCACCAGGTAAGGTTTTCGTTAGGTACGTTTCTATCAACACCGTTTACAAACTCACCACCAATCACATACCCTGGTGCATATTGATTGTAGTATCCATTTTCTGCATTACCTCCAGAGGCCGGATACTGATATCCTGCATACCATTCGTATTGCAAAGTGGCGTCATTTGCTGTTGTTCCATAACTTGCTCTGAATTTCAATTGATCTACAAATGATAGAGCCGAGATTGATTTAAAGAAAGATTCTTCAGATAGTCTCCAGCCTATTGATCCTGAAGGGAAAAACCCCCACTGATTATCTTCAACAAACTTTGAAGATCCATCATATCTAAACTGAAATTCTGCGATATACTTATCAGCATAATTATAATTTAACCTACCTAGCGCAGCTGAATTGGCTATGGTATAAAGGTTATCAGTATCATAAGCCATACCTGTAACCTGGTTAGCATTTGTGCCTGCTAACAAGTAATCCATAGCGAAGGCCAAGTCATTTTGCGCGTAGAAATTATCACCTTCTTTCTTCTGGCTTTCCCAACCTAATAGCGCTGATACATTATGATTAGATGCAAAAGTTCGTTTATAGTTTAATAAGAACTGTCCTAAAATCTGGTTTCTGCTACGTACGGATCTTTGCAATCTATTAGGTGAGCTAGGGTTGTACAGTTTAGATATATAAGAGTCTGATGTTTCATCATACATGTATTGATAATACTCTCTTCTAAAAACTGTATTATCATTATTTCGATAATCATAACTCAACATTGCTTTGGCAGATAGGCCTTTCAATGCAGATGATATCGTTCCTAAATCATAATCCAATGAAAAAGATGATTGAAAAGTTTTCTCATTGTATTGTCTATAACCAGAAACATCAGAAGTCATCATAGCTACTGTATTCTGCTCTAAATCAAGGCCTTGATAATTTAACATGGTGCCCTCAGGGTCTGCATAAGCAGGAAATAAAACCCCTTGTCTCCAATAATTTCTAATAATATCTACAGGACTTGAGTAGGGTGAGTTACGCTGATCCGACATACCTGCCAGATTTAAATTAAATTTTAATCCTTCAGTTAACTCAGTAGTAATATTACTTCTCAGGTTGAATTTATCGTAATTCAAATCTCCTGACTTGAAAAATCCTTCCTGATAAAGGTATCCTCCACCAATAAAATACTGTGTTTTTTCTGAACCTCCGGTTATACTCAGGTTGTGCTGTGTTTGAGGTGAGTAGTCAGCAAAGATTAAAGAGTTCCAATCTGCTGCTCTACGATCTCCATTACGGAAATCCTCAAAAGCCTGCTCATCATATATAATGCTTCCTCCATTGATATTATTCATGGATTTTTCATTATAAATAGTCATAGTTTGGTAAGGATCAGCTAGCATCGGCATCTTAGAAGGACGCTGCATGGTATAAGATCCACTATAAGATATTTGGGTTTTTCCTGCTTTACCTTTTTTAGTGGTTACAAGTAAAACTCCACTGGCTGCTCTTACACCGTAGATAGCTGCTGCTGCATCTTTAAGTACTGATACATCATCGATATCGTTAGGGTTAAGTCTCTGGAAATCTTCCATAGTACGTGGCACACCATCGATAACTACTAATGGTGTTCCTTCAAAACCTCTAATATCGAAACTGTTACTATAAGTACCAGGCTCAGCACTTCTCTGCCAAACTCTAACCCCAGCCACTCTACCTGTAAGCATGTTTTGAGGGTTTTCATTTCTGGTTTGAAGCATAGTTTCACCCTTAAGGCTGGCTACAGAACCAGTAACAGTAACTTTTTCCTGAGTACCATAACCCACTACTACAACTTCGCTAAGCTGCTGTGTATCAGGGATCATGCTAACATTTATCACTGATCTGGCACCTACAGTTATCTCTTGTGCGGAATAGCCAATAAAAGTAAAAACCAATACTGCACTTTCATCTGGCACCTCAAGAGTGAAGTTACCGTCCAGGTCCGTGGTGGTTCCTTTATTAGTTCCCTTTAGTATAATATTTACACCTGGTAAAGCTGCCCCATCTTCAGAGGTCACTGTACCTTTTACCGTAATAGCTTGCTTGTATAGCTCTACGGTAGTTACGTTCTTTTCAATGTTTGCTTCCGAAGCAAAAGCGGAGGCAAAGACAGCAGATTGAGCAAGTACGCCACATAAGGAGTACTTGATCAGTCTTTTTGACAATTGCTTGTATTTATTCTGCATATGCTAAGTAATTTCTTTATTTCTCCAGTTCGTATTTGGCTAATACTGCGTACTCAGCTGCAAAAGCAAAATTGAACATACCTTCAGTATTATTATTGGCAGTGGTTCTACTCCACCCTACTAGTAAATTAGTAGGTAAAAATCCTTCGTAAAGGAAGTTTTCATAACCGAAATCCAGGTTTTGTTGGAAAGAATCTATGTAATCTGCATTAGCAGCATATGAAGGATATACATCTACATACCCTCTCATCATCACGCCATTAAACCAGTTATTGAAACCACTGATATCATAGGTATAATACCCCTCTTTGGTTTGTCCCAAATCAGCAAAGTATTCAAAGCTGGCATCAGATAATGAGCTGGCATCCGTTAAATACATACCTTCGCCAGTAGACTCATATAAATCGGCAGCAGCAGATAGCATACTTCCGCTGTTATAACTTATAGATGGGCCTACTCTGTCTCTACAAGCTATTCCCTTACGGTAAGTTTGTCCATCTACTGTGATAGTTTCAGGATTACCAGGAGAACAGCCACCCATTAAGTCATCATAAACTCCATTAGGACGAATTAGACTGGCTTTTTGCCATGCATAAATCTTCTTAGCAAAGTCTAGATAGTAATCGGCTTTCTTTACTTGCTCTGTTTTTCTTGTTTCTTTATCAGCAGCATCTATGAATCTATGAGTGATTTCATCATTCTTATCTTTATAGATTTCGTGCAACCATACTAATGGGCTGATCAGAGGACCGTTACTACAAGAGTGCTTGGTTACATAACCAGGACCCCACGTGATACCACCAATTTCATTACCGTTAGCATCTCTGGAACAATCCCAACCATCTAATACATACTCAGTTAGGTATTCTGCTTTTTCAAGATAGCTATCATTACCTGTAAGCTTGTAGCTTTCTATAAGCTCACGGATAAACCACATTTGGTCATCATACACATTCATAATTCCGGCTACGCTAGCGCTACCTTTTCCGGCACCTCTATTTACACCGTAGATAGACCACTCATGAGTCTGAGTATAAGAAACCAATTCAAATGTACCTTTGTAGAAATCTGCATTATCATACAGCTTAGCAAGCGTTTCAGTGTACTTGCTAAAGTTTTCATCATAAAGCTTGGAGTTACCGTGCTCTTTCTGAGCCTGCAGTCCGTGAAGGATAGCATTTACAGCCTCAACAGCACTGGTGTACATCCATATACTTCCTGTTTCATCAGAGCGAACATCAGTATAAGGATTATAATACCTGGCCATTTTCATACCTGCTCCGTCAAAGTGAGCTTCTATAGCATGGTCTGCCAGGTTCATGGCGCGAAGAAGGTTTTGCTCTGAAAGACTAACCTCCTCTTCCGGTGGATTATCCGGTCCCGGGTCAGAACCCGAGTCACCACATGCAACCAGTGACATAAGGAACACGAAGCTGCATGTAGTAAATAGTTTACTAAATTTTATCATAGGGTTATTCATGTAATTAATTCAAGTCGATTGTGTGGAAAACAAGCTTGTTCTCTCCAGAATTGGCCACACCGTTATACACACCAAATACTAGCGTTACTTCCTCACCGTTAAACTGAGACAGGTCATAGTTAAATAGTGCATAACCTTCAGGGTTTCCTGCTCCACCATCACCATGCTTAAACTTCCAACAACCATCTTCTGCTGCACTTGCCTCTTGAGCAGTGTTAGAAGAAGGCTCTATGTGAGTTACAGTACCATCATTTTGGATAGCGGTAAGTTTGAAGTAGGTTAAATTATCTCCGAAATTACGAGTGCTTAGTGTTAACTGGTTAGTACCAGCAGCAATAGGGAATTTCGCATATATATAAGCCTCAGGAACTACCGTGTTCACTTCAGGAGTACCTCTGGTTTTAAGAATAAAGCCCTCAGTTTTATCTACTTCCGGATCTTTCTTTAATGGTGCAAAGAACCATTCTGCACCTATGTGACTATCTTCCTTCCATGCCTGGTAAGCAGCAGGATAACCATCAGTCATACTTACATTTCTAGAAGGCGTGATAGAGTTCATGCCTGTAAATGAAGTCTTAGTCTGAGCCATGGTAGATCTCACTGTCTCTTGGGTAAGCTTCCAACCGCTAACCACCTCTGTGCCAGGTAGCCAATCCCAGTTTCTTACTTCCTGATCAGCAAACCTCATAGCTCTTAGCACTAGCTGTTTCCAATAGTCACCAGTACTCTGACGGTAAATACCCACCGCTATAATCACTTCTTTGCCTACATAATCGCTTAGATCGAAAAAGAAATCAGTGTAATCACCTGATCCGTAAGTTTGGTTTTCTCCAATTTTAACAGCTTGTGGTTCAGCCTCAGAAAGATCTACCACCTGAACTCCAAATACTGCAGGAGCACCAGCATCTGCATTGTGAGTACGTAGTCTAATAGAGAAGATTTTATTGTCCTCGGTTATTTTCTTGCTTCCATAAGTATATGAATCAAATACATTCAGGTCAGCTGGATTACTTCTATCGCCTTCATCATTACGGATACGTAGTGTGGTACCTTCCCACTGTTCTTCCCAGTTACCCCAGAAAGTAAGTGTACTCATATAATCACATGCCCAGTCCCAATGTGGGTAAGCATCTGCATTACCACCACCTCTGTATTCATTATAATACCATTTGTCAGCATCCTGAAGATCTTCAGCAGTAAGACCACGAAGAATTTCTGAAGCACCCATTTGAATTGATATAGTAGCTACACCATCAATAAATGATGCCGATGTTACAGACTTAGTAACAGATACATAATTAGCTTTACTAAATTGAAGGCTATAATCTCCTTCCACTAAGTTTTCAATAAGGAATTTACCATCAGCGTCTGTGGTAAGTGTCTCCATATCAGCTATGCCAGTGTTAATAGTTACTCCAGCAAGTGGGGCTCCACCGTTTTTAGCATCTATTACGGTACCCATAATTTTAGCAGAGGCGTTAATCATACTCACATCCGCTATGGCTACTCCTTCAGCACTGAATTTATCAGCATTTACAGTAACACTAATGGTTAACCAGCCTTCTTTCGCGAATTTAACCGCGTGAGTTTTCATAGAAACTCCGTCCACACTATACTTTCCATTAGCATCAGTGGTAGTCATGATATCATCTTCATTGATACCAGTAATAGTTACTTCCACATCAGAGATGCCAGCACCTTCCTCATCAGAAACAGTACCGGTAACAGTTCCGAACTGTGTGTTCTCAGGAGCATCGTCATCTCCACATGAACTTAAAAACATAGTACATACACCAAGTAGTGTGGCGTACATAAAACATCGTAGAATTTTACTCATTTTATAATAGCGTTTAAGTTTGAATATTACCGACCCGGCTTTTCCTTTTTAGATTGATAAGTGTTGCTGATGAAAGCATAAAACTCAATCGTTTGCGGTTGTTATCATGTCGATTTTAGAAAGTCGAACTTCAAACGATTGATTCTAAAAAATTCATGAGAGCCAAATCGATTTAGCAATTTTAAAATCGATTGCAGAGAGTACAATATTATGTGCAGGTGATTAAATTTTGGGTTAAAACAGGGTTAATAACCCGAAAAAATGACTAATCTTTTACTGTAAAATGCTCCTTCTTCACTCGATTTTATACTAAAAGCATAATTTTTATAATTATCTATTCCTCTGGCATTTACAGATATTTTTATGATTTCATTTAGAAGTGCTACTAATTAACCCCCCATTTTCGGTCCATCATTGATGATGATTAACATCAAAATTTGGGGCGAAAAAAAATTTAAAGATTTTTTCCTGTAGTCAGATTTCTATACAAAATCAGATGTAAGAATAATTTTCAAAAAACTTAAGACTAATTAGAAATCCATAAGTCTTAATAAAGGTATAGGTAGGTGGTTCAGAAGAACAGTGCGATAATTAAATACTTATTCTCCAAAAAGCAAAAAAGCCTTTCAGATCGGTCTGAAAGGCTTTTTTAAGGTAGTGATCCCGCTGGGGCTCGAACCCAGGACCCTCTCCTTAAAAGGGAGATGCTCTACCAACTGAGCTACGGAATCTTATGTTTTTTCCATCGTTTTGGTAACTTTCTGTTACCCTTTTCGTTAATGGAGATGCAAAAGTAATGTATCAGATTTAAAATGCAAAACTTGGAGCAAAAAAAAACTTAAAAAATTTTCACCCACCTCTGAAATCTGCCTTTAATGTAATCTTAGGCTAATTATCTCGTTAAAAATTTTTGTTCCCTTATATTTGCTGCCGTGAAGAACAACAGAAGTATGCGCATAATATTAGTCATTGTATTCTCATTTATAGGTTCACATTTATTAATAGCCCAAAGTCAGGTAGAACAAGCACTTGTAGATGCCGACTCTTTGTTTCAGGCGCAGAAGTTCACTGAGTCTTTTAAGCTATATGATCATCTACTTCATACTGAAAAGAAGAGTAGCCCATCTATGCTTCTGAGAATGGCTTATATAAAAGAAGGCTTAGGAGATTATAGCCTGGCTTTATATTATCTTAACCTATATTACTTACAGACATCCGATAAGAGTGCTTTGAGAAAAATGGAAGAACTGGCTGAAAAGAAAAACCTTGAAGGCTACACTTTCAATGACTTTGAATTTATTAAATCAGTTTTCTTTAAGTATTTCGATTACATAGTCTATTCATTGATGGCTATTTCTCTCCTGCTAATGGCAGTGATTTATCGCTATAAAATAAAGATGGAATTTAGGCCTGTAGTACCAGCCATTTTAAATGTATTGGTTTTAGCTCTTTTATTTTACACGTTAAACTATGGCAGAGAATACCATAAGGCCATTATCATAAAATCTAACACCTACATTATGGATGGACCATCGGCAGGCGCTGAGGTAGTAGATATTGTTACCAAAGGACACAGATTACCGACCTACAAAAAGACTGATGTATGGACAGAAACAGAATGGAACGGTAAAAAGGCTTTTATAAAAACAGATAAGATAAAGGATATCAGCCTTTTGTAAGCGTTTAATCAACGAAGCAAGGTGATGGCTCCACGGAATCGCATCTGTGAGTATTGGATATAGTAGAAGTAAACACCTCCCGGAGATCCTTTGCCATCCCATTTAAACTCTCTGTCGTTACTTTCAAAAACTACATTTCCCCAGCGGTTTACTATCACTATTTTGTCAAACACACCGGCACAATTATCTAACGGTAAGATATTCTCCAACTCTTCCGAACCTTCTACGTGCCGGTACATTCCAAAATAATCATTTTTATCATCTCCATTATCCGGTGTGAATACGTTTGGTGGTAAAAACTGATCTTCCTTATTATCAATATCGTCGATAGTGACATAGAGATCGAGTGTATCTTTTTTAGGGTAGTAACAATGATCGTCAGACAGCACAAACTGCAATAGGTACTCCTGACTACTCTCTCCTTTCAAGTCAGAACATTGAGGAATCCAGCTAAAAACAGAGCTTACGGTTGATTGCCCTTGCGCATTTTCAAACTGATAACTCAACTCTTCATCGCGATCTATTAATTCTAAAGACAGATAATCACCTTCAAAATCAGAACCTGTAAGGTTCACAGCCATTTTTTCACCCATCATCATATGCACTCTGTTATTATTTATTGAAGTACCCTGAATGCCACGCATAGTGAATAAAAATTCAGAATTTGCCGGTGGGCTTAATATAAAATCTACAGTAAGCGTATCTCTATTGGTAATTTCACACTTATCATCATCTTCAATAAAAAAATAAGCTCTTAAAGAATCTTGCTCCTCCAGATTAAATAACTTACAATCCAGATACCAGTTAAGCTGAGTGTTAAGCACAGTTCCCTGACCGCTCGTTCCGGTGTAGAAAATATTGTATCTGGGGAAATCAAAATTAGCCCCTTGACCATTTAAAACTATCCTATCACCATCCAAATCTCTACCTTTTACATCAAAGCTGATTGATTCATTCAAAGGTGTTTCAATTCGAACATATTCATTCGAGCTACCCAGATTGTTACTAAAAACTTCAGGATTAGTATTTGGTGGGAGATTAATCTTCAGATACAAAGTCATGATAACCGGCTCGTCATAATCGCAATCATCCTCATCCTCCAGACTCACTAGAATTTCAAATTCCGTTTTACCATCAAAACTTATCTGCTGGCAGTCATAATTCCATTCCAGCCAACTCTGGACTTCGCCTGCTGTATTTCGCTTGTCGATCACCGACATGCCGTATTCTGACAGGTCAAAATCTTTGCCTGTTATGGTAAATTCCATGAAATCATTGTTAGCATCACTTCCCAGCAGGTCTACTATTTTTAGGCCTCCCGCGGCTTCCTGAACCTCAATATATCTAAAATTGGAGCCAGAATAAGCTCCCACAGCATCCTCTCTATGCTCTAATTCAGGTAAATCATTATCTGGCGGGGTGATGAGCACCGTCATGCGCACTGTATCCTGCAACGGCTGAGGACAAGTATGATCCAGACCGATGAAATCAACCTGAAACGGCAAATCTTTTTCCGGAGGGCAATCAGTAAAGCAAACTCTGGCATAAAGACTGTCACGACTTGCCGATGTACCCAGAATATCTATGGAAAAATTCTCATCATCATACCCAACAGGATCGATATTGAGATTAACTGCACCGCCTTTTTCATCCTTCACATAAAACTCAACACACTTATCATCATCTGCCAGAAACTTAAGTACATCACCTTCCTGATATGTAGAACCGTCGGCCAATTTAATGCCCAGATCAGGTGGATCTCCAGGGTCAGGGCAGTCCACTACCACCATTTGAAAATCCCGGCGTACTTCTCCTATCTTTTCACCATCACGAAATTCTTCGCACTTAACAGCAAAAACAAAGAGACCTGTTTCTGTAGGTGTAACTTTTAAAAGCCCTTTTCTACTGATATATAAGTCGGGCTCTCCGTGCATGATATTATCAAGATTATAAGAGGTTATCCAATTAATTCTTGGGTAAGGTGCCCTTGATGGCGGTTGAGGATGTGGCTCAGCCGAAGGCGTGTTCAATGGTTCCACCAAACTATATACTAAAGAATCTCCATCTATATCCGTACCTGTAAAGTCAGCATAAAAGCTTCTCCCCACACAAGCATAATCACTTAAAGGAGGAAAAAGCTGAGGTGAGGAATTGATAAATCTCTCTCCATTTCTAATTAAAGGGGGTATTTCAAGATAAAAAGTCTGCCCTGCACCAACACCGCCAGTATCAGGGTCTTCTGAAATAATATTTCTGATTGTATAATTTCTACAGCACCTCTGCCAGGCAATATAATACCCTCCAGGATCAGCAAAATCTTCAGGATTCATACTTATAACATCCGAAAACACCATTCTGGTAGTATTCACCACATTATCATTCTGACAGTCAGGTAAACTATAAATCACCTTGGTCTCGCTTCTAAACGGCAATGTAACCTGCCTCATGGGCGTATTGTCAGACTTTCTATATATCCATGCTATGGGTGTAGGCTCATATTTGGCTCCTGGATTTCCGTTGATCTCATCGAAATAGATAATGAGGTTTAACCGATAGGAATTTCCAGATAGATAGACTAATTCAAATTCTCCCCCTACGATATGCGAAGCAAATGAACTAACTTTGCAGGCCAGTATGAAAATGAGTAGAAGAAGACTTTTTTTCATGAGAACGAAAAATTAAACTTTGCTCTTAAAAGAGTGAAGAATATTAGCATACAAGATAATCAAGTGAGTTCAGGAATATAAGCATTCATGAAATTAAAAAATAAAATTTTAAAAGACCTAACCATAGAAGGTATCGCAGCTGAAGGAAAATGCATAACCCGCTATGAAGGCCAAGTAATATTTGTTACCGATGTAGCTCCTGGCGATGTTGCCGACATCAAGGTGATCAGAAAGAAGAAAACCTTCCTGGAGGCTATTCCAGTGAAGATCCATCAATATTCTGACCTAAGGAAAGATCCTTTTTGCGAGCATTTTGGCACCTGTGGTGGTTGTAAGTGGCAGCATATCAATTACGAAACTCAGCTAGATTACAAGCATCAGCAAGTGATTGATAGCCTGGAAAGAATTGCCAAGGTTCCTATGCCAGAGCCAAAGAGAATATTAGGATCTGAGGAAACGCGCTATTATCGAAATAAGCTGGAGTTCACTTTTTCCAACAAAAGGTGGCTTACCAGAGAAGAAATAGATCAGGAAGATGACCTTGATAGAGATGCTTTAGGTTTTCACATTCCGAAGAGATTCGATAAAATTCTGGATATCAACCATTGTTACTTGCAGCCAGATCCTTCTAACAATATACGCCTGACTGTAAGACAAATAGCTAAAGAAAATAACATTCCGTTTTTTGACCTAATCACACAAGAAGGTTATTTAAGAAATCTAATCATCAGAAATACCATAACTGGTGAAGTAATGGTGATTTTACAAGTAGCCGGAGATAATGAGCAATACCTTACTACCATACTTGACGGGCTGAAAGACAAGTTTCCACAGATCACTTCATTAAACTATGTGATCAACACCAAGAGAAACGAAACTTTTAATGACCTGGAGGTGGTAAATTATAACGGCAAGGCATACATCACTGAAGAAATGCGACTTCCTGACAATGCTGATAAATCTGTAAGTTTTCAAATTGGGCCTAAATCCTTTTTCCAAACCAACGCCAAGCAAGCAGAAGTTTTATATAAAAAAGCCTGGGAAATGGCTCAACTCACTGGCAACGAACTGGTTTACGATCTTTACACAGGTACTGGAACCATCGCCAACTACGTAGCTGGTAATGCCAAAGAAGTGATAGGTATTGAATATGTAGAGGCTGCCATAGAAGATGCAAAGGTGAACTCTGAGATCAATGGCATTACTAATACTAAGTTCTTTGCAGGTGACATGAAAGACCTGCTCACGGATGACTTTGTGAATGAACACGGAAGACCTGATGTAATCATTACTGATCCGCCAAGAGCGGGAATGCACCAGGATGTTTGTGAGGTAATTTTGAACACCAGACCACAAAGGATCGTATATGTAAGCTGTAACCCTGCTACACAAGCCCGAGATATTGCCATTTTGGATAAGTATTATAAGATCACTGATGTGCAGCCAGTTGATATGTTTCCACATACTCATCATGTGGAGAATATTGTGGCTTTGGAGCTAAAAGATTAACCCTTGAAACAAAAAGTTAAAAATATACCGTGGGAGGCAATTATCTGGATAGTTGCCCTCATTGGTTTGGCTTTTATTTCACCACATCAGGAGCATTTTTCCATCTGTCCCATTAAGAATCTGGGATACTCTTTCTGTCCTGGTTGCGGGCTGGGAACATCAGTATCTCTGGCTTTTCATGGACACTTCAAAGAATCATTAGCAACTCATCCTTTAGGAATTTTTGCAATTTTAGTATTATCTTTCAGGATTATAAAGCTTTTTAAAACTCAATATTTAACAACAAACAACACTAATAATTATGGCGAACGCAATGGAAATACTGCCTGAATTAGAAGGCGAGGAAGCGGCATATGTTCAAATGATTTTATCTAATATGTCTCCTGAGCAAGCACATCAATTTGCAAATGTTTACAGAGCCAGACGCAGAAAACCTCAAGAAATTCTTCTTTTGACGGTTTTAGGTCTGTTCTTTATTGCCGGAGTACACAGATTTGTACTTAACCAAATAGGTATGGGATTACTATATTTCTTTACAGGTGGCCTTTGCTATGTTGGTACAATCATAGATCTTATTAATTATCAGACACTTACTTTTGAGTATAACCGAAAAGTGGCCGATGATATCAGAATAACAATGGGCTTTTAAGTTAAGTCTCTATAAAAAAAATGGCCTCGGGAACCACCCCGAGGCCTTTGTTCAACCTAAACCCAATTACCAACTTCACATTCTTAAACCCTGACTTCGTCGAGGTTAATGAACTCAATTGTATTGGCTTCATTAAGATTAACGCCTACAATAGCATCTTTATTGATCTTACCAGCCAATATTTCTTTAGATAACTCATTTAGTATCTCTCTTTGTATCACTCGCTTAAGTGGTCTCGCCCCAAATTGAGGGTCAAAACCAGCCTCTGCCAGGTGATCAAGCACTTTATCAGATACTTCAAGTTTCACACCAGATTCCTCCAGACGCTTTTTGATGATCTTAAATTGTATATCTACAATCTTTCTAATATCAGTTCTAGACAATGGTCTGAACATGATGGTTTCATCTACCCTGTTCAGGAACTCCGGTCTAACTGACTTCTTCAGAAGCTCAAACACCTGATGTTTGGTGGTATCAATTACTTCTTCAAGGTTATCATCATCCAGCCTTTCAAAATTATCCTGGATTATACCTGAGCCTATGTTAGTAGTCATGATAATGATCGTATTCTTAAAATTGGCCACACGACCTTTATTATCAGTAAGTCTACCATCATCTAACACCTGCAACAGAATGTTAAACACGTCAGGGTGGGCTTTCTCAATCTCATCCAGCAATATTACTGAGTAAGGCTTTCTCCTTACAGCCTCAGTAAGCTGGCCACCTTCATCATACCCTACATAGCCCGGAGGCGCTCCTACCAATCTACTCACTGCGTGCCTCTCTTGATACTCTGACATATCTATCCTTACCATGGCGTTTTCATCGTTGAATAAATATTCAGCTAACGCCTTGCTAAGTTCTGTTTTCCCTACACCAGTGGTGCCTAAGAATATAAACGAACCAATCGGCCTCTTTGGATCTTGCAGACCCGCTCTACTTCTTCTCACAGCATCAGAAAGTGCTTGGATAGCCTCCTCCTGGCCCGCAACACGCCTACCAAGTTCTTGCTCCAGGTGAAGCAGCTTCTCTCTTTCACTTTGCAGCATTTTAGAGACTGGGATACCTGTCCATCTGGCTACGACCTCTGCAATATCCTCACTATCAACCTCCTCCTTCATCAAGCCATCTCCGCTCATCTCAGCCATTGCCTGCTGATTTTCCTCCAACGTCTTTTGGGCTTCTACCAACTTGCCATATCTGATCTCGGCAACAAGACCAAAATCACCTGACTTCTCAGCCTGTTCGGCTTCAAACTTCAATCGATCAATAGCTTCTTTTTGATCTCTAATACCCTGAACCACTGCCTTCTCATTTTCCCAACGGGCTTTCAAGTCGTTTCTGGTTTCAGTAAGATCGGCTATGTCCTTAGTTAAAAGGCGCTCCTTATCTTTATCCTTCTCTCTTCTAATCGCTTCACGCTCAATTTCAAGCTGCATAATCTTTCTATTCAACTCATCGAGCTCTTCAGGCAAAGAATCCATCTCTAATCTTAGCTTCGAAGCGGCCTCATCCATTAAGTCAATAGCCTTATCTGGCAAGTGCCTATCTGAAATATACCTGCTGGAAAGCTCCACTGCGGCAATTACTGCATCGTCTTTTATGCGCACCCCGTGGTGGATCTCGTACTTATCTTTGATCCCACGCAAAATTGAAATAGCATCTTGAGCTGATGGTTCATTCACCATTACTGACTGAAACCTGCGCTCTAGTGCTTTATCTTTTTCCACATACTTTTGGTACTCCTTCAAAGTAGTGGCTCCAATAGCATGAAGTTCGCCTCTGGCCAAGGCTGGCTTCAGTAAGTTAGCAGCATCCATAGCTCCTTCACCACCTCCAGCACCTATCAAGGTATGTATCTCATCTATAAACAGTATAATCTGCCCGTTAGAGTCAGTCACTTCCTTAATTACGGCTTTTAAACGCTCTTCAAACTCACCTTTATATTTAGCTCCTGCCACCAGCAGCCCCATATCCAGCGAGATCAATATTTTATCTTTAAGGTTTTCCGGCACGTCACCGTCTACAATTCTCTGGGCCATGCCTTCTACTATGGCTGTTTTACCCACACCCGGCTCACCTAATAGAATAGGGTTATTTTTGGTCCTTCTGGAAAGGATTTGCAACACCCTTCTAATCTCTTCATCTCTACCAATAACCGGATCTATTTTACCGGCCTTAGCCTGCTCTATCAGATTTATAGAATACCTTTCTAATGATCTGTATTTTGATTCTGCATTTGGATCTTTCACTGAATCTCCTCCTCTTAATTCTTTAATACCTGCTACCAAAGATTTATGCTCAAAGCCCACATCTTTTAATAAAGTAGCCACTTTATCCTTACCCGCAAGCAACCCTAAAAGCACATGCTCTACAGCAATGTATTCATCTTTAAATTCTTTCAGCTCTTTTTCTGCCTTTTGTAATGCCGTGGCTGAATCATTAGATAAATAAGGTTGCTGACCGCTTACTTTTGGGTAGCCATTTATAATTTCATCCAACTTATTATCAAGGTGCAGTTGGTTGACATTTAACTTCTTTATCAAAAAAGAAATAACGTTTTCATCCGTCATAAGAATAGCCTTCATGAGGTGACCAGGCTCTATGGCCTGCTGGCCACCACCAGTGGCTATCTCTGCTGCTTTTTGCAGTACTTCTTGAGATTTTATGGTGTATTTATCAAAATTCATTTCTTATAATTTAAGTCTCTTTTTCACGTTGTCGATTGTGATAATATCAAAATTATGGCCAACCTGGTTGCTGGAAAAAATCCAGAAATAATGGCAGCATTATCAAGAAATAATATTATTTTGATGACAAAATGGCTTTAAAAACTATGAAAAACCTTCTCCTAACCGGACTATTTTTCCTCTTATTAGGGAATTACTCCTACGCCCAACTTAACCTTCCTGCTGATGAAGCATTAAGTAAGGAAGCCCAAAGTATGTACGCCCTATTTTCAGACAACTTTAAAACCAACAACTTTAAAGCTGCCAGAAAACCACTATCCTGGATGCTCAGCAATACACCCGACATTCATGAAAGTATTTACATTAATGGTATAAAGCTTTATCAGGAGCTAGCTGAGAAAAAGCAGCCTGCTACGGTTTTTGAAGACTCTGTTCTTACCATTTATGACTTAAGAATAGATCATTATGACAATGACAAAGAACTGGTGGACAGAAAGGCTTCTGCGGCCTATAAATATTACAGAGAGCGCTCAGGAAAAGAAAAAGAGCTGTTTAATATTTTTGAAAAAACCTATGAACTAAACGGCCCCGAAGTAGGAGTAAATAACTTGGCCTCTTACATGGATGTAGTAAGAAGATACCACAAAATAACTCCTTTGTCAGATGATGAGGTGCTGGAGAGATATTATAGAGTAATGGATGCCATTGATGCCAAGAAGGGGGATGTCAATGAAGAAACACTTGAAAAGATAAGATCGATAGCCACGAAAATATTACTTCAGATTGTACCTGTAGACTGCGCGTTTATCAAAGAAAAGTTAGTACCAAGAATACAGAACGATCAGAATATGATGAAGAGGGTTTTTAGCCTATCGGTTTCTGAGGGCTGCACTAAAGAACCATTCTTTTTTGAAGTAGCAAAAAAATACATTGAAGTAGATCCTAACCCACTTATTTTCAAAATCTTAGGTGATAATGAATGGACTCAAGGCAACAAAGATGAGGCATTAAAATACTATGACAAGGCGCTTGCCAACAGTGAGACTGAAGAAAAGAAAGCAGACATACTCTTTCACATAGCCGCCAGACAAATGCAGAATGGCAATAAAGCTGCTGCCAAAAATTATGCGGAGAAAGCTCTGGCACAGTCTGCCGGTTATAGCAAAGCTTATAAACTCATAGGAGACCTTTACTACAGCAGTTTTAATGACTGCAAGAAAGGTGAAAGTAAAGTAGCAGACAGATCTATTTACTGGGCGGCGTACGACTACTATGAGAAGGCTGGCGACTCAGAGGCTATGAAGAGTGCAGCTCAGCAATTCCCAACCATAGAAGACATTTTTAATGAAAATTTAAAAGAGGGAGGAACGTATCAGGTAGGCTGCTGGATTAACAAGAGCACGGTTATTAGAAGAAATCCTAACTAAACATTATTATGTGACTTCTAAAATGTAGCTATTCTTTATTTTCGCGGCATGTCGAGAATAAAAATATCATTACCTGAAGTTAGCGTTTTCCAAACTGAGATATCCATTAGAATAACTGACCTTAATTATGGCGGTCATGTAGGCAACGACAATATTCTATCACTTATGCATGAGTGTAGAATGCGTTTTTTAGCTAACCTAGGCTACACCTCAGAGGTAAACCTGGAAGAGAAGGTTGGTATTATCATCTCAGATGTGGCTATTAGCTATAAATCAGAAGGCTTTTATGGAGATCAACTTTTGGTGAACATAAGTGTAGATGATTTCAATAAATACGGTTTTGACATGTACTACGAGCTGGTGAACAAAGCAACAGGTAAGCAGGTAGCTATAGGTAAAACCGGCATAGTGTGCATGAATTATGAGACGAGGAAAGTGAGCACAGTTCCAGCATCGCTACTACAGAAGCTACAAAGCTGAAACCATATGGCCTTATCTGATGTTTGCTTATCTTTGCAATAATTATGATAGCACAAGAGGAGAAAAAGGACATCAGGCAGCTAAATCTGGATCAGATTAAAGAATACTTCGTAAGCATTGGCGATAAGCCATTTCGTGCCAAGCAAGTTTACGAATGGTTATGGAAAAAGTCTGCCAAGGACTTTGACCAGATGACCAATATTTCTCTTCAAACACGTGAGAAGCTCAAGGAGGCTTTTGTCATTAATCATATCGCCGTTGACCAAATGCAACGCAGCAACGACGGCACCATCAAAAATGCTGTAAAGCTCTATGATGGAATGATCGTAGAATCAGTGCTCATTCCTACTGACACCAGAATAACCGCTTGTATTTCATCTCAGGTGGGTTGTAGTCTGGATTGTAACTTCTGTGCCACCGCACGCCTGAAGCGCATGAGAAATCTTAATGCTGATGAGATTTATGACCAGGTAGTGGCTATCAAAGAGCAGAGTGAAAGGTTCATGGATAGACCGTTGACTAACATCGTTTTCATGGGCATGGGCGAACCGCTGCTTAATTATGCTAATGTTATTGAATCTATTGAAAAGATCACTAAGCCAGAAGGCCTGGGCATGTCACCCAAGAGAATCACATTATCTACGGTAGGCATTCCTAAAATGATCAAAAAAATGGCCGATGATGAGGTCAAGTTCAACCTGGCAGTATCGTTACATTCTGCCATTGATGAGGTAAGAACCAAGCTGATGCCCATCAATGAAAAGAACGACCTCGACGATCTAAAGGACGCACTAAAGCACTGGTATTATAAAACCAAAAAGAAAGTCACTTACGAATATGTAGTTTGGGGTGGCATTAACGATACAGAAAAAGACGCTGACGCCCTGGTGAAGTTTTGCAAGGTTATCCCCTCAAAAGTGAATCTTATAGAGTACAATCCAATCGATGATGGCGAGTATCAGCAAGCCTCTGAAGAATCTCTAAACATCTATATAGAAAAACTCAAAGCCGCTGACATAGTAGTGAATGTAAGAAGAAGCCGTGGTAAAGATATAGATGCCGCTTGTGGGCAGTTGGCGAATAAGAGTTAAAGCTATACTCCACACCATTTCATTCTATGTATCAACTACTGCAAGTTATTACCCTCATTTTGATCTATCAAAACAGTAATTTCACAGGCAAAGTAACCTATGACATTTCTGGATCAGACATATTGACCAAAGAAGAATACGTTTTAGGGGAAGATTTTATTCTAAAAAGAACAGAAGGCAAAATAACACAAGTTCTAGGCATACAGAATGTGCTTTATGATATAAAAAACAGAAAGCAATATAACATATTAGAGCACGGCAAAAGGATTGAGATTGACACACTGCATATAGGGGGTGTCACCAAGTTTCATGACTTTAAAATAGCAGACACCACTACTTACCATGGCAGAAAGTGTAAAATCATAACTTTCAATCAATATGGCTCCTATAATCAGAAATCTTATTATAAATATTATTACGATCTTGATCAGACATGCTTAGCCATGAATTATCAGAAAGTTGGTGATATTTTTAATGGTCAAAACACCATATTTCGACCATTTGAAGAGTGTTCGCTTCCTTATAGAATTGAAATTAACTATGAAGACGATAAGAAGAAGCCTCTTATCATTCAGCAAGTTGATTTTGAGTATCAAAACACAGACAGGACTGCCATTTTCCAAAACCTAGGTATTTGATGAATGAAAGGATACTCTCCTACCAAATTAGACTTTAGTGAGAAAGCGTATGGCTTGGTCACGCACTAGAAGGATTAAAAGTTAGTAAATCTAATTTTTAACAAAATCCTTCGCTCACCATGATTCTGTCAGTTTATTGAGCTGCTGCTACCAATTCTACTATACTGCACCACCATGCTAAGCATGGCGTGAACGGAGATCCGCGGTTTTAATTGCCATAGCCATCTAAAACCGTCATGTCGGAATTCTGTAGCGTAGCGAAAGAATATCCGACATCTTACCGCCGGGAAGCCATGGTCATCGGCAAGACTCCGGCTCTCCGCTGCGCTACGGCCGGAGTGACGGAAGCGTGGTAGAGGCTGTGGTCTGAACGGAAGGAATATAAATTAAGATTCAAGCGACAGAAAATGCAGAATCTGGGAATAAAGATTTGATGTTTGATACCGTGTCGGAGACACTGGTGATCAATGGAAAGCTCGATGTCGCAGACTACGAAAAACTAGGGGTAGTTGGCCAATCGGAGTTAAGCCATCCGTTTACTACCTATTACTCGCATTAAACAACTTCTGTTTTTCCTCCTTAGATAAACTCTCGTAACCTTTTTCAGAGATTTTATCCAAGATAGCATCTATTTCCTCCTGATTGTGTGAGCTGGTGGGTGCTGCTGTAGTACTTGATGAACCCTTACTGCTTGATTTAGACTTTTTGGTCTTTTTGTAACTCACTTTTATGTTCCTGGAGGGCACAAAGAAGCTTTTTATAAAATTGAGAAAACGAGTAAACCAACCTCCCCAATCATTTCCTTTCTGAAGCTGCTTAATGTAAAGAAAACCAAAAAATGCACCTCCTAAATGAGCGATGTTACCACCTTCATTAACACCTCTTACCTGCAAGAATGAAAGAACCACTGCAAAAAGGGCGATGTACATAATTTTGACCGGCCCTATAAACATTAAATGAATAGTATATTGGGGCAACAATGTGGCCGTGGCCACTATAATAGCTAAAACACCAGCGGATGCACCCACCATAAAAGCAACATGCTCATTCAAGTAGGGAAATATGTTATATGCCGCCAGGTAAAAAAGTCCCCCAAAAATTCCACCTAATACATATACAGCCACCAGTTTATCACTACCCAGATATTCTACGAATATTCTCCCAAACCAATACAACATCAGCATATTAGATAATATGTGAAATAGTCCTTCATGAGAAAACATATATGTGATTAAGGTCCAGGGCTTATGCAGAAAAGCCTCCGGAACGGAAGGCATAGCTACATTGGCGTAGACATAAATTTTGTAGTAGGCCTCATTCAGAAAAACGTGAAGTATTCCTATGAGCACAAATACAATTACATTAATAATAATTAACTGCACATGTGCATTATTCGGCCTATTGAAGGCACTTTTAAAATCCTCTAAAAAACCGCCTCTACTGTACATTTCTATCTATAATTAGTTCCTTGCTTTTGCCAGATTTTGATCATTATAAAAGCAAATATAATTCCTCCTAAATGGGCCAGGTGCGCCACTCCATCACCTGATTTATTCATAAATTGTGAGTAAATTTCTATGGCGCCTAATCCAAATACCAGATATTTCACCTTAATTGGAATAGGTGGAAACAACAGCCGCACTGTCATTTCAGGAAACAAGATTCCCAAGGCTAATAAAAGACCATAGACAGCACCAGATGCTCCTACCATAGAGCCTACAGGCAGGTAGTCATAAGCTGCTTTTGCATACTGAACACTTTTGGTTATATAGCTCTGGTCATCAGGATGCTTTGAAAATTCATTTAAAAAATCATATATAGTCGAATTAAAAATCTTACCATTATCATCCAGAAAAAGAGCAAAATTATCAGGGTTTGGCGCTTCTATGTAAGCATTAACGTCGTTTTCAAGACTAGCAGATTTATACAGGCCCACACCATTATACAGAATACCTGCTCCTATTCCAGTAACCATATAAAAGATAAGGAATTTCTTCGGCCCCCAGGTAGTCTCTAAAATAGGACCTATAAACACCAACATTAGCATATTGAAGAAAATATGCATAAAGCCATCATGCACAAACATGTAGGTGAGAAATTGATAGGGCCTAAAAGCTGGCGAATGCCAAGACCACAATGCTAAAAGTTCATGTAATTGAATATTTTGGAATACATACTGAAGTATATAAACCAATATATTTATCAGCAACAGGTTTTTAACAACCGGTGTGAGTCTCTGCATCATATATCTTCTTACTTATTAAAGTAGTTTTCTATTCTATTTAAATCTAAAATATGAAAAGTTGTTTGTCCATTTGCTGCATAATTTGGATTAGAGCAGGCAAATAGTTGATCTATTAACCCAGTCATTTCCTCTTCACTTAGCCTGGCGCCTCTCTTTATAGCCGTTCTTCTGGCTAGTGCTCTGGCCAAATTTTCGTTTCTTGGAATAGATAGTTCTGATTTATTTCTCTTAAACTGATCTATTAGTCCTTCAAAGATCTCCTTTTCATTGGCATTACCGATGTCAGCCGGCAAACCCTTTATTATAATATCATTTTTACCAAAAGGTTCTATCTTAAAACCTAAAGCTGACATTTCTTCCTGCATTTCCATTACGAGAGAAAAGTCTCCAGGGTTTAGAGATACTGTTTGTGGGAACAGCGTTTGCTGAGAAGCCCCCGTGTTATTCTTGAGGTGATTGATATACTTTTCGAACAAAATTCGTTCATGCGCCGCCTGCTGATCTACCATCATTAACCCAGATTTAACCTGGATTAGAATGTACTGATTATGCAATTGAAACATAGCCTTACCCCTTTCTTCTGCTTCCGGCTCCACTGGAGTTTCGGCATTCACCTTACTTCCGAAAGTAAGCGTTAAGTTCTCCTGAGTCTCTCTTATATCTGCTTGCCTGTCAGGTATTCGTTGAGAAGGCGATTTACCAATATGCTCCTGATCAAACAGCTTTTCCCAATTGTCTTTATTGGATTTCTGCTGTGGTGTTTCAGTGGTTCTAAACTGAGCATAGTTTTTATCTTTAATAGTCTCCCTTAAAGAATTCATACCAGACAATTTACTACTCAGATTAATATCTGCCTGAAAATCTATGGTTGGTGTAATATTATGCGTGGCCAACGCCTGCTTCACCGCTGCTCTTACCAGGGCGTAGATCGTCCGTTCATCATCAAACTTAATCTCAGTCTTGGTTGGGTGAACGTTTATATCCACATGTACAGGATCGATCTCTATGAAAAGTACATAAAAAGGAAAGCTTCCATCAGGCAACAGACCTTCATAAGCATTCATCACTGAGTGATTCAGGTAGTTGCTCTTAATGAACCTATTATTTACAAAGAAAAACTGCTCTCCTCTGGTTTTTTTGGCAAACTCCGGCTTACCGATGTAGCCATATATCTTTATCTCGGCCATCTCCTCAGAGCATGAGGCCAATTGTTCTCTATAGTTCTTACCAAAAAGGCCAACAATTCTTTGACTTAGCTTGCCAGCTGCCAGGCTGTAGGTTTCCAGGTCATTTTGGTAAAGCATGAATTTCACTTCAGGGTTAGCTAGTGCCACACGCTGAAACTCCTCCACTATATGCTTCATTTCCACACCATTAGACTTCAGAAAGTTTCTTCTGGCGGGTACATTATAAAACAGATTTTTTATACAAATAGAAGTTCCCTTCTCACAGGCCACAGGCTCCTGACGCTTTATTTCAGATGCCTCTACGGCTATTAGCGTTCCTAGCTCCTCACCTTCCTGGCGGGTTTTAATCTCCATTTGTGCCACCGCAGCCATAGAAGCCAAAGCCTCACCTCTAAAGCCCATAGTTCTGATGGAGAAAAGGTCTTCTGACTTGGTAATCTTAGAAGTAGCATGACGCTCCAGACTCATTCGAGCGTCTGTTTCGGACATACCTTTCCCATTATCCATGATTTGCATCATGGTTTTACCTGCATCTTTAATGATCACAGTGATTTCATCCGCACCAGCATCTATGGAGTTTTCCAGAAGCTCTTTTATGGCCGATGCCGGACGTTGTACTACCTCCCCTGCTGCTATCTGGTTAGCTAAAGAATCAGGGAGTAAACGAATAATGTCTGGCATGAAGTAATTTCGGCTTTAGATAATTCTTTTGATTTTAAGGTACAATAATACAGAAGATATCAATCCGAAAGTATACAATGCTATATTTCCGAAGTACCAGTACCCTACAAGTAAACCTACCAACAACAGGATAATTACAGGCTGAGTCATATTTATGCCCTTTCTCTTCTTGGTAACAAAAGATCCTGATATTCTTGACTGAGGCATATCACCCGAATCTAAAACATCCTTATCCGCATCCACTATACTCTTTATCCTGGATGTACGCGCTTCAATCTCTTCCTTCACCGGATCATAATAGCGAGGAGTAACATGAAAACGTTGGTATCTTGGGGTCTTAAATAACGAAGGAAGTTTCATAATAAAATATTTTTTAGCCGTGATATGAAATTAGTATTCAATCAATTACCTACTCTTAAAGACATGGTAAGCTCATTTGAACTTCATTTCAAATATCTTTTTTAATACATAATCCATTCATATAAATATGGACACATGTTCGGCAATTATTTCTATCTTAGTAGGATACAAAATTAATTTTTTAAACGTTTAATTCATAAAGGAAACGGCTGCATGTTTAAAAAAGTTTTTCGCGCCACTTTATTGATTTTTTGCGCTTCCATCACTTGCTACTCCCAAAATCAAAAACAAGAACAATGGGTTGATAGCGTTTACAATAAGCTCACTAATGACCAACGTATTGGTCAGCTTTTCATGGTTTCTGCCTATTCTAATGGCAATGATGAGCATCTTCAGCAAATAGAAGAGCTGGTAAAGAAAAGGCAAATTGGAGGCCTCATTTTCATGCAGGGCTATCCCGTAAAGCAAATCAAAATCACCAATAGGCTACAATGCTTATCCAAAACTCCTTTACTTATAGGTATGGATATGGAATGGGGAGCCGGCATGCGCCTGGATAGCACCTTGAGCTTTCCACACCAGATGGCGCTGGGAGCCATGCAAAATGACAGCCTCATCTATGAAATGGGTAAAGAGATAGCCCGTGAAATGAAACTGTTAGGGGTGCACCTCAATTTTGCTCCGGTGGTAGATATAAATAATAATCCGCTCAACCCGGTCATAGGCATACGCTCATTTGGCAGCGATAAAAACCTGGTATCCAACAAAGGTATTGCCTATTTGAAAGGGCTTCAGGAAAATGGTGTGCTCGCTTGTGCTAAACACTTCCCTGGCCATGGAGATACGCAGAAAGATTCACACCTCACCTTGCCAACCATTAACATAAGTAAGGAAAGACTGGATACGCTGGAGCTATACCCATTTAAGAAAATGATGAATGCGGGCATAGCCAGTATAATGACAGGGCATATTGAAGTACCTGCATTAGACTCTAAAAAACACACTCCTGTATCATTATCTGAAAAGGCTATTAATGGATTTCTGAGGAAAGAATTTAAATATGAAGGTCTTATTGTAACTGATGCCTTGAACATGAAAGCTGTTTCAGGCAAGTTTAAAGAAAAGGGAGAGGTAGAAATGACAGCACTGAAGGCTGGAAATGACATGCTTTTATTTCCGGAAGATATTCCTGCCGCCACAGAAAAAATAAAAACAGCCCTCAGGAAAAAGCAAATACCTAATGAGCAGTTTGAGGCTAGCGTAAAACGAATTCTAAGAGCAAAATATAAGGCTGGTCTTTCTCAGAAATGGAAATCTTTAAGCACTGACAATATTTACAGAAGGCTTAACCGCCCTCAGGCTAAATCACTGCAGGAAACACTATTTGCAAAGTCTATCACTACTTTAATAAGTCAGGATAGCCTTCTCCCTATTATTAATCTCGATAACAGAGATTTCGCATCCTTAACCATAGGTGGAACAGGCGAATTTAATAGCTATCTGGATAAGTATGCACCATTTGCACATTATGACTTTGAAAGCTCAAGCCCAAAAATTTTAAGCAAGGAATTAAAAGCCTACAATACGGTGATAGTAGCAGTAGCGGACATATCACCATCCAAAGCCAATTTTGGCATACCAAAGCCAGCCATAGAACTTATTAACGCCTTAGAGGATGAAACCGACATTGTGCTTTGTGTGCTGGGCACGCCTTATGCCATTTCATTATTCAGAAAACCATCTGGCCTGCTTTGTACTTACGAAAACAATGCGCTTACCCAGAAATTAGCAGCGGAAGCCATCTTCGGTAGCATAGGCACCTCGGCTCAGCTACCCGTTTCAATGAAGGGTTATCCAGCAGGTAGTGGAGTAAATACTGCAGACCTGAAACGGCTTGGGTTTTCTGTACCAGAAACGGTAGGCATGGATGCCGATGTGTTAAAAAAGATTGACGTTATTATTAGAGAGGCCATTATAGATCATGCCACACCAGGGTGCCAGGTGTTAGTAGCTAAAAACGGAAAAGTAGTCTATCAGAAGTCCTTTGGTTATTATACCTATGATAGCCTGAAGCCAGTATCTAACGAAACCATCTATGATATTGCTTCTGTGACTAAGGTGATGGCCAGTATGCAAACCTTCATGTTTTTAGAAGAAAGAGGCATGGTGGATCTTGATAAAAAGGCCTCTGTTTATTTACCTGAACTGAAGGGGTCTAATAAAGAAAATATGATCTGGAGAGATATATTAACTCACCAGGCAGGTCTTTGGCCATATGTACCCTTTTGGAAGCAAAGCATAGAAGATTCTACTGTAGTAAAAAACTACTACCACTCTGAGCCAAGCCCTGAATACTCCTTTAAAGTGTCTGATAACATCTATGCCTCACAGGTAATGCAAGACAGCATCTGGAGCTGGGTGATTAATGCTAAAATAAGAGATAAAGAACCTCACGTGCCCTTTGATTATAAGTATAGTGACATGGGCTATTATCTATTAAAACAAATGGCTGAAAAAATCCTTAATCAACCAATGAATGAGTTTCTTCAGCAAAACTTCTATGATCCTATGGGGCTTTCCACCATGGGCTATCTTCCGCTTTGCAAGTACCCATTATCCAGGATAGCACCTACTGAGCAGGATACATATTTCAGAAACACATTAGTATATGGTCTGGTGCATGATCAGGGAGCTGCCATGAGCGGTGGTGTGGCTGGCCATGCAGGTTTATTTAGCAACTCATTAGATCTAGCCAAGATGCTGCAAATGCATCTACAAGATGGTTTTTATGGTGGCACTCGATATTACCAGCCTGGAACCTTAGAAAAATTCACCTCTCAACAGTATAAAACTAACCGAAGAGGTATAGGATGGGATAAACCAGCCAAAGGCGTTTGGTGGGGCCCTACATCCAGATATGCTTCAGGAAAAACCTTCGGACACACAGGATTTACCGGTACAGCCATATGGGCAGATCCCGAGTTTGACCTGATTTATATATTTTTGTCGAACAGAGTTTATCCGGAAGCAGAAAATTCAAAACTTATTAAAAATAATATCCGTACAAGAGTTCAGGACGTGATCTATGAGTCAATGTGGGAGTATAACCAATACATTGATTCATACTAATAAAAGAAACATGAAAATAGGAATTGTATGCTACCCTACGTTTGGAGGTAGTGGAGTGGTAGCCACAGAGTTGGGAAAGGCGTTAGCGAAGGCTGGGCATCAGGTACATTTCATCACATACTCACAGCCTACCAGGCTAGACTTTTTTAACGCTAACCTGTACTATCATGAAGTTGACATACGCTCTTATCCTCTTTTTCAATATCCGCCTTATGAACTTGCTCTTGCCAGCAAACTGGTAGATGTAGTGAAATACGAAAAGCTGGACATTCTTCATGTTCACTATGCCATACCTCATGCATCTTCTGCATATATGGCTAAGCAAATACTTAAAACGGAAGGAATAGAAATACCAGTAATTACCACCTTACACGGTACAGATATTACACTGGTAGGTAAAGATGCCTCTTATGCTCCGGTAGTTACTTTTAGTATAAATGCTTCTGACGGCGTTAGTGCCGTTTCTGAAGACTTAAGAAAAGATACTTATCAGCACTTTAAAATCACCAATGACATTGAGGTTATCCCTAACTTCATAGATTTGGATAGGTTTAAAAAGCAGAAGAAAGAACACTTCAAAACAGCCATCTGCCCTAATGATGAGCGACTAATCGTTCACACCTCTAATTTCCGCAAGGTAAAAAGAGTAGATGATGTGGTCAGAATATTTAAGAATATCAGAAAAGAAATTCCTGCTAAGCTGCTATTAGTAGGTGATGGACCGGAGAGAAATAACATCGAGGCCCTTTGCAGAAAGTTTGGCATTTGCGAGGACATCAGATTCCTGGGCAAGCTGGAGGCTGTAGAGGAAGTATTGTCGGTGGCTGATTTATTCATCATGCCTTCTGAAAAGGAAAGTTTTGGATTAGCTGCACTGGAAGCGATGGCCTGTGAAGTGCCAGTAATCTCTACCAACGCAGGAGGATTACCTGAATTAAACATCCATGGTAAAACAGGATATTTAAGCAAGGTGGGAGACATAAAAGACATGACCGAAAAGGCGCTAGACATCCTGGATGAGAAGAACTTACCTACTTTTAAAAAGAACGCATTGGCCCGAGCCAAAGAATTTGACATCACTAATATAATGCCGCTCTATGTGGCTCTTTATGAAAAAGTTTTAACAAATACGGGTAAAACTGAAACATTTTCTAACAAAGTACTGTAGTATACAGAACATAAAAAATGTCCTGATTTTAGTAAAAAAACCTTTTCATAAATTATTTTTGTGGAAAACACACAAGACGAGGAATGGCACACGTAGACAATAAAGACTCAAAAATACTATTTAATAATCCTATCATTGAAAAGCTTTCAAGAACGCATATATCTATTCCTATTGGGCTTTTCTTTATTTACTCAGGAGGACTATTGTACTGGAGCGTAGCCAATACTGACCTAGCTCCCAGCACCACCGTTCTATTGTTTTTTACTGGATTATTTGTATTCACATTAGTAGAATATATGATGCACAGATATGTATTCCACATGGCTACATATACCAAGCTAAGAGAAAAAATACAATACAATTTCCATGGTGTACACCATGACTACCCAAAAGATAAGGATAGACTAGCCATGCCTCCTTTAGTGAGTCTCACGCTGGCTACCACTTTATTATTCTTATTCAGACTATTCATGGGCGATTTTGTATTCGGCTTTCTTCCTGGATTTTTGATAGGATATGCCGGCTACTTATTTGTGCACTACATAGTACACGCATATCAGCCTCCTAAGAACATGTTTAAAACATTATGGGTGCATCATGCTATCCATCACTATAAAGATCACGAAAGAGCATTTGGAGTTTCTTCTCCATTATGGGATTATATATTCAGAACTATGCCTAAGAGAGGCCGATAGTTTAGCATACAAATTAAAACAAGAAGGGCTGCTTTGAATCAAAGCAGCCCTTCTTGTTTTATAGCACATCGCTAATAAAAAAAGGCTGTATCAAAATCAATCGATACAGCCCTAGCAATAATTAGTATTTCAAGCAATTACCCGTTTAACTTATCAAGTACTGCCATAACTTCTTTCACATGCTCTCTAGAAGTTTCAAGTAATGCTTTTTCTTCCTCGTTAAGATCTAATTCAATGATCTTCTCGATTCCGTTTTTACCTAGCACTACAGGTACTCCTAAGTAGCAATCATCTATACCGTACTCACCATCTAGCTTCACGCATACTGGGAATACTCTTTTTTGATCTTTTACAATAGCTTCAGCCATCTGAGCAGCAGCCGAACCAGGAGCATACCATGCAGAAGTACCCATTAACTTCACTAGCTCACCACCACCAGTTTTTGTTCTTTCAATGATAGCATCTAATTTATCAGCATCGATAAGCTCAGTTACAGGAATACCACCTACAGTAGTATATCTTGGAAGTGGCACCATAGTATCACCATGACCACCCATAAGTACTGCCTGAATATCTTTAGGAGATACATCTAAAGCTTCAGCTAAGAAAGCTCTGTAACGTGCAGTATCCAAAATACCAGCCATACCCATAACTTTAGTACGTGGTAATTTAGAGCTTAAATGAGCTTGGTAAGTCATTACATCTAATGGATTAGATACAATGATAATGATAGCCTCTGGCGAATGCTTAATTACATTCTCAGTAACTGACTTTACTATGCCCGCGTTAGTTTCGATAAGGTCGTCACGGGTCATACCTGGTTTTCTTGGTAAACCAGAAGTAATTACAACTACGTCAGAACCAGCAGTTTTTGAATAATCGTTTGTAGAACCAATAGTTCTGGTATCATATAAGTTGATAGGTGCTTTTTGGAAAATATCTAAAGCTTTACCTTCAGCTACACCTTCTTTTATATCTACAAGAACTACCTCGTTAGCTATTTCTCTATAGGCTAGGACATCAGCACAGGTAGCGCCTACATTACCTGCTCCTACTACGGTTATTTTCATAATTTTCTATATGTAATTGATTGAATTAATTGTTATTATCTGCTAACAAATCTAACCAATAGAAAGGACTTAGGTAAGCTTATAATCAATTAAATTAGGCCATTAACCGCGATATACCTGACTTAAATTGAAGAATCCTAAACTAGACTTATAGGCTTTAAAAAGATTGGAATTATAATCGTTATAAATCTCCGCCAGCATCTCTACCATCCGCACCTTTATCTTCATATTGTTTTCGAATATATCGAAGATATTGTCTTGGGGAATCACATAGAACTCAGCCTTTTCCGAGGTTACAAAGGCATTTAATAACCGATTAGTGTTTTTTAACAGGCAGCTTTCGCCCAGCGCAACGCCAGGTCCTACTTTGGTCAGGTCCTCAAACTCTTCATTTACATCTATGGTAAGAGCTACTTCTCCTTTCTTAATGATGTAAAGTGCGTGGCTCGGATCATTCCTAAAAAACACTACCTCATCCTGCACATACTTTCTCTCATGCATAAAAGGCAAAAAGAGAGACATCTGCTTGTAGTTTAAAGTAGAGAACAACTTTATTTTAGATAAAAACAAAAAAGTATCGTGTTCCTGTGGAGTAAAAGTCTTCTTAAAGGGATTAATCATGGCTTTCTGTTACAATATTGTATATCCTCCGGGTAGCTGGTGTGATTTTAAAACGGTCATCTACTCTATAACCCACCACCCAGACTATTTCATCATCAGAGGTAAGCACATAGACGCGATTTTTCAAGTTTAACGGAATTTTCTCATCTATCATAAAATCGCTGAGCTTTTTTTTACCCCGCATTCCCAAGGGCTGAAAAACATCTCCCTGCTTCCATTTCCTCATTTTTAAAGGAAACTTCAGCTTATCATAATCCACACTAATCCTATCCCTACTCTTAAAAATTTGCTCTACATCATCAGAGGTAAAACAGCTAAGGTTCCACCCTGCTTCAGAGATTTTATCATCATTTTCTTCAATATAAAAATCCACGCCACCCTGTTCTGATGGACTAACGATAATAGCTTCTCTATCAACATTAAGCTGGTAGCCATCAGAAAGAAATATTTTGCCTGGATTTGCACTTAGAATAGCCTCATGAATTTGAATGGCCTGCTCATAATTAAACCCGAATGGCTTGAAAAGCTCTTCTACCAGCACTGTCTTATTTGCCTTTTGAAAAGGAGCTATTTCAAAATAGTGATCCACGCCCTCCTGCCGATAATGATCAACCTTGTATTTATCTATCAGCTCATGCAGGATCTCTTCCATCTCCTGGAGCCGCTTTTGGGTATTGCTAAAGGTACTTTCTAAAGAAGGGTTAATCTTTTTCAACTCAGGAATAATGTTATTCCTAATCTTATTTCGCATATAATCATCTTCGGCATTGCTGGCATCTTCCCTCCAGGTTAGGTCATTTTCCTCTGCATACTGCACCAACTCTGCCTTTGTAGCCCATAGCAAAGGCCTAATTATATTTCCATTTTTATTCTTAATACCGCGAACGCCACTAATACCTGTACCCTTCGCTAAATTATATAGAGTAGTTTCTAAACTATCATTCAAATGATGGGCCGTAACCAAGTGCCAAAGATGCTTCTCCTCTATTAACTTATTAAAACATTCATACCTTAACTCACGCGCGGCCATTTCTATGGAAACACCGTTTTCTCTGGCATATTTTTTGGTCTCGAAAGACACTGTAACACATTCAGCACCTAAACCAGAAGCCAATGATTTTACGAACTGCTCATCTTTATCAGACTCAACCCCTCTTAAGTTAAAGTTACAGTGAGCTATTACCATAGAATACTGAGCCTGAGCCAGCAAATGAGCCAGAACCACGGAGTCCACACCACCGCTTACCGCTACCAGCAAAGGATCATTTTCAGCACATAAATTATTTGAGTGTATATAATCTAAAAACTTTTTAAGCATGGTTGTACCCCATTTTTTTGGTTATTTTGCAAACCTAGAATTATCATGATCAAATTTATCCTAAAAATAACATATATCCTGCTCCTTGTTGGTGTGAGCTCTATAAGTGTTTTTGCCCAGAAGGAACAGATACAGTTAAAGCAGGCTGATGTACTCAAAGGTGGCAACCGAAATGGTGAGTCACTTAACCGAGTAATTGGAAACGTTATCTTCCAACAGAAAGAAACCACCATTTATAGTGACTCTGCTTATTTTTTTAACAGCAGAAACTACATAGAAGCTTACGGCCACGTTAAAATTGTAGAAGGAGATTCCGTAACCATCACCGCTAAAAAGCTGGTCTATGACGGTAACTTAAAAGAAGCCAAGCTAAGAGAAAACGTGGTATTCGTAAAAAAGGGGGAACTCACCTTATATACTGACTACCTGGATTATTTCCGCATGCAGCAAGAAGCTCGTTATTATAATGGTGGTAAAATTGTAGATAGCACCAACGTACTCACCAGTAAAAAAGGCTACTATCAGGTAAACACTAGCATGGCCTCTTTCAAATCTGATGTGAAAGCCGTGAACCCCGATTACACACTTACCTCAGACACCTTACAGTATAACACTTCTACCAACATCATCTACTTCCGGGCCCATACCGAAATTGTAGATTCTGAAAACAACAGATTCAACTACGAAACTGGTCAGTACGATACTAAAATTAAAAAGTCAGACCTAAACATAGGTAAGGTTGAAACCCCTGAGTACACGCTCAAAGGGGATAATCTCAACTTAGATGATCTTCAAAAACGTTATAAAGCAAAAGGAAATGTAATCTTAATATCGAAAGAAAATGATGTGATCATTACCGGAGATGATGGCTTTTATAAAAAGCGGGATGGCATATCAAAAGTATATGGCAATGCCCTCATGAAGAAAGTCATGAAAAATGACACCCTTTACCTAACTGCAGATACACTGGTTGCCATAGAAAGTGAAATTGCTTCAAAGAAAAGGTTGCTGGCTTACAACAATGTGAAAATCTTCAAATCAGATCTTCAGGGAGTAGCAGATTCTCTGGCCTATTTCACCAGCGACTCTACTATATTCTTCTATGATGATCCTGTTTTATGGAGTAGCGATACCCAAATGGAAGCAGATTCCATAAATGCTGAAATATCCAACGGCACCATTAACAGATTAAACTTGAACCTTAATTCCTTTGTGATTTCGGAAGATAGTATCTCTAACTACAACCAGATAAAAGGTCGCAGCATGGTAGCCTACTTTGATAGTGGAAACATAAAAAAGGTAGATGTGAATGGCAATGCAGAAAGCTTATTCTTTGCCCTTAATGATAACAGCACCGCCCTTATGGGTATGAATAAAATCATCTGCAGCTTTATGATCATAAATTTTAAGCTGAATAAGGTAGATAACCTATCTTCTTATGTAAACCCTGAAGCATCGTTCATACCACCTCATGAGCTGGAAGAACCGGAAAAAAAATTAAAGGATTTCAGATGGCGAATAGAAGAAAAACCAGAGAAGGAAGCCATGCTTGAAGGGACATCTGCAGCGAAAAAAAATACTCCTGTGACTAAACCAGATGTTATTGAACAAAAGCCAGAAAAACCTGTTAGAAATAAAAATCTGAGAAAGATAGATAGTCAATAAACAAAAACTCGAATTTTAGCTTTCAAAAAGAAAACTGAAACAATATATTTGGCCCTTGAATGCTAGATTTATTTTTTGTAAATTATTGAATTCACCTATACCTAAATCCAGTTACTAGTTTTTTAACGATGCTTTTACCATGAGATTGTGTCTGTCATTCATATTAAGTTTTGCCATAATGTGCGTAGCGCAGGCGCAAAGCTTTGAGATTACAGAAAGCAAGGTTAACTACAAAGGCAACGTAGGCGATGAAATAAGCGCCATTATCCCTATAAAGAACACCTCCGATAAGCCGATACAGCTATACATTAAAAGACTGGATAAAGTAATAGGCACAAGCCAAAACAATTACTTCTGCTGGGGTGCAGAGTGCTTTGAGCCGTCCATAGATCAGATTCCATTATCTAAAAAAATCAATCCGGGAGAGACATCTCTAAAATTTAAAAGCGTGCTAGAAACAGGCTTAGTACCAGGCTTTAGCACAGTAAAGTACCTTATTTACGACAGGGACAATCCCGCTAACGCCATAGAATACGAAATCACTTACACGGTGGAAGATGAAGCCTACAGCAATAGCCTCTTCACCAACAGAGATATAAACATTCATGATGTATACCCTAATCCTGCAGAAGACTTTGCGGTGGTAGAATATAACATCATCAATAGTAATGTAGATGTAAAACTAGTTCTTCACAATGTTCTGGGTAGCATAGTTTCAGAATATAAGCTGCCTCTTTTGCAGAAAAAGATAAAGATCAGAACGGAAGACCTTAACCCTGGCGTTTATTTTTACACCTTGTACATAGATAATGACGGCGTAATGACACGCAAGCTCGTTGTGAAAAAATAATTCTTCCACAAACTAAGTTTCTGATTCTTTCGTTATTAACTCCGGCTTAGCGACATAAGCCCATTGTTTATTATCAAATACTAACCTATATTTGCACCCTTATGTTGAAACGGGTATTTTTCAAGCACTTTCTGATTGCAATCACCATTATTTCTTTAGCTTCTTGTAGCAAGTTTCGCAAAATTGAAAAAAGCGAAGACTGGAGGGTAAAGTATGATGCAGCTCTTAAATACTATGAAGAAGAGGATTATTATCGTTCAGGTATCTTATTTGAACAGATTCTTCCTATAGTAAGAGGACTTCCGGAAGGCGAAGCGGTACAGTTTAAATTTGCTTACTGTCAGTTTTACCAGGACTTTTTCCTTTTAGCTGCGCATCATTTCAAAGTGTTTTACGAAACATACGCCAGAAGTGAATTTGCCAGAGAAGCACAGTATATGCATGCATATTCATTATACGCTAACTCTCCGGTTTACAATCTGGACCAAAGCAGCAGTATGGAAGCTCTTGTAGCTATGCAGACCTTTATTAACAGGTATCCATCTACTAAATTTAGAGATGATGCTACTAAGGTAATTGATGACATACAGCAGAAGCTAGAGAAAAAGGCATATGAAAATGCTAAACAATATTATAAGGTATATAAATATAAAGCTGCAGTAGTAGCTTTTGATAGCTTTAAGAACGATTTCCCTGATTCACAGTTTAATGAAGAAGCGGCTTTCTTAAAGTTCATGGCTCAGTACGAGCTTGCTGAAAAGAGTATTTACTCTAAGCAACTAGAACGCTACCAGGAAGCTAACCAGTTTTATCTGGAATTTGTAGATAGCTACCCTGCAAGCGAATATTTAAAAGAGGCAGAAAAGAAGTATGCTGACAGCTTAGAAAAAAGCACTAAGCTGGCTAAAAAATAATTTAATTAAATAGAAATAAGTTATGGCTATTCAAGCATCAATTGTTACCAGAGATATGGATAAACTTGCCGAAGTAACTGGCAACGTATACGAAAGTGTAGCAATCATTTCAAAAAGAGCAAGACAAATTGCTGTGAATGTAAAAGAAGAGCTAAACAATAAGTTAGCTGAATTTGCATCTACTGTAGATAATCTTGAGGAGATTTTTGAAAACAGAGAGCAAATTGAAATCTCTAAATTCTACGAAAGAATGCCTAAGTCTACTAACGTAGCTATCGAGGAATTCGCCGAAGGTACTGTTACATTCCGTAGAAGAGAAGAAGAAACAGGTGGCATAAACCTATAAGCATTTTCTATGCTCCAGGATAAGAAAATCATTATCGGAATATCCGGAAGCATAGCCGCTTACAAAGCAGCCACTTTAACAAGGCTTTTAGTAAAATCAGGAGCAGAGGTAAAGATCGTAATGACTACCTCTGCTTCTGAGTTTATAACACCCCTTACTTTATCTACCCTTTCCAAGAATCCGGTACTGAGTAAATTCTCTAAAAATGACGCCGGCGAATGGAATAATCATGTAGATCTGGGCCTATGGGCTGATGCCATGATCATAGCCCCTGCCAGCGCCAACACCATCGCCAAAATGGCTAAAGGCCACTGCGATAATCTATTGCTAGCCACCTATTTATCTGCCAAATGCCCTGTATTCTTAGCTCCTGCTATGGACCTGGATATGTACAAGCATCCTGCTGTTCAGGAAAACCTGAGCCGGCTGAAAACATTTGGACATGAAGTGATAGAGGCTCAGCATGGTGAACTAGCCAGCGGACTAGTAGGTACCGGCCGCATGGAAGAACCAGAAAATATAGTAGAAGTTTTAGCGAACTTCTTCAGTAAGGATAAGCCATTAGCAGGTAAAAGAGCATTAGTAACAGCAGGCCCTACTTATGAAGCCATAGACCCTGTACGTTTTATAGGCAATCATTCTAGCGGCAAAATGGGTTATGCCATAGCTGAAAAACTTCAGCAGGCCGGAGCGGAAGTTACCCTGGTAAGTGGACCAACTAACCAGCCAATACCGCACCCAGACATCCATCTAGTACCAGTAAAGTCAGCTGAAGAAATGCATGATGCCTGCACAAAGGTTTATTCAGAGACTGACATTACCGTGCTTGCCGCAGCCGTAGCAGACTACCGCCCGGCACAGCAGGCCGATCAGAAAATAAAAAAATCATCTGACAACCTTTCCATTGAGCTGGTAAAAACTCATGATATCGCTCAAGCTCTGGGAAAATTGAAAAAAAATGGTCAGTTTACGGTAGGCTTTGCGCTAGAAACACAAAACGAACTTTCTAACGCACAAGAAAAGCTTACTCGAAAGAATTTTGACCTGATAGTGCTTAACTCTTTACAAGATAAAGGTGCCGGCTTTGGTCATGACACAAATAAAATATCTATCATAGATAGACAAAATAAAGTGACGGATTTCGAGTTAAAAGATAAGAAAAGCGTAGCCCAGGATATAGTCAATACCATTATTGAATGTATAAAATAATCACCATAATCCTTATTTTCATTACTACTGCAGCTTTTAGCCAGGAGCTAAACTGCAAAGTAACTGTAAACTCAGATCAGGTACAGTCTTCAGATAAAAGGGTGTTTACTGATATGGAGAATGCCTTCTCTCAGTTCTTAAACTCAAGAAAGTGGACTAATGACACCTATGAGTCCTTTGAAAGGATAAAATGCAATATCATAATTACCTTACAAAATCCTACCAGCATAGGCAGCTACCAGGCTACGGTACAGGTTCAGTCTGCCAGACCGGTATATAATTCAAACTATGAAACCATAGTATTAAACTTTGCTGATAGAGACTGGACTTTCGAATATGTAGAATCACAGCCTTTACAGTTTAACGAAAACACCTTCACCTCTAACCTTACCTCTCTCCTGGCTTTTTATGCTAATATAATTATAGGCATGGATTATGACACTTTCAGCCCGATGGGTGGAAACTTATATTTTCAAAAGGCCTTAGAGATTGCCACAAATGCACAGCAGTCTAACCGACCAGGATGGAACTCTCTTGGTAGCAATAGAAATCGCTATTTCCTAATAGAAAATCTAAACAATCCTCAGCTGGCTCCGGTAAGAGAAGGCACCTACAAATACCACAGACTAGCCCTTGACACATTCGATCAGGACAAAGAAAATAGCCGCAAAGAAATAAGCGAAGTATTAAAAACATTAGAAAAAACCCGTACTAACTACCCCAATTCTATACTCATCATCAGCTTTTTAGATGCTAAGGGAGATGAGTTAGTAAACATGTTTTCTGAAGGGAACATACAGGTGCGTAGGCAAGCCTATGACATTCTCACCAAAATAGATCCGTCGCAAAGCACATCATACGAAAAAATCATCAAATAAATGGCTAAGCGACAAATCCGCCTTACTCCGGACGTCATCTCTAACAAATGGCCGGAAATTTCTGGTAAAAAAGCTAATATTGTACTAAACAATAGAAGTGTCATCTTTGTGAAACTACTACAGCATAATAACGGTACGCTGGAAGTAGAAAACATGCGATTCAAAAAACAAAAAGTTGACATTGCAGAGATATCAGAAATAATATTAGACATTAAAGCTTAATGCTAAAACATCTATTAATTAAGAATTACGCTCTTATCCAACATCTGGAGATTAGCCCTTCTAAAAACCTGAACATCATCACTGGTGAAACAGGTGCAGGAAAGTCCATTATGCTGGGCGCCGTGGGCCTATTACTCGGAAAGCGGGCCGACACTAAATCTTTATTAGATGAAAACAGCAAGTGCGTAATAGAAGGCCAGTTTGATGTGAGCGGATATCAGCTGGAAAAAGTTTTTGATGAAGAAGACCTTGATTATGAGTCTACCTCTGTCTTCAGAAGAGAGATAAGTCCTTCTGGCAAATCAAGAGCTTTTATAAATGATACTCCCGTTACGCTGGATGTGATAAAAAAAATAGCATCGCGGCTGATGGATGTACATTCGCAGCATGAAACACTACACCTGGGCCAGCATAATTATCAGCTTGCCTTTGTAGATGCTTATGCCGGCACTACCACCCTAAGACAAACTTATAGGAGTAAATTTTCAGCCTATAAAAATGCTTTGAAAAAGCTGGATGCCCTGAAAAAGGAAAATGCTGAAGTAGGCAAAGAGGCTGATTTCAATAACTTCTTATTAGAAGAACTAGTAAAAGCAAAGCTTAAAGCTGGTGAACAAGAAGAGCTTGAGGCCTCTATGGAGGTGATGGAGCATGCCGAAGAGATAAAGACCAAGCTGAATGAATCTATCTCAGCCTTATCTGACAGTGAATTTGCAGCCATCAGTAATTTGCAACAAGCTAAAGTACTCATTGGCCAGCTAAAGAAATACTCCAAAAACTATGATGCACTATCCGAAAGGTTAGAAAGCACGTTCATAGAACTACAGGATATTATTGGCGAACTGGAAAAAGAAGAAGGTGCCGTAGAGTTTGATCCGGAGCAAACCCAACTTACTCAGGAAAGGCTCAGCCTTATCTACCAACTACAGCAGAAACATCAGGTAGATAATGTGGATGAACTACTTAAAATACAAGCTGATTTAGAAAGCAAAGCTGATCGTTTCAATAACCTGGATGAAGAAATACAGGAAGCTGAAGATCAGGTAAATACCTTAAAAGAAGCCGCTCAAAAAGAGGCGGAATCTCTGAGCAGCAAACGACAAAAGGTATTCAATAATCTGGAGAAAGAGCTGATGCAGCTGTTAGCGCAAGTAGGTATTCCAGATGCTAGCATTAGCATTACTAATGAAACCATTGCCTTATCAGATCATGGCATTGACCAGATCAACATATTATTCAGTGCTAACAAAGGAATAGCACCCCAAGAGCTATCTAAATCCGCCTCAGGTGGTGAATTTTCCAGACTTATGTTCTGTGTAAAATACATCCTGGCAGACAAAATTTCTATGCCTACTATCATATTTGATGAAATAGACACGGGAGTTTCTGGCGAAATAGCTCTGAAG
The DNA here is from genome assembly GCF_021389935.1 of Fulvivirga ligni. Taxonomy (NCBI): domain Bacteria; kingdom Pseudomonadati; phylum Bacteroidota; class Cytophagia; order Cytophagales; family Fulvivirgaceae; genus Fulvivirga; species Fulvivirga ligni. The sequence goes on from NZ_CP089979.1 coordinate 6,300,809, forward strand.
CTTGGTAACATGATGAAGAAGATGGCAGAAAACCACCAGGTGATCACCATCAGTCATTTACCTCAGGTAGCAGCCAAAGGCAATAAGCACTACTTCGTTTACAAAGACAGCAGCTCTGACAAAGCCATCAGTAAGATTAAGGCCCTGGAAGAAAGCGAACGTGTAGAAGCCATTGCTAAAATGATAGGTGGAGATAAACCTTCAGAAATTGCCTTTGAAAGCGCTAAAGAGCTACTATACTCTAAGGCTTAATAACATTTTAACCGACGTAGTTTTCTTAATTAGTATTAGATTACATATTTTAATACTGTGAAATGAGCATGACTTTGGCCTCCCAAATTATTATTGGGATAAATAAGTTTATTGTGAATTCCATGTGGCGATTGAAAAAACCATCTAATACACATGAAAAAACTACGTCTGCTGTTCCTTGCCCTGGGACCTCTCCTATTTTTAATCACTCTACAACTTCAACACTCTTCTTACCTCTCACCTGATATATGGAAAGTACTGGCCGTAGCAGTATGGATGGTGGTATGGTGGATAACTGAAGCCGCGCCCATAGCCGTTACTGCGCTGCTACCTATGGTACTGCTTCCTATGCTGGAAATTTTCAAGGTAAGTGAAGCCACCACGCCTTATGCAAGCCCAATCATATTTCTTTTCATGGGCGGTTTTATGATTGCCCTGGGGCTGGAAAAACACAACCTTCACTTGCGAATAGCCCTTAACCTGATCAAGGTAACAGGCACTAGCGGCAATGGAATTATCCTGGGTTTTATGCTAGCAACAGCATTACTCAGCATGTGGATTAGCAACACGGCCACCGCCGTAATGATGCTTCCGGTAGCTTCCTCTGTAGTAAGCTTACTCAGCGAAGGCAGTCACGAACTGAAGAAGTCACAGAAACGCTTTGCCCTGGGGCTCATGCTTATCATTGCCTACTCTGCTAACATAGGCGGCACTATCACCCTGATAGGCACCCCACCTAACGTGGTAATGACAGGCTATTTAAATGAAATGCTTAACTATGAAATGCTTTTTAGCAGATGGTTAATCATTGGTGCTCCCACAGGGATATTTCTTCTTTTTATTACATACCTGCTCATTACCAGAGTATTATATCCAAACAACCTCAAAAAGATAGAAGGCTCGGAAGTTCTCATTTATAATAAGCTTAAAGAAATTGGCTCCATTTCCAAACAAGAAAAACTGGTCCTGGCCATTTTCACACTCACAGCTGTGTGCTGGATTTTCAAAAGTCAAATCAACGCTCTTATTGGCAAAGACTTACTTTCTGATACCACTACCGCCATGACCGGTGGAATACTCATGTTCATCACCCCCGTAAGTATTACAAAGGTCACTTTCCTATTAAAATGGGAAGATACCAAAAAGCTACCATGGGGTATCCTTATCCTGTTTGGCGGCGGCATGTGCTTGGCCAGAAGCCTGGAGCAAGTAGGTATAATACAAGCCATTGGAGCTTATGTAGCAGATTACAAAGGCATCAGTGTACTTATGCTGATAGGCATTATCACTACCATGGTACTTTTCCTCACAGAAATTATGAGCAATGTAGCCCTGGTCACTATTTTCATTCCTGTAGCCATAGGCATGGCTCAGGGGCTTGGCATCGATCCGTTGCTATTAGTAATTCCATCTACTTTAGCTTCCAGCTGCGCCTTTATGATGCCTATATCTACCCCGCCTAATGCCATAGTTTTTGCCAGCGGCCATATAAAAATGAAAGAAATGATGAAGGCCGGATTACTACTTAACTTGCTGGCCATCATATTTCTAACCCTAATCACATATTTGATGGTGGAAAAATTTTTCTAAATCTACGAGTCACTATATTTAGTAATTACTAAAATAATTAGTAATATTGTATTATGGTTTCACGATCAATATTACACCTGGATTTAGACACCTTTTTTGTGTCTTGCGAGCGACTCCTAGATAGCAGGCTCAATAACAAACCCATACTGATAGGTGGAGTAACAGATCGTGGAGTGGTTGCATCTTGTAGTTATGAGGCACGGCAGTTTGGCATTCATTCTGCCATGCCCATGAAACTAGCCCGCGAGTTATGTCCCGAGGCCATTATCATCAAAGGAAACTCAGGCACCTATAGCTCTAAGTCTAACGACGTTACGGAAATTATAAGAGAAGAAGTTCCTCTCTTCGAGAAAACATCTATCGATGAGTTTTATGTAGATATGTCCGGTATGGACAGGTTTTTTGGTAACTATAAAGTAGCCAGCGAACTGCGCACCAAAATCATTAAAGAAACGGGTTTACCCATTTCATTTGGCTTATCAGAAAACAAAACCGTTTCAAAAATAGCCACAGGAGAAGCCAAGCCAAACAATCAGTTAAAGATAGATTATGGCCTGGAGAAAAGCTTTTTAGCCCCACTTTCTGTAAAGAAAATCCCCATGATTGGCGATAAAACCTATATCGCTTTATGCAATCTGGGTATAAAACATATACAGACTATCCAGGAAACCCCTATTGAACTGATGGAAAAGGCCTTCGGCAAAAATGGTGCAACCATGTGGAAAAAGGCCAATGGCATAGATCCTTCTCCGGTGATTCCTTACTCTGAAAGAAAATCTATATCTACCGAGCGCACTTTTGATAGAGACACGATCGATATTGTAAAGCTCAAAGCCATTATTCTGGCTATGGCCGAAAACCTGGCTTTTCAGCTACGAAGAGGTCAAAAGCTTACTGCCTGTGTATCTGTTAAAATCAGATATTCAGATTTTAACACCTATACTTTACAGTCAAGAATTTCTTACAGCTCTGCCGATCATGTGCTCATACCCAAAGTGTTAGAGCTCTTTGACAGAGTGTATGATAAGCGCCTATTAGTGAGACTTATAGGTGTGAAATTCAGCCACTTGGTCAATGGAAATTACCAAATCAACCTTTTTGAAGATTCCCTGGAAATGATCAGCCTGTACCAGGCTATGGACAAGATCAGAGATAAACACGGTGACCGAACTGTAATACGAGCAGCCGGTATAGAAGCCAAAACCATTAGCAGATTCAATCCATTTAAAGGAGATGCTCCGCCTTTGTTGGCTAATAGGAGAGCTTGATGGTTGATGGTTGATGGTTGATGGTTGATGGTTGATGGTTGATGGTTGGTGGTTATTGGGTTATTGGTTATTGGTTATTGGTTATTGGTTATTGGTTATTGGTTATTGGTTATTGGTTATTGGTTATTGGTTATTGGGTTATTGGTTATTATCTCAATACTCTAGACTATTTACTCACTACTCTAGACTATCTACTATTTTGCTAAACAACCATACATATTACAGTTTTAAATACGGCACTATGTCGTGTGAGGAGTTGCTGGAGGACGCTGGTAGTAAGGGTATGGATGCGGTGGTACTTACTGATATTAACTCTACGGCGGCTTGCCTTAATTTTGTGCGTCTGGCGCCGAAATATAATATTAAGCCAGTATTGGGAATTGATTTCAGGAATGGTGTAGAGCAGCTATTTATCGGCATTGCGAAGAACAACCAGGGCTACTATGAGCTGAATCGCTACCTTTCTCAATTTTTACATTCTGGTGAAAGTATTCCAGAAAAGGCTCCAGTATTTCAACATGCTTTTGTTATTTACCCTTTTTCAGAATATAAAGGACAGCGTCTTCGAAAAAACGAATACCTGGGCGTCACTCCTCAATATATAAACAGGCTTAGGTTTTCATCATATTATCCAGCCCTGAAAGACAAGCTGGTTATTTTACAAACTGCCACGTTTAGAAATAAAAAAGACTTCAATGCCCACAGGCTGTTACGGGCCATTTACAATAACACCCTGCTTAGCAAGCTACCCAAATCAGAGGAAGGCGATCCAAACCACCAGATGCTTTCAAAAGATCAGCTCATTGAGACCTATTCGCCTCATCCTGAAATCTTTAGCAACACCCTAAAACTGATTAGTCAGTGTAGTATTTACTTTGAATTTGGCGACGAGCAAGATCACAAGAACCAGAAAAACTATACTCACTCAGAATATGAAGATTATAAAAAGCTATGTAAGCTATGTTATAAAGGGTTGAGCTATAGATATAAAGAGATCAACGATGCTATCAAAAAAAGGCTTAAAACAGAACTTCAGGTCATTAGAGAGAAGCAATTTATTGCCTATTTTTTGATTAACTGGGACATAGTAACTTACGCCAGAAGAAAGGGGTACTTTTATGTAGGTCGCGGCAGTGGTGCCAACAGTATAATCGCTTACCTTCTCAGAATTACTGATGTAGACCCCATAGATTTGGATCTGTATTTTGAAAGGTTCATCAATCTTTACAGGAAAAATCCGCCTGATTTTGATATTGACTTCTCATGGACTGACCGTGAAGATATTACTTCCTACATTTTCAAGCGGTTTAAGAATGTGGCACTACTGGCTACATACAGCACTTTTCAACTAAGGGCAGTGATCAGGGAGCTGGGGAAAGTATTTGGTTTACCGGCCCATGAAATTGAGAAAATTGCCGAAGGTCAACCCAGGCAAGACTATTATTCTCATTTAGTATTAAAATATGGTCATCTTATTCAGGGTTTCCCTAGTCATTTAAGCATTCATGCTGGTGGTATACTTATATCTCAAAAGCATATCCATTATTTTTCAGCCACTGACCTGCCGCCAAAAGGCTATCCTACCACTCATTTTGATATGGTGATCGCCGAAGATGTGGGACTCTATAAGTTTGACATATTAAGTCAGAGAGGCTTAGGGAAAATAAAAGATACGCTGGCCATAGTAAAAGAAAATAAGCCTCAGGATCCAGCTATTGACATCCATGACCTGGACAGATTCAAGAAAGATGGACTGGTAAAATCACTACTGAAGCAAGGTAAAGCTATTGGCTGTTTTTATGTGGAGTCACCTGCTATGCGCATGCTTTTGAAAAAACTAGAAGCTGATGATTATCTTGGCCTGGTAGCTGCCAGCTCTATTATTCGACCTGGAGTAGCCAAATCAGGGATGATGCGTGAGTATATCCTTAGGTTTAGGCATCCGGAAAGAAGAAAAGAGGCACATCCTATACTTATGAATATTATGCCGGAGACCTTTGGAGTAATGGTATATCAGGAAGATGTGATTAAAGTGGCGCATTATTATGCAGGTCTTACTTTAGCAGAAGCTGATGTACTGCGCCGAGGCATGTCTGGCAAGTTCCGCTCAAGAGATGAGTTTCAAAAAGCACAGGATAAATACTTCACTAACTGCAAAGCCAAAGGCTACTCTCATGCAGAAAGCGCTGAAATATGGAGGCAAATAGAAAGCTTTGCCGGCTACGCCTTCTCTAAAGGACACTCGGCCTCTTATGCCGTAGAAAGCTACCAAAGCTTGTTTTTAAAAGCCTATTATCCAATGGAATATATGGTGGCCACCATCAATAACTTCGGCGGATTTTACAGAACTGAGCTCTATGTACATGAAGCGCGCATGCATGGAGCCAAAATATTTCCTCCCTGCGCTAATATGAGCGATGCCCTCACAAAAATATATGGCAATAGAATATATCTGGGACTTGGGTTCATTAAAGACCTGGATCACAGAACTATAGAGCAGCTGTTAATAGCCAGAGGCAAGTATGGTGATTATCTTTCTTTAACTGATTTTGTGAAGAAAGTGCCTGTTTCATTGGATCAGGCTTCCCTCCTTATAAAAGCTGGGGTATTTCAGTTTACAGGAAAAAACAAAAAAGAACTACTATGGGAAGCTCACTTCCTTTTAGCCAATACAAAAAAGGCTTCAAATATGCCCAAGCTATTTGAAGTAGATATTAAACGATTGACCATACCTAACATTTCAGTTCCCCATCCATTAGAAAATGCTTTTGATGAAATGGAGCTTCTAGGTTTTCCTCTTTGCAATCCGTTTGACTTACTTAGAAACAGGCCGGATTACCATTTCAGAACCATAGACTTTCCGAACAACCTTCATCAAACCATTACTATTTATGGCTATCTGGTAGCGATTAAGAATACTAGCACCACAAAAAAAGCCAGAATGAATTTCGGGACATTCCTGGATGTAGAGGGGCATTTTATAGATACCGTACATTTTCCCCAGTCGGCAGCAAAGTGGCCATTTAGAGGGCGCGGTATTTATGCTATTACTGGCAAAGTGGTAGAAGAATTTGGATTCTACAGCCTGGAAGTAACTGAAATGACCAAAGAGCCATTTATAGATGACCCACGGTATAGTGAGGATAACGGGAAACTTGGCGTAAAGCGAAAAACTATGAAGATGACCTTTGATTCTACTTCTTCAGTGAGTTATGGTCGGGGTTAGTTCCTCAGAGTCCTCTGCTAGTGGCTGTGAGGGGTTACAATATTTATTCTATCGTTAATTCGATAAACTTCTTTTCACTATTATCAGAAGATGTAAATACGATATAGAACATTTCACCATCTCTGTAGCAAGACTTTAACGAATAATTAAACGTGTCAAAGCCCATACTTTTCCCACTGGCCATATCCCAATACTTAAATTGCCCTTCTGCATAATAATTACCATAAGAATAAATGCGGTTGCAGTCTATAAATAATGGTGCATTGGGTAATATAAAGTAGTTAGCATTATTTACCACCACGTATCTCCACCATTCATATCCTTCATTTTGGATTATCACATTCTCACATTTATAATCTAATACCCTAAACAGTTCATTATTGCGTTCATCAGACTCATTTTTTCTGTTACAAAGCTTTAGATCATTCCCTCGGTGAGTAATAATTATGCAGCTGTCCGAAATAGAAGCATTACTCAACTTACTAAGCCACTTATCATTAGAATTATCTACATCATAACGACTCTTCTCTTGAACCAAGTCCGATATACTGGCTTCAAATTGCCTTTGGGTCAACTCTTTGATGGAATAGACAATTTCAGAAGAATCACTTATGTTAATATTAAATCTACTACCATTCTGGGCATCAACAGAAGTATGTATTAAAATAATTAAGAGTAGGATTGTTAAATTTTTCATGTGTTAATATTGACTATTTACTCTGTTTACCTTCCCTCCAATTTCTTTTTTCGATCAGCCTAAAGTTAGGTTCATCCTTTATTTCAATCAAATAGTTTAGTAGGTGGAAAAGTTCATCATCAGTATTGTCTCCGGTAAACTCAGATGGGTAAATTGCATTTCCATAATTGTACTTAGATTTTTCAGGAGTATCATCCACTATCAATATTTCTTCCATTTTCGCAATTCCCTTTTTCCTGACTTTCTTAAGGATTTTAGCATAGTTCAAATGATTGTAATAATCAGAGTAACCTTGGTCATCAATAGACTGATAATTAAACTGTTGAGTGCATTTTGTTCGCCCCCACACAAATTCTAATGGATAATCTTTTAGAAAAATATGTTGAACAACCTTATCTACGTAAGCATCAGAAGCAGAAGACCATACTGCAATTCTGAAGTGATTTTTAACCTCTGTTAAGAAACGTCCTAAAAATGGTCGTTTAAAAACTTTGTAATCTTCAATTTCGAAATCCCAATGCTCAGAAACAGGCTCTTTAGTTGCATGAATTAACGTTTCATCAAGATCTAGTATTAGGAGTTTGTTGTGAGGGATAACCATTTCTTACATACTAAGTAGTTCTCAGAAATTACGAGACGTCTTTTTGAATTATAAATTTCACAGAATTATTATTAAAAGCAAAAGATGTGGAATGAATGAACAGCAGAGACTCCGGCTCTTCGCTGCGCTACGGCCGGAGTGACATAAAAGAAAAGGTAGCTACGGTCGGAGTGATCCAAAAGGAAAGGTAGCTACGTTGGAGTGGCTTTGGCTCTCTCTCAGAGTCCTCTGCGAGTGACTCTGAAGGGGATGGAGTAACTCTGAAGAGCTTCAAGAAAATAAAACAAGCTGGTGATGACCCTGAAATTCACCAGCTGTTTTACTTGAATTATTGAAGTCTCTTTTTGTTCTTTTTCTCCTCTATAACATAAGAGGCAAATAAACCTGCTCCGCCGAAAATGAACAGCATGGAGAAGTAGCATATGGGTTCTCTAAAACCGGTAAGCTCGCGTAGCACCTCTCCCATCAGAAAGCCACATCCTATGCCAATAAAGAATAAGGCCAGGCGCAGGGCTATGCTGCTGTTGGTTTCTCCGCCCCACCATTCGCCACGGTTAATACCTTTTTCTATCATGGCCATTCTCTCTATGTTAGAGTATCTTCTTAAATAAATGATCACTAACACAATTCCTATTACAGATAAAATAGGGATGAATAAAGCTAATTCTTGCATATTATTTTGAGTTTTAATTTGCCCGTTGGACTGCAAATCAAAAGTCTAGGTTACAAGAGATTTAATATTTTTTAAGAAAATTATTTATTTAAAAAAACTGCAAGATTGCTGTAACTTGAAAAAGACCAACAGCGTCCAACCCACGTGCACGATCAGAACGATAATATACTTGTAAAGCGGATTGTTAAAGGAGAGCATCACCTTTTTAATATGCTGGTAGAAAGGCATAAAAAGTATGCTTTTAATATCGCTTTAAAGATTCTGGAAAGTGCTGAAGATGCTGAAGAGGTGGCCCATGATAGTTTTGTGAAGGCCTATCAAAACCTGAGTAGGTTTAACCATGACTCCAAATTTTCTACATGGCTTTATAGAATCACTTTTAATACAGCGATTACAGCCAAGAGAAAAAGGAAGGTGATTAAAGAAGACCTGGAAAAGGCAGAACACTATCTCCAGGCCGATGAACAGAACAGGCTGGAAGAGACGGATCAAAAAGTATACATAGAAAAGGCGTTGAGCAGACTTTCTGATAAGGACCGGACCATTATATCATTATTTTATCTCAAAGATTTTTCACTGGAAGAAATCGGAGAAATTACCGACATGAGTCCCAATACAGTGAAAGTGAGACTTCACCGATGCCGCAAGAAACTAGCGGATGAGATGAAGAATATTTTAAAAGAAGAAGCATTAAATTTATAGATATGAGCAAGCCCATAAATTTATCTGACGAAGTTTTATTAGACTACCTGGATGGTCATTTGAGTAATGAGGAAATGCTTGTGGTAGAAACTGCCTGTAAACAGCAGCCCTGGGCGGATAGGCTCAAGGAGTTAACAAAACTCCACCAGTCGCTGAGCTTTACTTTATCTGAAGATCACCTGATGGCTACTCCCATAAATTTTAGTGAATCGGTTATGGCCAGTATAAATAAAACGGCCATTGTACCAGATGCTATCATGACCAGAAGAGGATTTATCCTGCTAATCACTATGCTATTGATAGTTTTAGGAGGTGCATTTTTCATCTCAAACAGCCAATTAAAGCTATCATTACCAAATAGTTACACATCAAATCAACTCACAGAGCTGATACAATTAGATGCATTACCATCATCTTTAAATATAGGAGGGTTCATGAATGCTCTCATGTTTGCCTTGGTAATTTGTTCACTTATTTTACTTGATCGGTTAGTGCTTAAACCATACTTCAAAAAGCGCCGTGCCATTTAGTTTTATAACAGGAAATTTTTCCCAAAATTGGAAACTTTAGAACCTAATAAGACAAAAAAAAGGGAGCCGTTAAGCTCCCTCTTTTTATTCATTTATATATAACTATTAAACATCCATTAGTTAAATGTGCTGAGTCTTTTCAGTTCTCTGCTCTTTCTTTGCAGGCGCTTTAGAATACGTAGGGCAAGAATATGACGCACATGCAGAAGTAAACAACCCCGCTACCAATAAGATTAGTAAAGACTTTTTCATAGATACATTAGTTTAAAGTTTCTTTCAATTGACTAAATCGTATTTGGTAAAAGACAAAAAGAATACCAAACATGTAACTACCTGCTAAGCCATGCGTTAATCTACTTCTACTATTATTCTTTCGCAGGAGGATAATCCAAAAATCATCTGAACAGAATTTCCAGTGAATTCGTTTTGAACTTAGTCTTTACTGTTTAATTTTCACATTGGTTATGTTAGGTACAAGATTCACAAAATTTATCCCCTCCCCTGATCAGAACAAATCAGACTTTGATAAGCTCATGGATATATTCCTACAGCTTGTTACTATTACCGGTGGGGATGTAGAAGAGGCGTTGGCATGGTTAAATAACCTGGATAAGCAATATAATATCACCAACAATGATTACGGCATGGGTGATTTCATAGAAGACCTGAAGGATAAGGGCTACCTTACCGATAAAACGCCTGACGGTTCTTTTGAGATCACAGCAAAGAGCGAACAAAAGATCCGCTCAGATGCCTTGGAAGAAATATTTGGTAAGCTTAAGAAATCTGGTCGTGGTGAGCACAAAACCACATTTGGCGGGCAAGGAGACGAGCAAAGCACAGATAGAAGAGACTATCAGTTTGGTGACACGCTGGAGCAGCTTTCTATGACTGACTCACTTCGTAATGCCCAGATCAATCATGGTTTAGATAACTTCATGATGACTGAGAATGATCTCGAAGTCCTAGAAAATGAGTACAAGACCCAGACATCTACAGTCCTCATGATTGACATCTCTCACTCCATGATTCTTTATGGAGAAGACCGTATAACGCCAGCAAAAAAAGTAGCTATGGCACTGGCTGAGCTCATCACCCGAAAGTATAAAAAGGACACTTTAGATATTATAGTTTTTGGTAATGACGCCTGGCAAATAGAAATTAAAGACCTTCCGTATTTACAGGTAGGTCCATACCATACAAACACGGTGGCAGGGCTGGAACTTGCCATGGATTTATTAAGAAGAAGGAGAAATCCTAACAAGCAGATTTTCATGATTACTGATGGAAAGCCTACCTGCTTAAAAGAAGGGATAAAATACTACAAAAACAGCTTCGGCATAGACAGCAAAATCCTTACTAAAACGCTCAATATAGCCAAGCAATGTAGAAAGCTAAAAATTCCTGTTACCACTTTTATGATTGCCTCAGACCCTTATCTCAAAGAGTTTGTGAGGGAGTTTACCAAGGTAAATAATGGAAATGCTTACTACAGTAGTCTTCAGGGTTTAGGAGACCTGATTTTTGAGGACTATAGGAAAAACAGAAGGAAAAAACTTTAACAGAGACACAGTTTATGCAATCAAGAGAATTGATAGATATAAAAACCCTTGGCGAATTAAAGGCCGCGGGATACAAAAGCAAATCAGTAAAGCAGGAATTAAGAGATAATCTTATTCAAAAAATAAAAGTAAAGGAAAACGTATTTGAGGGCATTTGGGGATATGAGGACACGGTAATTCCAGATATGGAAAGAGCCATCCTTTCTATGCATGACATCAACTTATTAGGTTTAAGAGGGCAGGCTAAAACGCGTATGGCCAGAATGATGGTTCAGCTTTTAGATGAGTACATCCCGGTTATAGAAGGCTCTGAGATGAATGATGATCCTTTTAACCCTATCTCAAGATTTGGCAGAGATACTGTAGCCGAAAAAGGAGATGACACCCCCATTAGCTGGTTACCTAGAAATGATCGCTACAGCGAAAAACTAGCTACTCCAGATGTTTCTATTGCAGATTTAATTGGAGATGTAGATCCTATTAAAGCAGCTACATTGAAACTTCCATATTCTGATGAAAGAGTGATTCACTTTGGGTTAATTCCGAGATCACACAGAGGTATATTTGTTATCAACGAAATACCTGATTTACAGGCTCGTATTCAGGTGGCTCTCTTTAATATTCTGCAGGAAGGTGACATTCAGATAAGAGGTTTTAAGGTAAGAATGCCATTGGACATACAGTTTGTTTTCACAGCCAACCCGGAAGATTATACAAACAGAGGGAGTATTGTTACGCCTTTAAAGGATAGAATTGATAGTCAGATCATTACACACTATCCTAAAGATATTGCCATAGGTAGAAAAATTACTGAACAGGAAGCTCACATTAAATCAGAACAGAAAGAACTGGTATCAGTAAATGAAATCAGTAAAGATCTGATAGAGCAAATTGCTTTTGAGGCCCGTGACAGCGAATATGTAGATAGTAAAAGTGGTGTTTCAGCCCGTTTAACCATCTCTGCCTATGAAAACCTGGTGAGTGCTGCGGAAAGAAGGGCATTATATAATGATGAAAAAACACAGATCCGAGTATCTGATTTATATGGTGCTGTGCCTTCCATCACGGGAAAAGTGGAATTAGTATATGAAGGAGAACAGGAAGGTGCAGGTATTGTAGCCAGAAACCTGGTAGGCAAAGCCATAAGAACGCAATTTGTAACGTATTTCCCAGATCCTGATAAGCTCAGAAAGCAAAAAGGAGAAAACCCATATAAGACCATCACAGACTGGTTCGGAGATAGCCACCAGATAGATATTCTAAACGATTATAACAATCAGGAACATGAGCAAGCGTTAAAAAATGTACCTGGCTTAGAGAAGCTGGTAGATCAGTATCATAAAAATGAGGACTACGCCACCAAGCTGTTTTTGATGGAGTTTGCCCTACATGGCCTGGCTGAGTATAGTATGCTCAGCAGACATGAACTTACCAGAGGCTTACAGTTTAAAGATCTATTGAGCGGTATGTTTACCATGCCAGGTCCTGATGATGAAGATGAGGATAATGATCATTTTTAAATTTTAAAGATGATAAGTGATGCAACTCTCAGACGTAAAAAGGCTCATCCGGCATGGAGAAAATGCTACGATTGAGTTCAAGGCTAAGATGCGGCATCCTGAGAAGGTGGTGAAGGAACTAGTGGCCTTCGCCAATACTGCGGGAGGCCATCTTTTTATTGGTGTACATGATGATGGATCATTGGCAGGAGTGAAATATCCTGAGGATGAGATCTTTGCGCTGGATAGAGCCATTGAAAAATATTGTAAGCCAGCCTTTGAATACACTGTACATATTATAGACCTCACCGAAGACAGCTCCGTTGTGGTATACGAGGTGCCTGCTAGTGACAATAAGGCTCATTGTGTAGTTAACAATGAGCTTTTACATGGGCGTCAGGCTTTTGTGCGTGTAGCAGACAGAAGCATAAAAGCCAGCAAGCATGTAAAGGAAATATTGGACAGGCAAAGTAAAAACAAGAGCATCCAATTCAACTTTGGTGATAAGGAAAAGCTGCTCATGACCTACCTGGAAAACAATGAAACCATTACCGTAAATGAGTTTAAAAAAATTTCAGGTAGAAACTACTATCAAGCTTCCAGGACATTAATCTTAATGGTTCTGGCCAATGTACTGGAAATTCACCCTCATGAGAAAGAGGATTTTTATACTTTGAAGGGAGTTGGGTTGGGTTGACATTAATTCCATATTCCAATGAATTGGAATACAACATTCCATATTCCATTAAAATTAATTATATTAGAATATGAGGATTTATAATCTATTTCATTGGAATAAAAATGAGCTCACAACCACACAAATTAAAACTGCTACCTCCACATATTGATTATTCTGGTTTAATAAAAGAAATTGGAGATGCAAACCGTTCACAAGGCGAACTAAAAGGTCTTTTAGCCAATATTCCTAATCCAGATTTATTGACGACTCCTCTACTAACCAAAGAAGCTGTAGCCAGTTCTAAAATTGAAGGAACTCAAGCCACGATAGAAGATGTATTCAAGTACGAAGCGGAAGGAAGAAACACAGAAAACAATTCCAGAGAACAGGATGTAAGAGAAATCATAAATTATAGAATGGCAATTAGAGAAGCCACTGAAATACTCCCTAAAAAAGCTATTGGAGAAAACTTCATCAAACAACTTCATTCTATTCTACTAAATTCAGTTAGAGGTGAAAGTAAGGATAGAGGGAATTTCAGAAGAATACCTGTTTATATTGGAAAGCCAGGAGGCTCAATAGAAAATGCAATATACATTCCACCTAGTTCATCCGAGTTAAATGAATTGGTTTCTAATTGGGAAAATATATTAATAGCCAAGAAGAACCTGATCCATTAGTTCAGACAGCAATTGCTCACTATCAATTTGAGGCGATTCATCCCTTTCTAGACGGTAATGGAAGAATAGGTCGTTTATTGATTCCTATAATTCTTTATGAAAAAAACATATTATCATACCCTCTTTTATATGTAAGTGAATACTTTGAAAACAATAAACAAGAATACTATAACTTTTTAAGATTAGTAGATACTGAAGAAGATTGGACTTCTTGGATCAGGTTTTTTCTCAACTCAATCAAAATACAAGCTGAAGACACTCAAACCAAGGTAAAGGATATGTTAGAACTATATAAAAAAACAAGAGAAAAGTTGGTCAATTTTAATTCTCAATACGCAGTAGACTTGTTAGATATAATCTTTGAAAACCCAATTGTTTCTTTTAAATCAATCAGGCTACAAATAAAGACTAACAGCTACCAGACCATTTATAATTTATTAAACAAATTTGAGGAGGAAAGCATTTTAAGGCAAATTACAAAAGGCAGAAGAAACAAGGTTTACATATTTGAGGATCTGCTAAAGACTATAAGATAACACTTTATTAATCACTTAACGTTTTACGATCATTTTAGAAATTCACCCTATCCCCCACCACCAAACCTGGCCATTAAGACACACCGTGATGTGGCCGGACAAGCCTTTGGACTATGTAAAACTGGATAATGATGAAGAAGGGTGTCATTATGGCTTGTTTTTAGGTGATCGATTGGTATCTGTTGTTTCTCTTTTTATTGAGGGCGATGAAGGTCAGTTTAGGAAATTTGCCACCGACTTAGATGAGCAAGGCAAGGGTTATGGCTCTAAACTTTTACACTTCCTTTTCAATAAGGCTGAAGAGGAAAATGTAAAACGCATTTGGTGCAACGCCCGAAAGGACAAGGCAGGGTTTTATGAGAAATTTGGTATGCAAACCACTGATAACGAGTTCACCAAAGGTGGAATAGACTATGTGATCATGGAAAAAATAATGAATTAAATAGCTTCATTCTCTTCTTTTTGGGTTCGCCAAAATTTACTTAAAATCTTTTCTTCGTTTATTTCTGTTTTTCACCTAGTTAATTAAATTTACCTAACATCCACTTTTTAAACGACCTACCCTTTATGGCGAAAGCACAGACGAAAGAAAAGAAGATTTTTGTACTTGACACCTCAGTTATCATTTACGAACACAACTCCATCATGAACTTTGAAGAGCATGATGTAGGCATTCCTATTACTGTTTTAGAGGAGCTGGATCAGTTTAAAAAAGGAAACGACACCAAAAACTTTGAGGCTAGAGAGTTTACCCGACTACTGGATAAACTGGCCCAAGGGCAGATGTTGCATGACTGGAATAATCTGAACGGAAGGAATAAAGGGAAGTTTAAAGTGTTGATGCATGCAAAAAGCAAGGTCGATGCAAATGAGGTGTTTGATGAGGAAAAGGCTGATCACAGAATATTAAATGCTGCACTGCAACTTCAGCAAGAATCTAAAGACAAAAAGGTAATTCTGGTAAGTAAAGACATTAACCTCAGGTTAAAAGCCAAGTCATTAGGTCTACCTGCTGAGGATTATAATACAGGTAAAGTGAAGAATGTAAGCTCACTTTATTCTGGAAAAAAAATTCACGACAAACTGACTCCAGATAAGATTAATGAGCTTTATGAAAAAGGATCATGCGAGCCTAAAGACGTTTTAGGCAAAGAAAAGCCTTTAAAAAACAGCTACTACATTTTAAAGAGTGGTAAGAAGTCTATTTTATCGTACTACAATGCGATTACTGATAGAATAGAACATGTAGAAAAGCGGTCAGCATATGGCATAAAGCCAAGAAATGCAGAGCAGACTTTTGCTATTCATGCCATATTAAACCCTGAGATAAAGCTAGTTACCATGCAAGGTGTAGCGGGTACAGGTAAAACGTTAATTGCACTGGCCGCCGCGTTGGAGCAAAAGAGAAGCTTTAAGCAAATCTATCTGGCCAGGCCAATCGTACCTTTAAGTAATAAAGATATTGGATACCTTCCTGGTGACATTAAGTCTAAGCTCAACCCGTACATGGAGCCACTTTGGGATAACCTAAAGTTCATCCAGAATCAGTATCACGAGTCAGATAAGGAATATTCCAAGCTTACTGAAATGGTAAATCAGGAAAAGCTGGTGATAACACCTTTGGCTTATATCAGAGGTCGTAGTTTATCTAACATTTGCTTTATAGTAGATGAGGCTCAAAACCTTACTCCACATGAGGTAAAAACTATTATTACCAGAGCTGGTGAGAACACCAAGATTATTTTTACCGGAGATATTTATCAGATAGACACCCCTTACCTCGATTCGCAGAGTAATGGCCTTTCTTATCTGATAGACCGAGTGAAGGATCATGAACTGTATGCCCATATAACCCTTGAAAAAGGTGAGAGATCCGAACTGGCTAACTTGGCTAACGAGTTGCTTTAACAATTTGATAGCCTTGCCGGTTTTATAGGATCAATTTTATTCAATATATTGGCGACATGAAGATTAATCTACACCATTGGCTGCTGATGCTATTGCTAGCAGCAGCCACCAGTTGTACCAAGCAACCTAAAGAGGAGACTACGGAAGAAGAGCCACAAGAGGAAAAAATCACTTCTCTGGAATATACTTTTAACGATTATACCAAGCAGTATGGTCAGTGCGATACGGATACATCCATCTATTGTACACGCATTGAGCTCAATTACCCTGAATTTGATACTGATAAGCATCCATCGCAGGCCACTGCTATTAATGAGCAAATAGAGTCTTATGTGCTTAATCAGTTTTTCCCTGATTCAGTGGAAAATAAATCTATCGCCATGTTTGTAGAAGGCTTTATAGCGGATTACAAAGAGGTGAAAGAGGCTTTCGGAGAAGCTTTTGGCTGGTATGCTAAAATCAATGGGAAAGTACTTAGAAACGACTCTGTTTCAGTAACAGTAGAGCTCACCGCAGACATTTATACCGGTGGCGCTCACGGAAGCTTTGACATGCATTATCTAAACTTTGATCCTGCTACTGGTGATCTGATTGATTTTGAATCACTGTTTAAGCCCGGATTTGATGCCAAGCTGAACCAAATAGTAGAGCAGAAATTCAGAGAAACTTATAAAATAGAACCTGGCACTGACTTAAGTGACGAAGGCTATGAGTTTGAAGATGGTGTTTATTACAACCTGAACAATTTTGCTCTATTAGATAAAGGAATCAAATTTTACTATAACAGCTATGAAATTGCTCCATATGCCAAAGGTCCATCAGAGGTATTTGTAAGCTATGAAGAGCTAAAAGATTTACTTAAACACCCTGAAGCTGAAACAGTTGCAGAAGTTTTATAATATAGAAAACGCCTCATTATATGGCTTTTGAGCATTTAATGAGGTGTTTTTATATTTGCAGTACCAAGTATTAAATTGAAAAATCAACTTTTTCTTAGTATATTTCGTTAAACACTTAGCTATGAATAGTCACGGAAACAGTCTATCGGAAAAAGAAATTAAAGAGTTATTTAGAGAGAAGAAGTTTGTGGAAACAGACAACAACGCTCTAAAGGTAGACCGAGACTATTTCTACGAAAGCCCCCATATCAAAGTCATCTACGACGATATGAAAAGATAATAATCTCCAAATATGAGCTGGAGTATCATTGTCCTCCCGTTACTCGGAGGATTTTATTTTTTATCACGATCTATTTTTTGGAGAAACAGAATTAGACGCATGCCGCGTCAGGTACTCATTTATGCTTCTGGTGTGGCCGGCATCCTCTGGGGATTTGCTCTTCTTCTTTTATCAAAAACTTTACAATATTGGGATCCTTATGGCATGATCAGCAGCGCCGAAGCAGGCATTAGAAGCTTCGTACAGATCAATGAACCTTATGCCTATACCTTGGCAGCATCATTTCTTATTCCAGCCATACTCACTGAATTTATCAATTTCCTATTTAGGAAAAGGGAAGACTATCAGGTATACCTGGCCATTAGAAAGGAAGGTGATGAATTTCAAAGGCTTTTGCTACAGGAATTTATAAAAAGAAGGCCAATGCTTTTTACGCTGACCACCCAAAAGGTTTATGTAGGCGGCCTTACCAGAATGGGAGATCCACACGGAGAAGATGGCTTCATTAATATTATTCCGCTATTTTCTGGTTACCGCAATGCCGAGGGCAAACTGGACCTCACCACAAATTACCCACGAGATGAGAATGACAATTTCGAAATTGTACTACCCATAGATAAAATCATATCTGCCTCCTCATTTAACTACGAGACATACAAAAAGCTGAATGAAGGAAAAGAGCAATCTTCTATTTTTAAAAAGATCTTTAAATGAAAAACCATCCGATAGTATTACTACCGGATGGCCTCAAAGAATTAAGCAATAATTCACTAATTCACTTCAAATACAACCACTGAAAATGGTGGTACGGTTAAAGTAAGTTCTCCTTTTTTAGCTTTGAATTTCTTAAACTCAGCAAGCTTTATTTTGTCAGGCTGCTCGAAGGTGTTGTGGTCTTGTAGCTGAGCTGAAGTTAAAATTTCTGCTTTAGCATTTTTTAAATCAACATTTCCTAAACTGAACGTGATGTCATTGGCTTTTTTAGCGTCAATGTTCACCACAGAAATATGGATTTTACCATTGCTATCTTTAGAAGCTGAAGCTGAAATAGCTGGCAGCTTATCATCTCCGAATGAATAGAACTTTTCGTCTACCTTCAATGGCAAGAGCTGAGCATCCTGATGTACGCTGTACATCTTCATGACCCAATAGGTGGGCGTAAGGATCATTTTTTCCTTATCAGTAAGGATAACAGCCTGCAAGACGTTAATAGCCTGAGCCAGGTTAGCCATACGAACTCTCTCCGCGTGATTATTGAAAATATTCAAGGTAGCACCGGCAATCATGGCATCTCTCATGGTATTTTGCTGATATAGAAATCCCGGGTTAGTGCCCTCTTCCACATCATACCAGCCGCCCCACTCATCAACCACTAAGGCAATTTTCTTTTCAGGATCATACTTATCCATAATAGCACTGTGCTTTTCAATCAGCTCTTCCATTCTTAGCGCCTGCTTCATTATTTTGAAATATTGCTCTTCAGAGAAAGTTGCCGCAGGGCCTTTATTCCCCCAGTCGATTACCGAATAGTGATGCAAGGCCATGCCCTCGATCATGTGATTAGGAATGTTTTTCATTAGTACTTCAGTCCAGTTATAATCATCAGAACTGGCGCCAGAAGCTATTCTATATAAACCCCCAGGCATGAAGGTCACATATTTCCTGTAGATATTTGAATAATACTCAGGAGTCATATTTCCACCACAGCCCCACGCTTCGTTTCCAATGCCCCAAAATTTCACATCCCACGGCTCTTTTCTACCGTTTTCTATTCGGTATTCTGACATAGGACTCTGTCCGTCATGAGTCACGTACTGAGCCCAATCAGCAACCTCCTGCACGGTACCGCTTCCCACATTAGCAGAGAGATAAGGCTCAGCCTCTAGCAGTTCGCACATATTTAGGAAGTCATGGGTACCGAAACTGTTATCTTCCGTAACGCCACCCCACCATTTGTTCACAATAGTAGGTCTGTCTTTTTTGGGTCCAATACCATCTTTCCAGTGATAAGTATCGGCAAAACAACCACCGGGCCATCTCAAATTGGGTATTTTAAGATCTTTAAGGGCCTTTACTACATCATTCCTTACTCCGGCAGTATTGGGTATTTCAGAGTCTTCACCCACATAGAATCCACCATAGATACATCTACCAAGATGCTCTGCGAAATGCCCATAAATATCTTTGTCAATTTTAACAGACGGCTTATCAGTCTGAATGTCAACCTTAACCTGCGCCCATAAAGTTGAGGACATCATAAGACAGCAGGTAAAGATCCAGCGGTTTAGAATTTTCATAGCGTTTTTGTTGATTATTTTTACGTGTTAAATATACACTTAAATTCAATGAATGCTATGAAAAAGTCCGTTCTAATATTCCTTTCTCACTTTTAGCCCATTGAGCACTGCCTGACCAGCAGAAGCATCAAAAGTTAACTGAAGGCCTTTTTCATCTTCCACAAACACCTCTGTTTTGATTTCTACGGCCACACGTTCACCGTATTGTTCCGCAAGATTCAGGTCGTCAATGATTAAATTTCCATTGATATAAACATCAAATACACGTTTAGAAGCCTTCTCCTGTTTTGTGTCATTGCCAAGATTATAGACCAACTTCTCCAGCTCTTTATTAGATAGTAATTCTGCAAAATAAAAAGTTACTTCATACTTGCCTGCCGGAACATCTAACTGATATTCTTTGATATCATACTGCTGGGTTTGATAGATGGGGTCAATATTGGTACCGAGTATATCTGAAGGATTTTCCTTTTTAGATTGAAAATCACCCTTTTCACCCCATTGGCCTGCTTTGTACATCTGATCCGGCATCCATACTTCATGGGTGAGGTCATCTACAAAATAGCGGTGATCTCCCAGACTGATTCTGATTTCTTCAAAAGGCCATTTTTTACTTTTTAGATCGTAAGGTTGAATCTGAAAATTCACCTGCATAAAATCCTTTACCTTCTTGCCATCTCTTTTCCCTATGGCTTCAAGCCAATTGATCCCATTTTTAAATGGGACCTTCCAGCTCGCAACATTCTTATTCACCTGCTTCTCTCCCAAATCCTGACCATTCAAAAACAGATTTACTTTATCCAGATTGCTGTACACTTCAAATTCCTGAGAAGAAACACCAGTATTTTCAGCATCTTCGACACCTGCTCTGTACTGCCAAATTTTTGATCCCAGGCCCACAAAAGGTTCTTTCCATAAGGCTGCCTGATAATAATAGAAAGCATCTTTTGGTCTTCTATCCTGAGTGACCAGGCCTTTGTTATTTACTTGCGGCACAGCATCTCTCCTGCCTGAAGAATAGAAATCATTCAGGTTCCAAACATTGGCACCAGCTACAAACGGGTACTTTTTGATTTGCTCCACATAGTGCTTGTGATAGTAAGTTTCATATTCCACTGTGAAATCAAATCGTTTAGGGTCAAAAGAATGCAATCTAGGATCGGCCCCTGCCCCATATTCGGTGATTATCAATGGCTTATCAGATAATTCCTGATGATGCCTTTCCAGAAATTTCTCCAAGCCATGAATGTCAGCTCCGTACCACCCCGGATATAAATTCCAGCCGACAATCATCGGAATTTGAGTAAGTTGAGTATCTCTATAACCTTCAAACCAGCCGTGATTAGGAATCATGGTATATCTGGTGGGATCTTCCTTTCTGATCAAATTTTCCAGTTCCTGAGCCTGGCGAGTGATTTCTTTATAATAAGCCTTTCGTTCATCCGAATCATTACCATATCTTGGCCTAAGCAGAACTTCATTCATGTAAGCCCATATCACCACGCTGGGATGATTAAAGTTTTGACGGATCATTTCCGTCATCATCTGCTTGCAATTGCTGAGGAAAACCTCTGATTCCGTCACTCTGTTAACGATCGGAATCTCTACAGAAGTAATAATCCCTAACTTATCACACATCTCCAGAATGGTAGGATCTTGAGGATAATGAGCTATTCTCAGGAAGTTGCCACCCATGGCTTTCAGCAATTTGATGTCATTGATATGCAGCGCATCAGGCAGGGCATTACCTAAGCTTAAATAATCCTGGTGTCGGTTAGTGCCAATCAGTTTTACATGTTTCCCGTTAAGTGAAAAGCCTTCATTGCCGTCAAATTTAAACCATCGAAATCCCAGGGAATTTTCTACTTCATCCAGCACCTGCTTACTTTTGCTGTCTATTATTTTAGTGACAACGGTGTACAAATAAGGATCTTCAATAGACCATAAATGCGGGTTTTTAATTTCTTTTATATTCTGACTCAGATCTGCAGCCAAACCTGGCTTTAACGTAAGTTTATTAAATACCTTTGCTATGACCTTCTTATCCGCATCTAAAATCAGCTGTTGAACTTCTACTTTGCTCGCTTGTTTTTGCTCATTAACCAAATGAGTCATCACCTCCACTTCAGCCTGCTCGGTTGACACTTGCGGAGTGGTTATCTGAACACCAGAAGAGGCATATTTTTCTAAATCGGTATGAACAGGCTCCAAAGCTACTACATAAACATCTCTGTAGATACCACCGAAGAAAGTAAAATCTGCTTCTAAAGGAGGTATCTCTTCATTATGACGGTTGTTCAGCTTCACAGCTATGGTGGCTGTAGATTTTTCAAAGTCTATGAGGTTGGTCATAGGAATGGCAAAGCGAGTATAGCCTCCGATATGACTCCCTGCCTTCTGGCCATTTACAAAAACTTCAGCTTCCTGATTGGCCCCTTCAAAAAACAGGTAGAGCTTTTTACCTTTCCAATTAGGGCTAATGGACAATTCTTTAGTATACCAGGCTTCACCACGATAATAACCTGGCTCTTCATCAGTAGCATCCTGAGCATTCCAGCTATGGGGCAGAGCAATGTGCTGCCAATCTACTGATTCTGCAAATGGCTGAGTAAGTTCACCTTGATGAAATTTCCAGCCTGAATTAATGCTAATCTTTTGTCTGACAGTGCTTTGTGCCTGAACTAAAGAAATGCTGGTAATAAGTAATAATAATAGTGGTAGCTTGAAAGGATTCATTAGAAAAGTGTTAATCAAATGATGCTAAAGTAGCCATTAAACTCTCAAGATGATATGTGCAGTACTTTTGCATCCCTTATTTAGGACAATCATTATCCTTAAAATAAGGTCCATCAGCATTCCATAGCACCTCTTTTTTAGAAATCATCCAGGTATGGCCATTGTCATTATTTCCCTGGAAGAAGAGGTAGGTTTTACCATCATTATCCTTAAAAATGTGGGGATGACCAGACTCACTACTGTTCCAGCTGCCGGGATCTCCATTTTCAAGAAAAGGCTTATTGGATAAACGCTCCCAATGTACTCCATCCTTGCTTTTAGCCAGGCCCACCTGCTGCGGCTGATTGTTATAAGCACCGGCATAAAACATGTACATTTCATCGCCTCTGGTAATCACTGAAGCTCCTTCCACGCACTCTCCTTCCCATGGATATTTATGGGCAAGCACAGGTCCATCCCCTTGTTGTATCCACTGGTCTCTGTCAAAAGATTGTCCTTTGGCCACCGCCACACCTTGCATTTGGGTAGTCATGGTGGTGTCACGGGTGGCGAAGTATAAATAGAATTTCCCTTTGAACATTCCCACTTCCGCATCTATAGCACGGCCAACCGTCCAGCTGCCCTGAGGTCGGAATATTGGGTTGGTAGCGTTTTTCTGAAAATGAACACCATCCACTGACCAGGCATGGCAGATAGCATCCTTTTCCCAGTTACCATAAGTCTGATAGAAAAGGTGCACTGTATCGTTTCTCACCAAAGCCCCAGGAGCACACAGCCCTTTGGCCTCATAATCATATTCAGCGGCAATATGATCTATTGGTTTCCAGCTAGTTAAGTTGTGACTTTCGGCTATGCCAATGCCCCAGCCTTTAAATTTATCGTTGGGAGGAGTGGAGTAATACATGAGATACCTGCCTTTGAAATTTACCACGTGCGGATCTTTGGAAAAAGGTCTTCCCAGACGTGAAGTATCACCAAATTTCATTTTGGGCTCTTGCTTTGAAGATTGAGCCATTACATTGGCACTTAGCAAGAGTAGTAAAAGGTACAAAAGGTTTCTCATAGTATCAGTTTTATAAACAGCCTTAAAGCATGACCGCAATCTTGTGCTTTAAGGCTGTCTTTCATTTTTATTTCAATAATATTTTTTCACATCTGGAATAGTCTCCCGAACTGATCTTCAATAAAATCATACCCTGATGACCTAGTGAAGATGTTTCAAGCTCTATTTGCTGGGTGTTTTCATAATCTTTGTGCAAGAGCTCTTTCCCATCAATAGTGAGTAATTTCACATTGATTTGAGACTGTAATTTAGGCAATTGAACCGTGAGCTTGCCCTCGGTAGGATTAGGAAATACGTTAAATTGAGAATCCAATTTACTTTCGGGTGATTCTTCTCTGGCAAAACCTGATGGCTTAGAAAAATCTCGCTCAAATCTCCATAACTGACTATCTCCACCAACAAAGTCCCACTGCCCTACCTTGGCTCCGTTATTCGTATTCAGCCCTAAAACATCCATGGCCTTCCCGCTATGACGATTAATTATTCTGTAATAACCATTACTTTCAGGTATGATAGACCACTGCTGATTGTGGCCACCCCAATAATCGAATTGCTTTACAAAAGCACCGTTGGTGGTCAGTGAATTCTCTATCTCAAGTGACTTGCCGGAATGCATGGGTGTTATTCGGTAAAAACCTCCATTGGTCAGTTCTACTTTGTATTGTTGATTCAGGTTGCCCAAATATTCCCACTGAATGAGTTGCGCCAGGTTATTTTGTGACATGGCATCGATATCTAATGACTTGCCGCTCATTTTATTGATCATTCTATAAACACCACCTGAAACTACCTGATTTGGAGCAGGATCAGCGAGTTTTTCCAGTTTCCATTGCTGGTGTGCTCCTCCGGTGTATTGCCATTGCCTAACGTCAGCACCATTTTGAACAGAGGCATTTGCCACTTCCATCACCTTGCCACTATTATTGTTAATCAGCTTAAAGAATCCATCGCCGGTGCTCACTACAGCCCATTGCTGGTTGCCTCCACCAAGATAATCCCACTGCACCACCGTAGCTCCATTGGCCATTGAAACACCTAAAACATCTAGTGATTTATTGCTATGAAGCGGATAAATAGCATATACACCATGACTCACTTCCTCCAATCTGAATTTTTGATTGTTGCTACCGAAATAATCCCATTGCAACAAGTTATCACCATTATTTTGGCCGCTAGAGCCAAGATCTAAACTCTTATTTGAATTTCGGTTGATGATTTTATAAACACCGCCAGTGAGAATACCAGAATCGTCAGCTGGCTTGTTTCCATCAAATGCCGCCAATACTTCAATCTTATCAATCTCAGCATAATTGGCCACTCTGGTAAGTTTGATGGTATTACTACCTTCATTTAAGCGTACCGGAGCCTCTATGAAATTCTGTGAAAACTGTCCCCACGGGCCGCTGTCAGGATATTCAACATTACCCAGGCTGACACCATTTACCTGAAGTTGATGTAAGCCCATGGAAGTAGTAGCATTGGCATAGAAAATCCTTACCATATGCTCACCCGAGTAAGAAGCAGAAACATTTTGAAATTCGATGGAGCTGGTATTGGAATCAATTCCGCCTACATAAGATCCACCTGAGGCCGATGAAGAATTGTATAAACGAACAGCATTGAGCACGGCATTCTCTGATTCATAACTTACTGATGGCAAGGTGGGTACCTGAGTTATAACAATATCATCCAAGTTAGCCCACTTACCTGGGTTAGTGGTTGGTGGCGTGTGCATGCCTACATCCATGGAAGTGCTATTAGGACCAAGCGTTACATACAAATAGCGATAAGGAAAATCCGACAAATGATTATAAATGGAGGTGTAAATGTATGGTCCGCCGTAGTTATCTGCATAGAAGCGGGCCTGTCTGCCTGCCGTGCTATTCATACGGGCTTCTACTTTATAAGTGGCTCCGGGGGTTAATCCCGTCACCGTCTGGTAAAGCTTGGCATCATCCTGATCCGAGCCAGTGATTACGGTCCCTTTATATTCTCCTGTTGCCGCAAAGCAGGCTTTAGTGCCATTGTTGCATTGTCGTTCTACAAAAACAGCGTTGCTATTACCGGCTGAGCCCCAGACATTCCAATTAGTAAAGTCACCCATTTCAAAATCCCAGTTTTGAGTGGCAATGCTAGGGATATTGGCTGTTTCTCTGTTTACATTATAGGTATTTCCAGCGACAGTGCCACCATAAGCCCTAAGCATACGCTCCATATTTCTTTGGAACAAACTGGTAAGATCGGTGAACTTATGCTCCACAGGAAAGTCTTTATCCATATGCAATGCATGGTTCATATCGTTGATCCACTTACCGTTTCCATTAGCATAAATATTATCAACAAAAGCCTGGGGTGTGCCTGACATTCCTTTGATAATCCCCATCATACCGCAAATATTAGCGGCAGTACAATCTCCATCTCCACCAGCCAGTGAGCAGATTTTGAGGGTCTCCATGTAGTTATTTTCCCCATAGAACACGGCCAGTAATCCAAGGCCGTGATTCACTTCTGGCTGCAAATGCACTTTATCTGACCCTACTGCGTATACGCCTCTTCTGTGATCATTCCACAGCTCACGGACAGCCGCTCGCCAGTCGTTAGGATATTTTTGATGTAAAGAAACGGCTATATCATACATTTCCCGGGCATAACAATTTTGCGGCAATACGCCCAGTGCTTTTTCTACCACCACACGAGCATCCGTTTCAAAGTAGGCGATAGCATGAGCTGCTGCCCAATATTGCCCCCAAAGCAGATTCTCTCCCTGGCCCGACATGCTGGCAAACTTGGCTACATACTCAGCTGCCTTGTTGGGCATACCTGGAAAATTGGCGCCCACCATTTCATGTTCGATGTAACATTCCGGGAGCCAGTGCCCATAATTACCATGTTCCCTCTGGCCCATTAAAGGAGCAATTAAATTTTTACTGTTAATTAGGCCTAGGGCATCAGCTGTACCTCCAAAATCACGCAGATCATGGGTAATCCATTCCTTCTTAATATCCTCAAAAGCCACTGAGGGGCCATACTGTTCCAGGATATGCTGGTTGAATACTTCTACATGCTGGTCATCATCAGAGTAGATAATGCCAGGCTGGTAATTCGAAAAGTAATTGTATTCATCTTTGGTGGTGCCGCCCAAAGTACCGTTCAACAGGATAAACCAATCGTCAGGAAGGCCCAAAAGAAACTCAACGGGCTGTTTCACAGTAGCTCCGGGCTGGTAAAACCCATTAGGCGTATTGTATACTTTCAGATATTCATATCCCGTGACTACACCACCACATGTACCAATGAGCATAGCCAGTGTTTTGTCATAATACTCTTGTTTGGAAAGAGTAACCTGCTGCGAATAAGTGTTAAAAACACACGTAAAAAAAGAAAAAAATAATACCAGATTAAAGAGCCTATTAGAGGCTCTATTTTCTAAGTTTAACATAAGGGAGGGGTTTAGGTGTTGAAAATTGATTTACATAACTAATGCATATGGTTTGATAGTTTTTTGATTTGAGATTAGATCAGGCTTAAGTCAAGGTCAGCATTCTCGTTAATGAGCCTGCAACCAAATATACCGCCCGCTGTGGCCCCGGGATGGGCCTGAAATTTGACTACGATAGATTTCTTCCCCTTCAACAAGGCATTAGGAATGGGGTAAGTGATGAAATAATAATCCTGGCCGTTTTTCTTTATTTGCTGCGTGGCAATCTTTTCATTGTCTACCATGATATCGAAGACTCTGTTGCCACCATCAGGACCGAAGTATCGGCACACCAAGGCTATATTTTTATTCTGATCAGATAATGACATTTCGTAAGAGAACCAGCCTCCATCGGTAGCGTGCCTCCATTTTTCTGTGGTTCCACCGGCTTCTGTCTTTTCACCTGTGAAATTATGATCTCTTTCTGGCTGCATTTCGCCTATTCTCACGATATCAAGCGTATTTTTCTCCAGCTTTTCCTTGGCTGCCTTCTGAGCATTTAGCTGTGCTAGTTTATTTTGCCAGCCATCCTCATCCATGAAGTCAAAGTAAACAGCATAATTATCTTTATAGATTTGATAAAAAGGCTTGAGCACCGCATCAGATGGTTTGGTTACATTCACCGTTCTAAACATAAGATCATCACCTTCCTTTTTCTCCAAAGCAGATTCTAATGTGCTCTCATTTAATACAAATGATGGAATATCTTCAGGGTTCAACTCTTTGATGCCAAGATCAGCCGCAAGTACTAGTGGACCATAAAGAATGGCCTTTTTAGAGCTGTCGCCACGTAAATCTTCAGTATGAATGCTCATTGGTAGCTCGTATTCCAGAATATCACCATCCTTCCACTCTCTTTTGATGGAAATATAAGATGATGGGTTTCCATCTACTTCTACCATTTCTCCATTAACCCGAACTAAAGGCTTGCTAGCAGCCCAGGCAGGCCATCTCAGTTGAATATTCAGTTCTTTAGGCTGATCCACAGTAATCGTATATTTCATACTGCTTTCTTCCGGATAGTTGGTCTCCAGCTTTATCTTGGTCTTCTGCTCTTCCCAATTAAGGATGGATGGAATAAAAAGATTAGCCCAAAGGGTATTTTGATGATGGAAATAGATATTTCCACCGTATTTCACATGATTTTCCAGACCTGTTCCCACGCAGCACCAGAAATCTTCCGTGGCGTGACTGAATTTTTTACCTTCACCTGAAGCCATGTTTACATAGTAGGTAATCATGCCCGTTTCAGGGTTTTGAGAAGCCAGAATATGATTGTATAAAGCTCTTTCATAATAGTCTGCATACTGAGCCTGAGGATCCCAGGTGAACAATTCACGAGTGAGCTTCAGCATGTTGTAAGTATTGCAGGTCTCTGCTGAGTTAGTACTCAACCTGCCGGTAAGATTATCGGCCGGCCCAAAATGCTCAAAGTTGCTGTTACCACCTATTACATAGCTATGATGGTTTACCACTCTGTTCCAAAAGAACTCTACTCCTGCCCGCTTGCTATCGTCTCCACTAAACTCATACTGACGGCCAAGGCCTATCAATTTTGGAATCTGAGTATTGGCGTGCAAACCTTCCAACTGATCATTTTGGTGAATAATTGGATCTAAGACCGCCTTATGATTAAACTTTTCGGCCAGATCATAATATTTCTTATCGCCGGTAATGCCATATAGGTAAGTGAGAGATTCATTCATCCCTCCATGCTCACAGGCAAGCATTTTCTGAAAATCATCCTGACTAAGACTGCCTACAGTATTTACCGCCCAATCTCCCAATTGGGTAACTATTTCTTTGGCTTTTTCATTGCCAGTGAGCAAGTACACATCGATTAATCCTGCAAAAAGCTTATGCAAATTATACCATGGCACCCAGCCACCATTAAGATCAAAGCCTGCCGATCTGATATCTCCATTACTGACCTCCTTAAATATTCTCTCATGCTCAGGCACAGCGCCTACATAGCCATTTCCATAGGCTTTTTGACAATCCGCTAATTCGTCAACTATATAATTTGCTCTATCTAGAAACTCCTTATCGCCAGTAGCATCATATCCCATGGCCAGTGCCGACAAATAATGCCCTAAAGTCTGACCGGAAACACCTCTGCTCTCCCAACCACCATAGATTGAATCCTTGGGTTGCAGACCAGCAAACTTCCTGAACCTATACAACAGTCGATCTGGCTTCAGCAATAGAATCCATTCCCTATCTTTTTCATAGGCATGAGTGAACGGACTTTCCAATAGTTCCACCTGATGTAAAGCAAATGGCTCAGCCTGAAGCTCTACTTTTTTTTCTACGGCCAGCTTCGGCTGTTCTTTTTTATCGCAAGCTATGAGCAGACACACAGCACCTGCGGTGAGTAAAATATTCTTTAATTTCATGAGTGATTTTCTTTATTACCAAACTTCCGGGAACTCACTGATTCTCATCGTGGTGCATCCGTAAGGTATTAATGTGATTTCTTCTACTTCCTGATTAGGCTCCCAGTTGGGGCTATAAGGTATTGGACCTGCCATTCCATTATATTCCTGCCATCTGCTTACCCTTTTTGCTGTAGCTTTTATTTCCAACGGAGCATTTTCCAGATTCCAGGGATAACCATTGACTTGCTTGGCACTGAATGTCATGGTAGAGACCAAATGATCTTGCCTCAAAAGGCCGTAGTTCCATGGGCTTTTGGCATACACCTCATAATAGAAGTCGCCATACCACTGCGGATCTTTTTTGTTTTCTACTTTCTTCCATTCTTCCTCCACTTTTAAGGCATATACCAGCGGCCCTCTCTTAACGGAAAGTGCCCTTTCATGCCACCTTTCAGTTTCAATGTGCATCGGGAATTCCAGTGTTACCTGATCTCCCTTTTTCCATTCTCTACTGACAGTAACTATTTTACCGCCTTTGGAGGTGGCATACTCTTGTCCATTCACCAGCACCTTTGCCTGGCTACACCATTCAGGGATACGAAGGTCAAAATCAAAGGTCACTTTTTTCTTAGATGCCCTTTGTAGTGTGAATTTTACGGATTCTTCGAAAGGATAATTGGTTTCTTCTATAAAGTTAACTTCAACACAGTCAGCCACTTTCGCAGTCACTTCACTGGGAGCATACACCAGGGCAGCAAGGCCACCTTCCGGCGTAGCGTACCATAGATTCTGTACAAACTTAGGCCATCCCTGATGCATATTGGATGTGCAGCAAGGATAGCCAGTAAGTAAACCGAAACATAGTGTGTTTCCTCCATTCTGCTGGACGAAATTTCTTAATTTCCTGCTTGCTTCAATCTGGTTAGATTGTTGAAAATATTGTCTTGCCGTATAGTCATCATTAGCTTGGGTTGGGAGAGCGTTGAAAGCTACTCTCTCCAGCCTTTCGGCAAAATCCAGCATACCTGTGATTTTCAGCATACTTTCCAAAGAGAACATCATCTCTACAGCTGAGCAAAATTCTGAGCCCTGAGTAGGGTCAGAACCATGGAGCCATTCATCGCCTCCATACAGGCCGTGCGGCTGGCCATTAAATTTCATTAAATCATAAAAGCCTTTTTCAACGGCCCTTATATAAGTGGAGTCTTTGGCCTGCTGATAGTAAATGATGGGCTCTTTTATGCCTTGCGCTATATTCACGCAGTGTAGACTTCCTTTAGTTCTTAGGTGTTCCTGGTTGAGAAAAACGTCTGTCCAGTTGAAGGTTTGTTCATGGACGATCTCCGCCAGATCAAGGAGAAATTTATCTCCAGTAATGTTGTATAACCAGTAGATTACCTGAAGATTATCGCCTCCTCTTCTGTTAGCCCAGAAAGTCCAATGGCCGAGTGGGGTGTTTGGTAATTCTTTTAACTGGTATTTAAAATATTTTGTCATCAGCTGTATAACACGCTGATCCTGAGTGGCTGAGTAATACTGCTGAAGCACCTTTAGCATCACCATTTTTGGCCACCAGTCTTCAATATTATCTCTTTGGATGCCGTCTTCATGTCCATAGGCTTGTTTGGGTGGGATAGGCCCGAAATATCCATCTTCACGCTGGTTATTGAGACTCCATTCTATCCAGGGCTTTACTTTGGCTTTGAGCTCTTCATCGTCCAAAATATAAGCCAGCGGCAAAAGACCATCAATCCAATAAGGTCCTCTTTCCCACTGGTCTCCATCACCACCGAGCCAGCCGTTTCTTTTTCCCATCACCAGTGGATATTGCTCATCCAGGTGGCCTGTCATGCCCTGCTTTTGCTTCACCAGCTGATCTTTTAGCCAGCCATGGGGCTTAATAGCTCCCAAAGGTAACTCCAGATAAGGTGAACTGATTAAAGGACTGCGGTTGGTTAAGTAATTAGCTTCAGATT
Organism: Fulvivirga ligni; assembly: GCF_021389935.1. Lineage (NCBI taxonomy): Bacteria > Pseudomonadati > Bacteroidota > Cytophagia > Cytophagales > Fulvivirgaceae > Fulvivirga > Fulvivirga ligni. The sequence goes on from NZ_CP089979.1 coordinate 6,332,319, forward strand.
TAGGTTGAGCGTCATCTTTTTCTCTATCACCAATAGGACTCAGGCCTAAAGTGAGAAAAAACAGCAGCGTTAAGGTAAGGGAAGAATACATAGAATTCTTTGAGTTTAGGGTAGGTCGGAAACTTGTATGAAAAAAGAAGTGGGAAGAAAAATTTCTTCCCACTGTCCTTTTTAGTTATTAGAGATCAATTTTTTCTACAGGAGAAAAAATCATGTCTTCTACGCCTTGGATTTTTAAGCCTATGCGGGCGTAGATGTAGTTTTGGTTAGGCACTAAATCTGGCACATCAACCGACAGGTTCACAGAAGACCCGGTAATATCACCTCCTCCAATTTCGGAGTTTCTGATATTATTACCTCCGCTTACAAATTGAGTTTTGTTGATATAGAGATTTACCCTTTCTATGCCTTTGGCATCATCTCCCGTAATCACTTGCTCAAGATCCGCAGAGGCTGAGATAGTTCTACCTGAAATGGAGAAATTACTGTTGTTAACCATGTAATACGGCAACACCTCAATATCCATTTCCACAATTCCATTAAGATTGACATTAATGGTGTCAGAATTAGTCTCACCATTCACAAGTGGAATATAAGGCCCTTGCCCACCCGGGAAGGTTAGCTTATAGGACCCAGAGAATAAGACTGAGGAAAATGAACCATCTTGAGCAATTGCTACATCTATAGGTAGCAAAGAATTATACTTAGGCTCCCAAAGTTGAAACCTTACCTGGTCATGTTGCACATTAATGGGCGTTCCATTATAAACAATATTACCTTTGAAGAAAACATCAGGAGCATCATAGTTATCCTTCTCACATGACGCAAAGAAAACCACCGCCATTAATCCCAAAAGTATTTTTATATTATTTTTAAACATCATTTTAGAATTTAGATTATTGATTAGGATTTCTTACTAGTTTCGGATTGGAGGCAATATGGCCATCAGGTATTTGAGAGTAATAATTGCCTAATCTGAATAAGTCATTTCCAGTTACCGGATTGGGTTTAGTAATTTTAAAAACCCAGTCAATATGATTTTCCAACCCTGCAGCTGGTGGATTATCAGGATGGTTTGGATCATAGTACTTGTATGGTATCAAAGCAAACACTTGTGTCATTCGGTTATCAGCCTCACCAAGACCTGTTTCCAAATCCTGAACATCCATAGAGTTTCCATCCCAAACTTCATGAGCCAACCTCCAACGTTTCATATCCCAAAGTAAATGAGACTCAAACGCCAATTCTACTTTTCTTTCATGTACAATTCTATCAAAGGTTAAATCTGCACTGGTAAGGTCTGTTGTGAAACCAGCTCGTCTTCTTAAGAGATTCATATAATCTACGGCCTCATCACTTCTTCCTAATTCAAACAATGCTTCAGAAGCATTGAGAAGAATTTCTCCGTATCTAAAATGAATCCACCAAACTTCACTTTGAGTTCCTAAAGAACCTGCTCCATCAATTGGATCGAGGTATTTTCTTATCAGAAACCCAGTTTGGGCTGTATTTTCACGTCCTGGTATAGGACCATCTCCACCTACTACAACCTCAGGATCAGCTTTTCCTGGCAGTTTTTTCAGGGTTACAAAATCGGTAGCTGTAATTATTGAGTCATCAGGAACAATGTATCCACCCCATATATCCAACTTATTTCCCTTAAATGTAGAACCAGGAACTATTATAGTACCTTCCAATCTTGCGTCTCTATTAGCGAAAATTTCACGGGCCGTACTATAATGTATGTAATCCCCACTCTCTTCGATCTTTAGAGGCTCAAAAGTATTATCGAGTAGCTCAAATTCTTCTACCATGTTTAATGATGGGTTCATTCGTGATCCGAAGGACTCCTCGGTCATGCTAAATGGCTGATTTTCTACTGTAAAACCTTGAAATTTATGCTTTAATAAAAAATCTTCTACAAAAATCACTTCCGAATTACCACTCTTATCCAAGAATAGCTGTGAAAAATTATTAATCCTACTCTCTATAGGATCATTCTCGTCAATAGCATCTACATAAAGCTGATACCCTAAATCCATCACGGCCTCTGAGGCTTCTAATGATTTTTCATAATAGTCATCAGCCATAGATGCAGGAATACCAACTTCTTCCCCAGGCAATGATACGGAAGGCGTTGAGGTTCCATGCTTTGCGATAGAACCAGCATATAATGCAGCTCTTGATATAAGCGCATAAGCAGCTCCTTTTGTGGCCCTACTTTTTTCATTGATATCGCCAGGTAGATAATCTATTATACCTTCTAACTCATTAATTACAAAATCATATATTTCATATTCTTTTGCTCGTGGGTATTGAAGATAAGCAGGATCGCCATTGAAATCATACTCCAAAGGCTCTAGAATTAATGGCACCCCGCCATCTCTAATCACCATATTGAAGTAAAGAAAAGCCCTTAGAAACTTAGCCTCTGCGGCAAACTTCTCCAGATCATCATTTGTTAACTGAGACGAGATCACAGCTTCAGTTTCTAAGCTTTCTAAAAAAAGGTTAAGGTCTCTTACATATCCATAATCCCACATGAACCAACTTCCATAACCGAAATCATTATTAGAAAACCTTCCATAGGTACCGTTTCTCGAGATTAATGCTTCATTTAAATCTCCATAAGCATCTATGTTTTGAAAATGCTGGTAGTTCGGTATTCTGTCGTATAAATCAGAAAGAACATTCGTTATTAAAACTTTACTGCTCCAAATTTGCTCAGGAAGCAACAAGTCTGTTGGCTCCTTACTTAAGAATTCCTCATCATTACATGAGGTAGATAAGGCCAAAACCAACCCGACTAAAAGTATATATATTTTTTTCATCGCTATTCTATTTAAAGGGTTAGATTGATTCCAAAATTGAATACCTTATTCTGAGGATATTGAAGACCATTAGGGTCAATAATTTCTGGTTCAATACCTAGATCATGCACATTATCTATAGAGAAGAGGTTAAATGTATTTACATACACTCTCAGTTTCGTAATCTTAGCTTTTTCTAAAATATTTTCAGGGACACTGTATCCTAATTCTAATGTTCTTGCCCTTAAATATTTAACATTGGTACTAAAGAAAGTGGAGGGTACATCACCGTTTCTATAATTACTATGCCCACCCTCATTATATCTTAAGGCTGGATATGTTCCTGCAACCCATTCACTATTAACATCAAACGGGTCTTCTCTATGCCACCTATCCTGATAGATAGCTAACAAATTTCCACCGTTTTGGTAAGGCCATAACATTTCCCATCTCTGTTGGAAGGTATACATTGAACCACCGGAAAAATCAGCAGTGAAATCGAATCCCTTATAGTCAAATGAGAAGCTAAGACCAAAGTTTACTATAGGATTTCTGTCCGGGGAATATCCTATAGGTCGCTCATCTAGTCCATCAATTTTTCCATCTCCATTCTGGTCTTTGTATATTAAATCTCCTGGCAAAAGGGTTTCATTTCCACGTCCGTCAATATTTACAGGGTAATCACTAATTTCCTCTGCAGACTTAAACTGGCCTTCCACTTCATAACCCCACATGATGTTATTCCATCTATTCTCTATACTAGATCTGTATTCATTCCATGAATTACCAAAAACAGGCTTATATGAAGATAGGAATTTACTTCTAGCGTAAGAGACGTTGCCTCCAACTGAGAAATTAGCTTCTCCAACCTTCCCGAAATACATTAATGAAACCTCTCCTCCAATAACAGCATCACTATTTACATTTTCATCAGGAAGAGCATATCCTAACTCTGCAGGTAATAATACATCATACTTTCTACCTCTAAGACCTGTCCTTTTTCTATAGAAGTAATCTACTGTACCAGATAATTTACTATTAAAGAGACTAAAATCTGTACCTATATCTGTAGTAGTACTAGTAAACCAAGATAGGTTGTTCACTGTATTTCTGTAGCGTGCTCCTAATACTATCTGACCATCAAATACAGAGCGTCCTGTACCTGTGTTGTAACCATAGCCAGGTAGATAAGCAAACGGATCAATACCGATATTATCATCCCCTAACTGACCGTAAGAAACTCTTAATTTTAAACTACTTAAAACTTTTGTTCCTATTAAGTCTTTTATGAAAGGCTCATCTGTAACAAGCCAACCTGCGGATACGGACGGGAAATATCCCACTCTATTTTCAGGTGAGAACTTCCAAGAAGCGTCTCTTCTGCAAACCAACTCTAAGAAATACTTATCTGCAAAGTTGTAAGTTAAGCGACCAACATATCCAATCCTGGCTTCAGGTTGATCTAAATCTGCAAAATCCGTATCATCCATTGTAGAAAATGAAAGGTTAGGCAAATAATTATTAGTGGGTACTGCATGTTGAAAAGTATAAAGTCTTCTTCTTTCTATCCTTTCATTTACAAATGTCGCACCTATTGTATGTTGTCCAAAGGTATTTTTATAATCCACCTGAACCTGAGATACTTTGTTAAAAACTTTTTCAAGTCTTCTTTCTCTCCACGGATTAGTACTTCCTCCAGTACGTGTGTAAGTGCTATCAGCAGGATTGAAGGTATAAGCATCATAAGTATATTCATGACCATTAGTTACCATGTCTGCTAAGTAGTAAGAATACTTACCTGACACTTTTAATCCCTTAACAAATGGCACCTCATATGAACCTGTGAAGTTCGTTTGTAACACTCTCCAATCTTGAGTCCAATATCCAGAATTTTCTTTATTCAAAAGCCCCCAGTTTTCTGCGTTATGACCGATATCATTCAGGTATTCTGGATTGTCATTAGCAAATGGCCTTTCCCAAGGCAAATTACGAAGAAGAGCAAATCGTGGAGCCCAATAATCATCACCTCCAGGTACACCTGGATTATCCCTTGTTTCAATTCTACCATTTATCTGAACTCCAATTTTTAGGTTTTTAGTAATATTAGCATCTATATTACTCTGCATATTTGTTCTGCCAAATGTGAATTCTCTACCAAGAACAGAAGATTGATCTAAGCGCGTTAATGATACATAATAATTTATCTTTTCACTACCGCCAGTAGTACTGAGGTTTATAGATGTAAGAGGTGCGTCCCCTTCAATAATATAATCATACCAATCAAAATCTCGATAACCATACTCTGTACCTTCTTTCCATCTTTCGAGTTCTTCAGGCGTCATACTTGTTCCTGGATTTACTCGATTCATATCCGCCTCTAGTTTTCCAACTTGCCATTCATAAGAATTAACAGTTTCAGGAAAACGAGACCAGTTCTGAACACCGTAATATGCATCTAAATTAATAGTATTACTTTCTCCTCTCTTACCTCTCTTGGTTGTAACCAATACTACTCCATTGGCAGCTCTAACACCGTAGATGGCTGCTGATGCATCTTTAAGTATAGTTATACTCTCAATGTCATTTGGAGCTAGGTTATTAAATTGTCCTGCATCTTGTTGTATTCCATCAATTACGTAAAGTGGGTCTCCCATATTACGGATTTGAATGGTAGCTGATGCACCAGGTCTACCATCAGGCATTCTGAAAGTAACGCCTGGCAGTTTACCTGCTAAACCAGAACTTACGGTAGATCCACCGTGAACCTTACCTATCTCTTCACTGGTAATGGATGATACAGCAGCTGTAATAGACTGTTTGGTTTGGGTCCCATATCCTGTAACCACCACCTCATCCAATGATTGAATATCAGACTCTAATTGTACATCTATTGTGCTTCTGCCATTAATAGCCACTTCTTGAGATTTGTAGCCTATGAAGGAGAAGATAAGTGTATTCTGATCATCGGGTACTGAGAGGGAGTAGTTTCCGTCTATATCTGTAACGGTACCGATGGTGGTGCCTTTTACCAGGATACTAACACCTGGTAAGGCCTCGCCCTCATCTGAGGTTACGGTACCTTGAACGTTTACATCGTAAATAAAGACTTCCAGCTGGTTAGTAGCTTTCTTGGAAACTTTCTGAACGTGTATGTTCTCGTTTATTTGTTTGAAATGCAGGCCTGCTAGCTTTGAAATTTCGATAAGCAGATCTGCCACTTTTCCCTTCTTATTGTAAGAGAATCGGATGTCTTCGTTGAGTATGTGTTTATCGTAAGAGAAGCGTAAGTTGGTTTTGCTCTCAATAGTGCGGAAAGCATCTGAGATTGAAACATTATTAAGGGCAATACCAAAGTCAATTTTCTTAACACTTGAAATGCGCTGGGCAGATAGATCTGTGGCTAGAAGTATAGAAATGGACAGCACTTGCACCATTAAAATACACAGAAACTGCCTTGAGCCCATCACGGTTAGGTGAAGTAACTTTTGTTTCATAATTTTATGATTTTGTTTTAAACATGTAATAATCCGCTTTAGCAGCGTCGCCAAACTATGCTTTGCGGAGGAAGAAAAACCGGTATCTCATATCGGTTTTTCCGTTTTAAAGAGGGTTTTAGGTCATAAGTGGTCGAGTCGCTTTTTCATTTTCATAAGGGTAAGGTTTATAGTTAGTTTTAGTAATTGTTCGTTATATCATCGGCGATAAATACCCACCTCTGCAATGGCACATCTTGGCTTATCTCTATAAGTTCCATTGCATACAATCTGGATATATCTCATGGTTTGAGGCGTAGCAAAATCATAGTACTGTACATTGCCATTATCAGGCACATCAAACACGCCTGCAGATGACCATTCTACATTATCACTGCTTACTAGTATCTCGAAATTATTGAGCCTTGGATTTTCCTCAGCCATAGGATCATTGGTGTTAGTTCGAGGCTGCAAATACAGGCCAGTCACACTCTGAATCTCCTCTTTCATATCAATATTGAAATAGAAAGGAAACTGCCCATCTTCCGGCTGGGCTGTCCACCAGTATGTGAAAGGATTTCCATCTATAGCGTTATAGGCCGAAAAACCGGGATCTATACTGTTTGCGGTAACTTCCCAGTTACCTCTAGAGAAAACTGTAAATACCTCTGAAGTATCATACTTGGTATAGAACATATCCAGCGCAAGTGAATCTGGCAAATAGACAGTTCTAGTGTAGATAGAGCCTCCATTCTGGGCATCATAATCAAAAATAGCGGTATGGGCTGCTTTACTGTCTGCTAAAATCTGCTTTTCGCCCCCACTTTCAGACTGGTATATAACTTCTACTCCAAGCGCGGTATCATCTAAAGCAGCGCCCCAGGATACCGTGAGACTGTCACCTTGAAATTTAACTTCTTCAACACTCCTGTTTATGATTAAGGAATTATAATTATCTCCATAAACTCTTCCTGCAGCATTTGCCGGTATTGAAATATTATTATCATCATCGAAGGTATAGATTTCAAATACATAAAACTGTTCCTCTAAGTCATTGATAATCACAGAAATACTATCCGCCCCACTGGTTGACTCAAAGGGTACTCGAAGAGAGTCGTTTCTGTTATTCCAATAGATTAGAGCACTAGTTACTGATGGATCACCGTTAATGATCCAGCTTAACCCTATTCTGTTTCTACCTGGAAAAACGGTAACAGAATCAGCATTGGCCGGATAGACAATCTCCCCTTCAGACCAAAACTGATCATACGTATCATCCATATCAGTACAGCCTATGGCCACCAGAAACACTGAAAGTGCGAGCAGGAGACTTTTAGCTATAGTGGGTATTTTATATTTTTTTCTTTGCTTATTCATTAGCTAAATTTCAAATGAGTAGTCCTGATTATTTTCCTCCATCACCCCACAAGTCCAACTGCACTATGGTAATGTTCGCTCCATTCCATACTTCCAGCGTCTTAAATCTGATGTATCTCACCGGAGGTATATCTGAAGGAAACTCATAATCAATACCATCTAAACTATACTGTCTGTCCTCATCAGTGACTACTCCTGTAGGCTGACCTGATGGTTTTAACATTTCGCATTCCAGGAGTAATGACCAGCTATCCCAACTACCATCCGGATTAGGATCATTAGAACCCCATATCTCGAAAAATCTCGGTTGGTTAGAATAGGCAAAAACACCGTCTGACCGAGGGAAATATTTCATCCTGGCCAAGGTAGTGGTCACGCCCAGATCAAAGGCAAAGGCCTGCGGAAACCCAGCCCCAGGATTACTACCGAAGAAGGTTCCCGGATCATTATCCCACATTAATGGCATAGCTAAATTATATAGAGGGTTCGGCATCCAGTTATCTCCCGGGAGTTCTAAAACCTGGAAGTTTTTACTATCTATTTTCTCCTCATAATAAGGTTTCAACTCTGTAAATAGAGTATCTGAATAGTTATCCCATCTATCTCTGATATAGACTCCAAAAACTCTTGACAAAGAATCAAAACCACGTACTGACATAGTTCCTTCCGTTCTTTTAGTATAGTAAGTGTCGGCTATATAAAAATCATCCAGCGAATCAGTGGTGACCACGTTAATCTTTAGGTCAGCCTTACTTTCATTCAGAAAATTTATAAAGATCCCGCCAAATGTAGGCCCTACCTCCAGGTTAGCCAGCGCGGAATGCACTGGTGGTGTTTGGGGCTTTACCAGAACAGAAACTGGCTCTGATTTCTTACCACTACGCGTAACACTTCTTAATAGAACAGAATGTTCGTTAGTATCTGGAAAACCTAAAATGGTAATACTGTTATTATAGTAAGAAGATTTCTGAGTGGCCGTTTCACCATCTCCCTTGCGCGAATACTCCGCTTCTACATAGAGTACATTTTCACTATCTGGAAGTGAGTAGGTGATGGTAGCACCACCTGGAATATTTTCAACTAAAGGTTCGCTTACAGGACCTGGTACGGAGCCATCATCAAAAGGAATACCCCTTTCTTCAGACTCATCGCAGGCGATCATAACAATAGCTATCATGAAAACTGCCAGGCCAATATTTTTAATATGATCAAATAAATATTTCATATTCAATTTCATTTTATCATTAGAAAATTACCAACCGGGATTTTGAACCAGCTTATTATTTACAATAAGAGCGTATTCATTTAATGGCCAGAAATAATCTCTGGTAGTAAATGATTGGCTATACACCAGACTCTCTTTATAATAATCTTCGGCTTCAGGCTGGGTTAAATTCCATCCTGTTATAGGTTGGTTAAGCTCCACAAGCGCTTCTTTCCATCTTCGGAGATCCCAAAATCTTTTACCTTCAAAAGCTAATTCAATGTTTCGCTCCGTATGGATAATTGATCTCAAACCTGCTTGGGTAGTAAACTTGCCCGGGTTATTAGAATAATTGCTCCATGACTCCTGAACCGATGGGATACCTGCTCTTTCTCTTACCTTATTTAGATAAGTGTACACTTCTTCAGTTGGTCCATTTACCTCATTCAGAGCCTCGGCATATAAAAGGTACATGTCTGCAAGGCGAATAACAGGCCATGGATAATTTTCTATACTAAAATTATTTCCTTCACCAATTGTACTCTCGAAGTGTACCAGCTTTTTAGGCCAATAACCTGTAGATGAGTAATATAGCACACCAGATGTGTTATCTCTTGTAGCCGCTGGTTGTCCCCATTTGGCCTGTACATAGTACACATCAGCACTATTATCATCAAATACTCCCTGGCCATACCAGATCCCTCCGTCAAAACCCAAATCAGCATAGTACCTAGGCTCTCTGTCAAAATTCAAAGCCGCGGTTGAGTATCCTTCTTTGAGATAAAATTTATGTGATGCATCACCCTCTTTCAATTGGAATCTTCCTGAAAAATCATACGTAACATCTTCATTAATAGGAACTCCATGTGATGAATAGAACATCTCAGCGATTTTGATCGGAGGAGCCATGTTACCTCTTAGAGATGAATTAGTAGTTTTAGCTGGATCTAATCCTCTGGGTATAGCTCTACTTTGCAGATCATAATTACCCATACTGTTAGTATTCCCCCAAATCACTTCAGAATTCCACTTTTCGCATACGGCATTTCTGATGGTTAATTTTTGAATGGTAGTATCAGAAAGGTTGTACTGACTAAACGGAGCATATTCATAAAGCTGAATACCCTGTGCCTCGCAAAAATCAATAGCTACCTTACAGGCCTCAGCAGCCTTTTGCCATTTAGCAGCATCGTAAGATGGATTAAACAGTAAAGTACCATCACTATTTGAAAATCCCTGATAATCTGGATTGCCATTAAATAAAGGACTAGCTGCCGTAACCAGCACTTGTGCCTTTACAGAAAGCTCAATGGCTTTAGTTATTCTACCAAGCTCATCCACTTTGTTAGTAATAACTTCCGGTAGGCCTTCTTCAGCCTCATCTAACAATTGAACTACATAATCAAAACAAGCATCGATTGGTGATCTGGCTGCCCTTACCTCATCTGGTGAAGCAGAAACAGGAACGTTCTCCTTCTTTAAAACTATTGGTCCGTACATTCTAATGAGATAGAAATGGTAGTAGGCTTTCAAAAACTTCGCTTCGCCAATCCATCTTTTTCGCTCTACTTCTGTAAGATCAGGGACCTCGTTAACATTCTCTAGAAAAATATTACACTGACGAATGCCTTCATACAAATCTTTTCCTCCGCGTGTACCTCCCCAGAAGTTACAGTACTGATCTACTACTTCTTGTGCCCCCAGGGCTATTTGCCAGCCATAGTTACCATTATTCGGGGCCAACCATAATTCGTCACCAGCATGAAAGGCAGGATTATCCTGGCCGCCATGAGCTGGCATATATGAGTAGCATGTAAATAAGAATCTTTCTGCAGTATTTCTTAACCTAAAGGCCATATCTATCTCAGCCACGTTATCAGGAACTATGTCCAGGTAATCGTTACATCCATCGAGAATGAAGAGCGCTATGGTTAAGTATGATATTATTAATTTATTCTTCATAGTAATTCGTAATTCTCAGATTAAAAATTGGCCAATAAGCCTACGTTAAAGACCTTCTGTATAGGATAACCCAGGCCATTTCCACCCACCTCAGGATCCCATAATTTGAATTTACTCCACACCATTGGGTTGGTGCTGTTCAAATAAATTCTTAGAGACTTCATTTTTAATTTGGTAGTAACATTAGCAGGCACATTATAACCTAGCTCTACTTGTTTCAACCTTAAAAATGATCCATTGCGCATAAACCATGTATTACGAACATTATTATTATCGTTACCTGAAGCATTGCTACTAAGCCTTGGCCAAAGAGCATAAATATCCTGATCCTCTTCTGACCAATGATCATCAGCATATGCTTTAAGTAATTGCGTATCTCCACGGAAAGGTGCGGTGCCATTGGCGTCTATCCAGAAAGACCTTCTGCCTAGACCTTGAAAGAAAATGGAAAAATCAAAGTTCTTATACCCTACAGATAGACCAAAACCGTAAACTATTTCTGGTATAGTAGGATAGCCGATGGGCACTTCATCTAAAGCGGTAATTCTACCGTCGCCATTTACATCATGGTATTTGATATCTCCACCTCCATATTGGCCAAACTGTTGGGGTGATTTCTGAGTTTCAGCATCATCAACAAACAGACGCTCAGCCAGATATCCCCATTGCTGACTTATAGGATAACCTCTTCTTGATTTCCATGGAGCATCAGGGTATTCAGGTTCTTCAAAAACCTTAAATTCACTAGTGGCATAGGTAAAGTTTCCTCTGGCCTGTAACCAGAAACTATTATTGAAATAATGATTGTAATCTAATGACAGGTCAACACCTTTACCTTCAACTTCACCAATATTAGACTGCGGCTGTGCCGAAAGGCCCATTTCTGCCGGTATGTCAGCACGGCTTTGAAGTATGTTGGTTCTTAATTCCCTATAAAAATCTGCCTGAAAATTTAGCTGGTCCATAATGCCGATTTCTACACCGATATTGGTCTTAGCCGCCTTTTCCCAGGTAATGTTAGGATCAGAGTATCTGTATATACCCATTCCGTTTCGGTAATAGCCATTATTAGTACCAAACACGGCTCCATGTGCAGGATCATTCAGATTAACATCTGACAGATATAAGAATCTATCGCCAGGAGCTCCAATAGCATCATTTCCACTTATACCGTAGGTTCCTCTAAGTTTGAATAGTGTAATCTTCTGCTTTAAAGGCTCCCAAAACGGCTCGTTAGAAACGTTCCAGGCTAGACCTACAGCTGGAAATAATCCCCATCTATGGTCTTTATAAAAACGCTCTGAAGCATTATATCCAAAGCTGAGTTCCGTAAAATATCTGTCTTTATATGAGTATGTAGCTCTACCTGCCAGGCCAACATTTCTAAATGGTAAGGATGACTGTAGGTTGCCGGCATTTCCTGTTAATCGGTTTTGAACCAGGAACACCAATGCCCCACCTACTTTATGGATTTTATTGATCTCCCCACTGTAGTTTAAAGAAGACTCAAAGTAAAAATGAGACTGTACATCTTTTCCGCCAGGCACATAATCCAAATATTCTCTTCCCCCCTCTTCATTTAGTAATTCGATACTGTATTGGTCAGAGTATTTATCATAATTCTGAACGCTATACCAGTAAGGTGCATATTGTCTGGTTACATCAAAATAGGTGTACTTTCTGGTATTCACCCTTGCTCTGGCACGTAAACCTTTCACCAAAAATGACAAATCTTGCTGCAGTTGTAGCTGAGCATTCATATTAGACCTGGAGTACTCTTTATAACCCCTCACTAATTCTGCATATGGGTTTCGGCTAAAGCCTCCACCGTCATTTTGGTAGTTTCCAAACATAATATGCTGCACATGCTCATGTTCCGCATCAATGGGGAAATAAGCAGGAAAGCGAGTAGGATTAGTGTGCATAATATCCCAATACACCTGCGCTCCACCACTTATAGGCCCGGCATAATCATCAAATGCACCATAAAGGAGTACATCTAGCTCAGTAGTTTTAGTAAGGTTGATGTTTACATTTGAGCGTAGGGAATAAGTTTTAAGGCTAACGTTATTGTTAAAATTATTACGATTATCCACCTTCAACAAGCCATTATCATGATTAAAGGATGCGGCCACGTAGTATCGCGCTACTTGTCCTCCACCTTTCACATTTATATTGGCCCTCTGATTCATGGTGTAATCCTTAATCAGCTCATTTCTCCAATCTGTAGACGGATAAACAAGTGAGTTACCTCCTTCTCTGGTTTTCTCGATTTTCTCCTGAGTATAAGGTAATTGGCCTAGCGGATCTCTGGTAAGAACGGCTTCATTATTTAGCGTCATATAGGTAATAGGATCGGCCAGTTCTACCTCTCTGGTAGGCATAGATACTGAATTTTCCAACCTTACTGATACTGTTGCTTTACCTTCTTTACCTTCTTTACTTTTAATTAAGATTACACCATTAGCCGCACGGCTACCATAAAGGGCAGTAGCTGTAGCATCTTTCATAATGGAAAAACTCTCTATATCATCTGGGTGCAATCTTGCTAAATCTGTAGATGTACTTTCAATACCATCTATCAGAATTAAGGGATCACTTTTATAACCAAACGTGGTTACACCTCTAATAAAAAACTGAGCATTATCCTGACCTGGCTCACCACTGGGTTGGTATGAGATCATACCTGAAACTCTACCAGCCATAGCTGTGGTAAGGTTACTGGATGGAACTTTCAATTCCGCTGGCTTAATGGAAGTTACTGAGGCTACCAGATCCTGCTTTTTTTGTTCACCAAAGGCTACTACCACCACCTCTTCAAGGGCAGTAATATCTGGTTCTAGCTGTACATTTACTTCTTTGCGGTTATCTATAAGTACCTCTTGGCTCTTGTATCCTATAAATGAAAATATTAGGGTATTTTTTCCGTCTGGTATGGTAAGTGAGTATTTACCGTCAAGATCGGTAACAGTACCTATGGTGGTTCCTTTTACGAGCACGTTAACACCAGGAAGGGGCTCATCTTCTTCCGAGAGCACCTGGCCGGTTATTCTGGTATCGAATATTACTACATCGATTTCTTTAGTGCTGCCTTTTCTCTTATTGACATGCACATTTTCATTGATCTGTTTGAATTGAAGACCTCCAAGCCTGGAAATCTCAATAAGAAGGTCAGAAACAGGACCTTGTTTATGATAGTTGATCTTTAGATCGTTATTAACGATTTGATTATCATATGAGAAGTGTAGATAGGTTTTCTTCTCTATGTCATCAAACGCTTCTTTGATAGATGCTTGTGTAAGATCCAGGTTAACCACAATATTCTTCACACTAGATATTCTCTGCGCAGTAAGATCTGTAGCAGAAAGCACAGTCATAGTGAGAATCTGTATGAATAAAATGGCAATAAATTTCCCTGAATACATCACAATACGGTGAAGTAAAGTTTTTTTCATAGTTGATGGTTTGTTTCAAACATGTAATAAATCCAGCCGGGTTTACGTCGCCAAACTAGCCCAGTGGATGAAAGAAAAACCGTAAGTAAATCGGTTTAATAGCAAGTCAACTAGTATTCTGATTTTTCATGAGGTGTGTGTGTTTAGGGTTTATAATTTATAGTAACGTGTTTATCTTCTATGGTATAAGAGAAGCCTTGAGTGAAACTCAGGCCATCTAATACGCGCTCCAGACTTTCGTCTTTATACTGCCCCGAATACCGCCATTCGCGGATTTTATCGGAAGTATTTTGAAAGTCGAACTCTACTCCATACCAGCGTGAAAGGGTAGAAAAAACCTCCTCCTGATCAGCATTTTGAAAGCTGATGATGTTGTTTTTCCAAGCCAGCACCAAAGTGGGATTGAACATCTCCCGGTGAGTAGTGTGCTTTAACAGATCAAATTTTAATTGCTCTCCCGGGGTGATAATGTGCTTATCATCTTTACCATTAGGACCTTCTACTTTTACCTTACCAGTAACTAATGATACTTTTAAAGGTGATCCGTCTTCGATGTATTTTATATTAAATGAGGTACCTAAAGCCGTGGTTAATATATCTGCGCTATGAACCACAAACGGCTTTTCCGTATTCTTTTCTACTTCAAAGAATGCCTCTCCTTTTAAGTATACTTCCCTGGTTAGTCCTTCAAACTTCTCTTTGTAAAGCAGCTCACTCTCAGCATTTAAGGTAACTTTAGAACCATCAGGCAGCTTTATCTTAGACTTTTGGCCTTTAGGGTTCTGCTTTCTTACCCAAAGAATTTCTTCTTTCATCTCTTTAGTCGTTGAGCCAAAGAAATAGCCGGTGATAAAAACTCCTATTATTAATAAAGAAGCAGCTACACCTAAATTAATGAGTAAGGCACGTCGCTTAACGGTCTTTTTTTTAGGAAGATCAGGATTTACATACCTGGGGTGGATAGGAAGCACCTTTCCGTTATCTTTTTTTTGATTATCAGTAGATTGATTGGTTTCTTCAATCCGCTTCCAGAGCTTCTCTCTTTTTTTCTGGCTTACCTCTTTCCTTTCAGCCTCAAGATCTAACAGAACTTTGCGGGCTTGCTCTATGACAGAGTAGGCTTCCGGGTGGTCTTTGATCCACTCTAGCCAATATGCTTCTAATTCAGAGTTGGGCGTAAGCACCCAGGCTCTAAAATCAGCATTGTCAAGGAAATCGCTTATTTGGTAACGATTGAAATTCACAGATAAAAGCAGTTATTTATCTGTAAGAGAGATGGTAAAAGAAAATCTCACCATTTATAACTCAAATTTTTAAAAAAAATTTAACGTAGTACTTTCTTCAGTTTTCCTATGGCTTTGGAAATGAGATTATAGGTAGATTCAATGCTCAAATTCATGATATCAGAGATTTCCTCATTACTGAAATTATCCTGATACCTAAGTTTTATTATCTCTCTCTGTCTTTTGGTAAGGTGCTGTAATGAGTTACTGAATTTCTTTTTACGCTCTTTTTCTGTTTGTTCAGAAATTAAATCTTCTTCATAAGAAGGTACACCTTCCAGATATACTTCATTAATGTCTGACGTCGGGTATTTACGAGATGCCTTAAGCACATGTATCACCTTTCTCTGCAAAGATTTAAATAGGTAGAATTTCAGAGAAGACTTAATTTGAATGTTGTTTTTATACTTCCATATGTCAGTAAATACATCATGAATACAGTCTTCAATAACTGATTCATCAGAAGTTATTCTTCTGCCATAAGAAAATAGATCATCGAGGTATAGATCATATAAATGTCTAAATGCCAGCTTGTTTCCAGATTGCACATCAATCCATAATTGATGGCATTCTATATCAAGCTGCTCGGTAGTAGGGTTAGTTGCGATTGAGAGATTCATAAGAGCGTTGATTCATCCTATGATTTCAATGTATGAATATATTTTGAAACTTGAAAACGATTGCAGTATAAAATGTAAAACTTACGGTTATTATTTTATTTTTCTAACTTTCTATTATACAAATCCTATAAAAAGGAAACAGGCCAGCCATTTACATGACCAGCCTGTTTGTCCAAACTAAACCTACTTACTACTTAGTCTTCAATGCTTTGTATCACTTTTTCATTGGCCTCACGTACTCTGTCTTCGTCCACTTTAATCACCTTTCTATCGTAAGTTAAAAGGCCATTTACCTCCACCTCTACATCAGTGGTTTGTGTATAAACAGCTGCTGAAAATCCTCTTTTAGCTAGTTCTGCTAATTTCTCAGCATATTTTACATATTCATCAGTTACTGCTTTAGAGTTTTTAAACTGTACATATCCCCAGTTCTTATCAGGCACCCATAGATGACCTTCAAGCGCCAGGCCTATACCTCCATACTCTCCAAGTACGGTAGATCTCATACCATCATATAAGTACATATCTGGTCCCGGGTAATTGTGAAGATCCAGCATATCTCCTGTTTGGAAGTGATTACCACCACTAGCAGGGTTCACTAGTCTTGATGGATCGTACTCCTTAGTCCACTCTACAATTTCTTTAGTTTTAAACTGTCCCCATGCCTCGTTGAAAGGCACCCAAACTACTATACTTGGATATGAGTAGAGATAATCCATAATTTCTTTCCACTCTTTTCTATAAGTAGCTTCTGATTCAGCTGATCTCTGTAGTTCTTCGCCCTGGAAGTAATGGTGGTTATCCCATCTTTGGAATCTCTCGCCGCTAGGCATATCTTGCCATACTAATATTCCAAGCTTATCACAATGCGTATACCATCTTGCTGGCTCTACTTTTACGTGCTTTCTGATCATGTTGAAACCAAAGTCTTTGGTTTTTTTGATGTCATATACCAAAGCTTCATCAGTAGGAGCAGTGTATAATCCATCAGGCCACCAGCCCTGATCTAAAGGACCAAACTGGAATACGTCCTTGTTATTCAGTTGCAAACGCACTATGCCGTGCTCATCTCTTTTCTGAGATATTTTTCTCATAGCAAAATAGCTTTTCACATTATCCAGTGCTTTGCCATTTTGTACCAACTTCACTTCTATATCATATAAGAAGGGTGAATCCGGAGTCCATAATTTTGCATCAGCTATAGAGATTTCTACTGCCTGATTTGCAGCAGCTTTCGCAGTAGTTACTACCTTACCATCAGCCTTAACAATCACCTCAGCAATGTCAGCATATTGCTCATCATTGGTTTCTACCTTAATAGAAACACTGTTGTTATCGATGTTTGGAGTAGTTTTTAAGTTAGTGATATAGTGCTCAGGCACAGGCTCTAACCATACTGTTTGCCAGATACCAGTTACCGGAGTATACCAGATTCCTTCCGGATTTTTCACCTGCTTACCTCTTGGCTGATGACCTCTGTCTGAAGGATCCCAAACTTTCACCATCAGCTTCTGGCTGCCAGATTTGTTAATAAATGGAGTAATATCGAAAGAGAAAGGCGTGTATCCACCTGTGTGCTCACCTACTTTGATATCATTAACCCAAATTTCTGTTTTCCAATCTACCGCTCCAAAATGAAGTAGCACATGATTTCTCTTCCAGCTGCTAGGCACTTCGAAAGTTCTTTTATACCAAAGCTCATTTTGCTCGCCTACAGTCTTTTGCACGCCAGAAAGGCTAGACTCCACTGCAAATGGCACTAATATTTTTCCATCAAATCCTGCTGGTTTTTCACCTTTTGGCTTTATGGCATAATCCCATAGGCCGTTAAGGTTTTTCCAGTCAGATCTTTCCATGATCGGTCTTGGGTATTCGCCAAGTACATTATTCGGGTCTACTTTCTCAGCCCATTCAGTTTTTATTTTATCGCCAGCCGGCTTCCATTGAGCCTGTGCTGTTATCATTACAAAACAGGCCGCTACAGCTAGTAGTCTTTTCATTGAGTCTTAATTTTTATGATTTTCTTCTTAATTGTATTTCTTAGTTATCCATCATTTTGATGAAATAGCCACCCACAACGCTACGTGCCTGAAAGCCAATATGCTTTCCGTTTGTAGTTTCATGCCAGTCGCTTAAAGGTATTCTGTCTGATGTCTCTGTGGCGAATTTGTATATTGGCTTTACCAGAGCTTCAAAGTCTTTTTGATTATCAGCTAAAGTGGCTGTCCACATGATCCAGTCAGACTTGGTGTAAGTTTTACGGCTATCTAATGGCAAGCCATAGTTATTTTGATGGCTTAGATAATAGGCCATTTCTTTTTCGTAAACCTCCTCAGGGAAAATATTTAGGTCTAAAAGCTTATCCCATACCAGATTGTATTTTTGGCTCCAGGTACCTGGATTCTCAAAGGTTAGCGAGTAATGATCACCGTCACCAGCCAGTTTCATCCATTTTTGAGCAAAGTCTTTAGCCATCTTATCATACTGCTGATAGGTATCTTCTTCGCCTAGCATTTTGGCCAGCTTAGCATAACAGCCAATACCCACAATAGCCTTCACTGATAGGTTAGCATTTCTTGCTATATGACCAGCAAAATCATCTGTACACAGCTGATTTTCAGGATCAAAGCCATCTCTTTCAAGGAATTTCACCCACTGTGTTAATGACTCCCAGTGCTTCTTGGCATAGTCTGCATTACCTTCTGCATCTGCTATAGCCGCAGTAAGTATAATCATGTTTCCAGATTCTTCTACTGGCATATCACCACCGTAAACCTGACCATTAGCTTTTGGATAAGTACCTAAATCATGTGCAGCAAAAGGCTTTTTCCACTTTCCACTTTCGCTGTAGTAGAAAATACCGTTGAGCATTCCTTTTAATAAATCAGGGTTATAGATAAGGAAAAGCGGTGCAGATGGATAAGTAACGTCTACTGTGTTAATACAACCATTACTATAATTTTCTTTAGATAAGAAAAGTATCTCACCATCAGGGCTCTTGACTAATTTGTGAGCAGAAATAGCTTGTCTGTAAGCTATAGCACAAAGTTTAGCATACTCCACGCCGCCTGCTTTCTCTGCTTTTTTATAAAGACTTTCGTCGAATGACTGGCATTGTTTTATGATGCTTTCGTATTCTTTCGACGCAGCAGTTAGCTCACCTTCAATGGTAGCTTTACCATCGTTATTCCACCATGGTCTGATTTCCTGCTCGAAATATTCTACAGCATATTTATCATCATAGCCAAGTAAAAACAGCCCTTCAGACTCCTTTTTACTTACACTTCCTAAATCAATAGATGTACTTAAAATGGTGTTAAGTCCTGTTTCAGAACCTTTGCTATCCACCTTATTTACAGACTGTTTCACATTGCTCCCACTTTTTGTAGCCACGTACATGTATCCCCAGTCTATTCGAAGGTCATCTCCTTTTTTCTTTAATACCGGCTGCGCTTGTGTTCCTGCTTTCAGAATTGTTAAGCCACCCTCAGTTAAAGTCTCTGCCTCCACCTTTTGAGCTGGAGTGTTTACGGCAATCATGGCCGAAGCATCTAACCTTACTTTTACCTTATGCTCTTTACCATCATTAGATTTCACGGCATAGTTGATGTATGAAACCGGTCTTGACATTAAATCAAGATTGTCCATTAACAATGGCGATGTGAAAGTTAACCTAGCATCTACGCCTCCACAGGTAAAGTCATAAATGGTTTGAGTGGGTGTTATGCTCACCCCTTTTTGTACACCTACTAAATCATTGGTGTTTTTTTCAATTCTTTCGCTAACCAAACCGGCATCTAACCAGGCTCCGCCAGCTGTATTTAATATATGTATGGCTAGCACGTTTTTGCCTACCTTCAGACTTTTCTTAGCAGCCGCTTTCAGATCCACAAAATTATATTTGGTATCCCAGCCTACCTTTTCAAATACTTGCTCTCCGTTTATAAAGATCTTAATATTATCATCATGGCTGATTTTTAGCTGCCAATTACTTGCATCGAAACCTTTTTTTAGAGTAAACTCTCTTCTTACATATAAGTCATGGCTTTTCCATACTGTTTTAGCAGTAGAAGGGTTATCACCAAAAGGAGCTTCGGTCGTTTTCCAGCTGCTGTCATCAAAATCAACTGCCTTCCAGCCTTCTGCAGGCTTAGACTCTGTGAATTTACAGGTGTAATCCTGCATGTCTGAAGTAGGAAGAATAGCATCATAAGCTACCGGCTTTTTACCTAGTACTCTATATTCCTTTCCATCTACCTCTACATAGCCAATTAATGGCTGATCAGATCCTGTCCAGTGCCTGGTAGAAGCATCTGTAAGCTTATCATTAAAAGACCAAATACTGAAATATGGATCATGAGCCACTAACGGATAAGCCGGTGCTTTCTCAGCCTGTGCCTGAGCCATATTGCTTATGAAAATGAGTAATAAGAAAGAAGGAATAAATCCTAAAACTAGTTTTTTGTTCATAAGGGTAGCTTTGAGGTTGTATTAATAGGTTATTGGTTTAAATTATTTGTCTGACGGAATAGGTAGCTCTTCACCCTCTTTTACCGGGGTACCAAAATTTGGAGTACCATCAGTGTTCCAGGTAAACTTTTGAGCTCTAGGTGATCTTTTAGGACCACAACCTAAGCCTGACTCTGAATTAGCATGGTATAGAATCCAATCTTCAGTACCATCTGCAGATTTGAAGAATGAATTGTGCCCCGGGGCATATACTCCATTTTCAGGTGCCTGCTCGAATACCGGATCTTTTGATTTTTTCCAGTTATCCGCATTCATCAGGTCCTGATCATTATCTACAGCCAGCATTCCAAGTGCATAATAATCTGTCCAGCAAGCACTTGCAGAATAGATTATAAATATCTTATTACCATGTTTTAACGGCTGAGGACCTTCATTTACATAGATGTGCTCCATGTCCTCTCCTTCCCATGTAACTTTACCATGCTTTTCCCAATCATAGGTAGGAGTAGAAATCATGGTTCTTTTCCCCTCTAGAGTCCAGGGGTTTTTCATTCTAGAAATGTAAATGTCCTGGCGGCCATTCCTGGCTCCTTCCCAGCCCGACCATACCATATAAAGCTGGCCATTGTTTTCAAACACTGAACCATCGATAGCCCAGTGATCTCCGTTATCCTGAAGCTTTCCTTTTACGGTCCAGTTTCCCTTTAGCGGATCCTGACTGTCGCACTCCAGCACCCACATTCTGTGGTTAATGTTTTTACCGTTATCAGCGGCTACATAGACATACCATTTGCCCTGCAGGTAATGAATCTCCGGAGCCCAAAGCTCTTTTGAGTTCATGCCTTCCGCCGGTGGGTTCCACACTACTTTACTTTCTGCAGTAGGTATATCAGCAATGTTTTTAGTTTTCCAGATTTTAATATTTCTACCCATGGTATGGGTGTAGTAGTAATATCCATCTTTATAAATCACCCATGGATCTGGACCGCCAGGTAATATTGGATTAGTGAAGGTTTTAGACTGCCCCCACGCAAGCGCAGGGAACAGAACTAAAACTAATAAATACCTTAATTTCATTTGGTAGAGAACTTGTAGGTGGTAGATGTGTGATACGTCTCACCAGGATTTAACTCAACAGACGGGAAGTCTGGCTGGTTAGGAGAATCCGGGTAGTGCTCTGTTTCTAAAGCTATACCCCATCTGTATTTATAAGCTACACCACCTTTACCAGTTAAAGAGCCATCCAGGAAGTTTCCAGAATAGAACTGTAAGCCAGGCTCTGTAGTAAAGATCTCCATTAATCTACCGCTCTTAGGCTCGTAAACGCTAGCCGCTTTGGTCATACCTTCACCATCAGCATTTAAAACCCAGCAGTGATCATAACCACCACCGTATGTAAGCTGCTGATTATCTTCACCAATTCTAGCTCCGATAGCTGTGGGCTCTCTAAAATCAAATGGAGTGCCATCCACAGATTCCAGCTGACCTTCAGGAATAAGCGTGCTATCTATAGGCACAAACTTATCTGCATTGATCATTACCTCATGACCTAAAATATCACCTTTTACTCCGCCAGTAAGATTGAAGTAAGAGTGGTTAGTTAGGTTTACTATTGTTTTTTTATCAGTAGTAGCGGTGTAATCGATTTTAAGACTGTTATCATCTGTAAGCACGTAAGTAACTTCTACTTTTAGCTCACCAGGATAACCTTCTTCCATATCAGGGCTTACATAGTTTAGCTTTAGTCCCTCACCTTCATCTGTAGTGATTTTTTCAGCATCCCAAACTACTTTATCAAACCCTTTTTTTCCACCGTGCAAAGTGTTTACACCATTATTCACTGCCAAAGTATATTCCTCACCATCTAAAGTGAATTTACCTTTAGCAATACGGTTTCCATATCTACCAATTAGGGCACCAAAATAAGGGCTATCCTTTTGGTAATCAGCAAGATTATCATACCCTAGCACTACATCTTCTAACTTACCAGTTTTATCAGGTACCATTAAAGACGTGATGATACCTCCGTAATTAGTAATGTGTGCTTCCACACCATGGCTGTTTTTAAGGGTGTACAAAGACACCTTCTTTCCATCAGCTTCACCAAATTCTTTAGGTTCATTACTTACAGCAGTAGTATCTGCTGTTTCTGTTTCATTATTCTCTTTCTTAGGACCACATGCCAGTACGCACACAAAGGCTACTAACAATAGTCCCAGGTTTAGTTTTGATTTCATTATTATTAAGTAGTATTAGTTTCAATTATTAGCTTCGGCAGTCATCTTTTTAATAAGCGCTACCTCTTCTTCTTTGTATGGTTTTCCGTCAGTATGTAATACTTCGTGGAACCATACATCTGGCTCAGCAGTGTATTGCTTATCCCAGCTGTCCCATGGGTACTTGGTCTGAGTTTTTCCATCTACAAAACCCCAGTTATACATAGCTATATTGTATTTTCTGGCAATGGGAAGGAAAGCTTCGAAAGTGCTACCTCTAGGTCTGGCCATGTATTCTGTACACATTAAAGGCTTACCATATCTCTGCAACCAGTTGATTCTTTTTTCAAACTCAGCGGCATCGTCATAATTATGGAAAGAGATTACATCAGACTGTGAAATCTGTGTTTTTTGAAGCTCTGACATTTTATCTTCAGAAGACCAATCTCCTAACCACACCCCTGAAGTAAGTGGCTGAGCAGGATTTACTGATCTGGCCCACACAAATGATTTCTTTAATAAAGGCAATACATAATCTACCTTATTCTCTAGCTCTACTTTACCGTAAGCTCTATCATTAGTGTTATCAGGCTCATTCCAAACGTCCCAACCAAGGATTCTCTCATCGTTAGCAAAATGTCCTACCACACCCTTTACATATCTTTCCAGTCTGGGATATTGAGTGCTGTCTGTTAAAGCCTCCTTTCCAGGGCTTTGCAACCAACCTGAATTATGTACATGTGGCTTAGGATCTCTCTGATCACCTAATTCTGATGATGGATCCCAGCAAGAGTCAAAAAGAACGAATAAAGGCTTTATTCCATGATTATCCGCCATTACCAAAAAGGCATCTAATCTATCTATGAAGCCAGCAGAATCTGCCTTCCACAATAGATCATGGAGATACACACGGGCCGTATTCATACCCAACTCCTGAGCCCAACCTAGTTCTCGATCAATGGTTTCTTTGTCGAAACTAGATGCCTGCCACATTTCTAATTCATTAATGGCAGTACTTGGATTGAAATTGCTACCTACCAGCCATGGCTGAGATTTATACCATTCGTTAGCCTGTTCTTTAGACCATATTTCTCTTGGTGCCGATGATACTTTTTCCACAGAAGCAACTTCCGTAGTGTCTTTATCTTCGCTTTCGCCTTCCTTAGGAGCATTGCAGCTTTGGAACATCACTACAGCTGCGAGTAAAGAGTATTTAAAAAATTTCATATGTCGTATACTAAATTAGTTTAGCTTGATTATTACATAAGAGTAAGGTGAGTTAAAAAACTCACCATTATTTTTTTAAATATTCTTCAGTTCGTCCTACTGTTAGTAATTCCCATAGGGAAGCTACCGTCCAGCCTGGAGCGAAGTGTAGGTTATAGAAGCCTTTTCCAAAGTGACCATAATCCCATTCGGTATGCTGAACCACCTCTGGGTAATAGCCCACCTTAGCAATGCCTGACATATGACCTTCATAAGGCAACAGTTGCTCTCGCATAGATGATTTTATTACTGCAGCGAAATCATCAAATCTCTTTTCGCCAGTTTCATCAGCCAGCCAGTTAAGCACTTCGTCAAATTCAAAAATGAACACATCAATGTGATTATTTTCTACCGATACGTTACCCCAGCCTCTGCTTTTAAGGCCCAGGTCTCCCAGCATCTGACCTTGAGCAAATGGCACATCCCAGGTGTAATACCATGAAAGGGTGAAATAAGCCACTTGCTTGGCTAGTTCAGTGTAGTGCTTCTGCTCTTTACCTTTAGTAACCATAGCCATGTAATACAAAGCAGTGGCTGCATAAAGTGACGCCTCTTTGTCTTCACAATCTGCATCTAAAGTAGATGAGAAGTAATCTGATTTCGAAATAATGGCGGTTTCTAGATATCCCACTACTTTACGGGCAGCATTGAGATAGGTCTTATCTTTAAAGTATCTGTAGGCCATAACTAATGGAAGTACGCTAGATGGTGAGCTACCACCTGTTTCATCAACTAATGATAAGTCACCCTTAAATTTTCTAGGGAAACTTCCATCCTCTTTTTGCAGCTCAAGTGTTTTAGCTAATAGCTTCTTTATATGCTGCTCATATTCAGGGTGTTTTCTGCCATTTTTTCTCTCGTAATCCAGATAAAATAGGATAGCATAAATTCCTTCAGACTGTCTTCTGATAGAATATACATCAGCCGCAGTGTGCTTATTAATATCTGCTGTTTCTTTAAAGAAGCCATTATCAGCAAAACCGTATTTTTCATAGCTATCTAAAGTAGCTTGAGCAATTTCTTTCAGTTCATTATCTCCTTTTGCCTCAGCATATTCTAAAGCATTGAAAGCATTTAATAATACTCTTCCTATGAAGCCTACTTCCAGGAACGGAAGCTTTTCACAAAGGTGTGTTTGCAAGTGAATACCACTGAAGCCTTTCAGCTCATCACTAGTTACATAAGACTGTTTGAAGAACTCAGTTAAGGTAGTCTTGATTTCATCATCAGTCAGCTTATTATCGGCTACGGGCTCAGGCTTGAATAAATCGAAGCAGGCTGTCCATGCTTTTGCTACATAATCTGCATAATTTTCAGCATTGAATGTGCTCAGCTGATAAGTAAGCTTCACTTCCTCCCCTTTTTTCAGGAATAGGAAAGAAGTAACAGGTTCACCCATAGTTAACTTTCTGAAATAACTATGTGGTGCCTCTGCATAAGGATACGCGAACTCTAAATAAGGCGTGCCATTTTCCTCACCAAAACCAATGGCTCCCAAATCTGAAGGGCCACTAAGTACTACTTCACCATGAGCCAAAGGAGCTAATGAATGTTCTTTGATCTCATCCACTCTGGCTAAAGAGTAGCTTTGCTTTTTATCATTATCATAAACGCCAACCCAGGGAGAGCTTACTCTATCTTCTCTCACCAACCAATTGTGGCTCAACCTGGCAGAAGGAGCATTATCAGGTGATCTTAAATTTTTTCTGTACCAGAATCCTGGTAAATAAAGGTATGAGTTATCATAGTTCAATCCTTGAGCCAAATACTTACCATTTAAGTTAAAGTAAGTATCTTCTTTAGCTTTTACAGTAATGGTAAGCTGCTGATTACCATTTACTGGCTCACTTTTATATTGTAGTGTAAGTGGCAAGTTGGCGCCTTGTAGCTGGCCTCCATAGGCCTTTAGCTGAATAGCCTGAGCATCGTTGCCCGGCTGCTTTATTTTTAATGTATAGTTCATGCTTTCCGCAAAATCATCAGCAGACTGGGCCATGACTGATAAGGATAGAAAGCATAAGCATATGAGGCTTAAATATTTCATTGATATCATTGATTAGTATTGTGAAAAAGAGGCCTTTCAGGCCTCTTGGATGATTTATTCTTCTCCTGCTGGTTTTTCAATAGCAGTGTTAATGCTTACAGGTTCTCCGAAGTTTGGAGTACCGTCTTCATTCCAGGTAAATTTCTGAATTCTTGTACTGCGGTTCCCGCCACATCCTTGACCAGGCTGTGGGTTAGCATGATAGATAATCCAATCTTCTGTACCATCAGGCGACTTAAAGAAGCTGTTGTGGCCAGGGCCATAGGCGTTATGCTCGGGCTTCTTAGTGAATACAGGCTCAGACTGCTTGGTCCAATCTTCTGGATTAAGCGGATCACCACCTTCTTTTAGGGTAATCATACCAAGCTTGTAATCATCTGTCCAGCAGCCACTTCCTGAATAAATCAGGAATACATCACCTTCGGCATTCTTTAATATTTCGGGTCCTTCATTTACAAGGCCATTTTTTTCCCAATCATAAGTAGGTTCACTGATCATTACGCGGTCACCTTCTAAAGTCCATGGGTTAGACATTTTAGCGATATAAAGCTGCTGAATACCCGGATCGTTATCTCCTCTCCAACCTGACCAGATGAAATAGTTGCTGCCATCATATTCGAAAACAGTACCATCGATAGCCCACTTATCAGTTTCTGTGGCAATTTTACCTTTAAATTCCCAGGTGCCGCTGGTAGGATCTTCGTTGCTGTTTTCTACCACAAACATTCTGTGGTTAGCATCATCTCCATCATCTGCAGCAAAGTAGAAGTACCATTTACCATCTACTTTGTGAAGTTCAGGAGCCCAAAGGTTTTTAGAGTAAGGCTGGTTTGGCTCAGGAGTCCATACAGTTTGGCTATTTACATTTTTAAGTTCCGAAACGGCAGTGGTTTTATAAATACCTAACCTGTTTCCCATGGTATGGGTGTAGTAGTAGTTGTCTCCATCCTGAATTACCCAAGGATCAGGACCGTTACTAATAATGGGGTTGGTGAAAGTGCTATTATCTTCTGGTTCTTCCGGAGTGGTTGGCGTTTGTGGAGTCTGAGAGCCAGATCCACCATCCTCATCGCCACAGCTGGACAGCGCCAGACATACGCATAATGGAAGGGCCTTTAAAATAGATTTGATATACATTTTTATACTTTTTGGTGAGAAGGTTAAAACCAAAGAAGCTGGCAGGTAAAATACCTCCAGCTTCTCTGCTTTAATTATGTTTATTTCCAAGCATCATGCTGAGTAAGATTTGGATTCAAATCTATCTCCGCTGTTGGAATAGGCAATATTTCATCTTTACCCACTTCGAAATTAGCAAACCCAGCATCTCTGCTAGCCAAGTCAGGACCAAGATCTCCCCAACGAGCCAGGTCATTCCATCTGTGACCTTCACCGCTAAGCTCAGTTACTCGCTCATGCTTTAACTGCTCTAAGAAAGCCGCCTGGCTAAGCCCTGGCTTTGCTGTAGAAAGCGCTGCCAATCCTGCTCTTTGTCTCACTCTGTCTACATACTGGTAAGCTTGAGTAGTTTGACCTTCTTCATTAAGACACTCTGCGTACATTAGAAGTACATCAGCATATCTTAAGAATCTCCAGTTATTTGGAGATCGGTAGCCTTCTTCATTTTTCCAGTGATCATTTTGGAATTTTCTGAACCACACACGGTTGTTATTAGTACCATAGCGAGATGCAAATGTTTGACCATAGATCATAGTCTGCTCAGGGCCACCTACATCAGTAGAATCATATAAGAATGAGGCTGCTATTCTTGGGTCTCTATCACCTGTAGTGGTAGTTTCCTCCATCATTTCCCAGATTGGCCATCTTCTAGCCTCACCATCTGACCAACCAATACCGCTTGGTCCGAAGAATTGAGCTAATGAAGTACCATAGTTATGGTTTGGTGTAGCTGCATCATCATCAGTAAATTCTGTTGGGTTGATAGCAAACTGCCACTCAAATACAGATTCTCTATTGTTTTCTGTAGTGATAAGGAAGTTATCTCTATAATTATCTACAAGGTCATAAATACCAGCTCCTTCACCTTCTACCATCCATCTAAGAGGAGTTAAAGCCTCATCATATTTATGCTGCTGCATAAGTGCTTTAGCTAATAAAGTTTGAGCGGCACCTTTAGTGGCTCTACCCAGGTTTTCAGAGCTATACTGAGCTGGTAATTTATCAATAGCCATACCTAGATCTAACTCTATAAGTCTCCAAACCTCTGCCATTGGTGTTGTAAATGGCTTATCTTCAGGAGTTGAAGGGTCTATTAACACTGGCACATTACCCCATAAAGAAACTAAGTTATAGTAGAAGAAAGCTCTCATAAAATAGGCTTCACCTTCAGTTCTATTCTTAATCTCCTCGCTAATTTCCATGTCTGGAACATAGTAAATCACCTGATTAGCACGGAAAATACCGGTATATAAGTCGCCCCAAATACCGTAAGCGTTTCCATAATTATAATCTGTAACCACAAACTGGTCCATGTTATTCACAATATCAGTAGCCGGGCTGGTGCTCCAACCTTCGTCTGAACGAACAATGTAATAGAAAGGCATCCATCTTGAAATAGCACCTCTATGTAGGGTACTGTAAACAGCGTTAACACCATTTATAGCATCCTGCTCTGTTTTCCAGTAAGACTCCCTACTCAGTCTGTTTGGATCTGGTATAGTTAAGTCTGAATCGCAGCTAATTAATACATAACATGCAGCGATAAACATTAATAATATCTTTTTCATAATCTATAATGATTTGAATTTATTAAAAATTGAACTGAAGACCTGCAGAATACACTCTACTTGAAGGCCAGTTTCCAGAATCTAAACCTCTTTGTAGAAGTCCACCGCCTGTAACGTCAGGATCATATCCAGAGTAATTAGTGATGGTGAATAAATTCTGACCACTCACATATATCTGGGCATTTTGAATACCTGCTTTTGAAAGGAATGACTCTGGCAGTTTATAAGAAAGCTGAATGTTTCTCAATCTTACGTAGGTTCCATCTTCTAACCATCTATCAGTATTTCCCCAGTTGTTTTCAACTATTCCTTGATCTACTGAAGCAAGGCCTAAACGTGGATCACTTGCATTAGTATTTTCTGCTGTATATGGGTCAAGATCGCTTCTGTAGTTAGTATTTTGATAGCTATCTAAGGCTCTTCTCACATCATTGTAAATCTCAGTACCGAATACACCTACAAACTGCATATTTAAGCTGAACTGCTTGTAGCTCACGTTGAACTGAGCACCCGCCTGAAGTGATGGCCATGGAGAACCTGAGAACACACGGTCATCAGCGTCTATGTTACCGTCACCATCTGAATCTACATATCTGATATCACCAGGCTTTGCATTTGGCTGAATTAAATTTCCATCTCCATTAACATAAGCATCAACTTCTGCCTGGCTTCTGAAAATTCCGTCAGTTTTAATCAAGTACCATTCACCTAGTGCTCTTCCTTCTTTTGATCTGGTATTTCCAGCCTGGATATAATCGTTTCCTTCTCCTCTTTCACCTACATCTTCTACAGTATTCTTAATGGTAGTGAAGTTCAATGAGGCATCCCATTTTACTTCAGACTTGTAACTTCTATAAGTAGCCGTTACTTCAAGACCTTTGTTTCTTATAGATCCGGCATTTACAAATGGAGCTCCGTTAGATCCTAAGTATCCTGGAAGTGGTAATGCTAATAAAGCATCATCAGAAAGTGAGTTGTAAGCTTCAACTGAAAGTAGAACCTTATCATCTAAGAATCCTGCTTCTAAGCCGACGTTTTGCACTTTTCTTTCTTCCCATCTTAGATCGTCATTTGCTAATCTTGTTTGAGTAGCACCTACATTAGCAGCCTCATCAGGTCCAAAAATAGCTCTCGGATTAGAGTTAATGTAGGCTGTGTATTCCCAAGAACCAATCGGGTTTATACCTAACTCTCCATAACTTGCTTTCAACTTTAAATCAGAAATCCAATCTACGTTAAAGAAGTCTTCAGAGCTTATTCTC
Organism: Fulvivirga ligni; assembly: GCF_021389935.1. Lineage (NCBI taxonomy): Bacteria > Pseudomonadati > Bacteroidota > Cytophagia > Cytophagales > Fulvivirgaceae > Fulvivirga > Fulvivirga ligni. The sequence continues at coordinate 6,362,505 of NZ_CP089979.1, forward strand.
CAGGCACCAGCTATAGAAGTGAAATAACCAGTTCTGTAATTCGACCCAAATCTTGAATCACTATCTTGTCTACCTGTAAGCGTTAAGAAGAATCGGTCATCATAAGAGTAGTTTATTCTACCTAAGAAACCTCTGATCTTGTAGTTTGAGGTTACACCACCTGCAGCGGCAGCATCTCCTGTGGCACCATCAATAGTCTCAAAGTATTCTCCAAGTCCATTAACCTGCACATTAGTACGAGAAGCTGAATTGTAAGATCTTTTAAATTCTTGCTCACTGATACCCAATACTCCATTGATGCTATGAGCACCGAAAGTCTTATTAAAATTCAAAGTATGCTCTAACAATAGGCTGCTATAAGTAGCTCTGTCTTCAGTGATTTTAGAAGGGTAAACGGCTGCGTTATATGACCAGATACCATCTTTTCTCAGCACATTGATTACATCAAAACTAGCTTCGACACCTACGTTGAACTTATAGTTTAACCAATCTAAAATTCTAACATTAGCGTAAGCGTTACCCACTATTTTAGAATATGTGGACTCTCTTGGGTTCAAATCATTAACCGCAACAGGGTTCCATGCATAGGTCACTGTGTCTATAGATCCAATTCCGTAGCCCATAGGATTGTTAGCCGTAACATAAGCAGAGCTTTGTACCGGAATGATAGGTAGCATTTGTGGTACATCATAGAATGGATTTCCTGCATCTGGCTGCTTGTCTCTGGAATGTGTAAGAACGATATTCTCACCAAAAGTTACTCTGCCAATATCAGCAGAAGTGTTTATTCTTAAACTTGCTCTATCAAAGCTGTTTCCAATAAGTACCCCTTCGTTTTTGAAGTAACTCCCTGATACTAAGTATTTGCTATTTTCAGATCCGCCTGAGATAGAAACATTATAATCTTGCATGTTTCCTGTTCTCATAGCCTCATCTTCCCAGTTAGTTCTGAAAGATGGATCTTTAGTTACACTAGAAGGTGGTGTTACACCAGAGTTTTCATACTGCTGTCTTTGTGTAGCCACAAATGCATCAGCATCCATTACATCATAGGTTTTGTAAATCTGCTGAACACCATATTTAGCTGAAGCACTAACTTTAGGCTTTCCTTTTTCACCTTGCTTAGTAGTGATGATGATAACACCATTAGCCGCACGTGAACCATAAATGGCTGATGCAGAAGCATCTTTCAATATTTGCACTGACTCTATATCGTTAGTATTAATAGTAGAGTTAGCATCTGATATCATTCCATCAATCACATAAAGCGGGTCCGCATTGGTAAAACTGGCTACACCACGAATGTCGATAGCAGCACCGTCACCAGGGCCTCCACTATTTCTTACTGTAACACCTGCAGATAAACCTTGAATAGATTCTGCCAAAGAGTTTGAAGTTGTTTTAGAAATTTCACTGGCGTCTACCCTTTGGATAGCACCTGTTAAATCTTTCTTTTTCACAGTTTGGTATCCGATAACCACCACTTCATTTAGTGATTGTACGTCTTCTGTTAACTGTACATCTATAGTAGTTTTTCCAGCGGCATTAACTTCCTCGGTGATATAACCTACGTAGCTAAATTGTAATACTGCGGCAGGATCAGACACCTTAATAGTATAGTTACCATCCATATCAGTAATGGTACCTGTAGAGGTTCCTTTTACAAGGATGTTTACTCCGGGAAGGCTCTCACCTTCCGTAGTGCTGGTAACCTTACCAGTGATACTGATATCTTGTGCTGATGCATAGGATACCTGACAGATAAGTGGTATAATAAATAACCACCATCTGAATCTTTTCAGTAGCTTTTGTTTCATGTTCATTCGGTTTTTGTTAAGTACAATCCGAAATCGATTGCAAGCCGTGTGAAAAAAAAGTGAATCGGAAAGAAGAGCCCGTCACCCTTCTGACGAACTCTATTGATTCAACTATTTCCCTATCACACCGCATTTCTATCGATTGCGGATTTCGAAGTAAGCCATAACGGTTGATTAAGTACCCTCTATTCTTTATCAGAATTTCTACAATTTGTATCAACCATCGTTTTTAACCGATTTGAAGGCATTTTTTGAAACAAATTGCATAACATTGAGAAAATTTGAGAGAAGTTCTGTCATGGGGCACTAATTGGGGTTAGAATTGATTAATAGGATACGACACTACTTTATTTTGGATAAAAGAGCACTCTTATCGGTACTATTTTGCTTGCTGCTGGCTACATCAGTATCAGCACAGTCATATTACTTCCGTCACTACCAGGTGGAGAATGGTTTATCTCATAATACCATTACTTGCTCGGTGCAGGACCATGAAGGCTTCATGTGGTTTGGCACTAAAGACGGGCTGAACAGGTTTGACGGCTATAGCTTTAAAATATTTAGAAATGATCCTCAAGACTCCACCACTATAGGGAGTAATTTCATTCAAAATCTCTATGAACTCAATGGCACTTTGTGGGTAGGCACAGATGGAGGACTTTATAAATATAATCCGCAGCTGGAGACTTTTGAAATCCTGCCCATTACTCTAAATCATACCATAAGAGACATCACCTCAGACCATGAAGGCAACTTGTGGTTTATCGCAGGCTACACGCTTTATAAATATCAAACCTATAATGCTCAACTCATTGAATATGAAACAGAAGAGCATTTCTTTGCTACTTCTGTATGTTCTACCCCTAACGGAAGCATTTGGGTATCTACCAGGGAAGGATTTATTCAGAAATATGATCCAAAGTATAATCATTTCACTGCTAAAAACCTGTTTGATCACTCACCACCTACACCAACACATTGGATAGAGCGCCTGTACAGCACCACGGATAATACTATTTATGCAGGTACGCAAAGCCAAGGTATAAAGGTTTATCATGCTGATTCAGGTTCATATGAAGATCTGAAAATGTACGACGAAGAACGCTCAGCACTATTTGTCAGGGATTTCGTACAAAGCACAGAAAATGAACTTTGGATCGCCAGTGAGTCTGGTATCTACATTTATAATATATCCACTGGTAGCTTTACCAATCTTACTAAAAGCTATAACAACCCGTATAGCTTGTCTGATAATGCCATTTATACCGTTACAACTGATAGGGAAGGTGGCGTGTGGGCAGGAACATACTTCGGCGGCCTTAATTATTACCAAAAACAATATACCTCCTTTGAAAAATACTTCCCAAAGATTGGCGAGAACTCCATTAGTGGTAATGCTGTGCGTGAAATTTGCGAAGACAAATACGGCAATATATGGATAGGCACAGAAGATGCCGGTCTCAATAAGCTAAATCCTGATACGGGAGAATTCACGAATTTCATGCCTACTGGCCAGCCTGGAGGCCTTGCTCATTACAATATTCACGGACTATTGGCCACTGGTGATGAACTATGGGTAGGAACATTTCATCATGGGCTGGATGTATTAGATATAAGAACTGGAAAGGTTATTCGCCATTATTCTGCTGGCAGCCAGCCTGGAACATTACAAAGTAATTTCATTTACAGCATCATAAAAAACGCCAATAATGAGATAGTTATAGGCACTTCTAATGGTCTATTTAAATACAACGAAAGTGAAGATAACTTTCTGGTTATCCCCGCCTACCCTGACACCTATGAGTACACAGTATTTATCATGGAAGACCACGAGGGGATTATTTGGGCTGGAACCTATAATCAGGGCGTTTACTATGTAGATCCGAAGGCGCAGAAAAAAGGGTATTTTGTCAGCAAGTCGGCTGATACCACCAGCTTAAGCAGTAATTTCATCAATAGCATTTTTGAAGACAGTCACCAGCAGCTTTGGTTTGCCACCAGTGATGGCCTTTCAAGGCTTAACCGACAAGATAGTACTTTCAAGCGCTTCACCACGGCTAATGGACTTCCTAGTAATGTTATTTATTCTATAGAAGAGGCTGGCAATCAAGACTTATGGGTAAGTACTTCTAAAGGCCTGGTGAAATTCAACCCTAAAGAAGGAAAAACCAGAATTTACACCACTGCCAACGGACTGCTTAGTGATCAGTTTAACTATAACTCCTCTTACAAAAGCCCGGAAGGCGATATGTATTTCGGGAGCGTTAAAGGTATGATTCGCTTTAACCCTACTTCTTTTAAAGTCAATCAATATATTCCGCCAATCCATATTACTGGCTTTCAGATTAATAACAAGGAAGTTGAAGTAAATCAGAATGAATCCCCATTAAGCAAGTCCATCACTCACACTTCTAAAATTACTTTAGATCATAATCAGTCCTCCTTTAGTATAGATTTCGCCGCCTTAAGTTATACTGCACCTACCACATCAGAGTATGAATATCAGATGCAGGGGCTCAGTGACGAGTGGACTTATTTAAAAACCAACCGAAAGGTCTATTTCACTGAATTGGCCCCTGGAAATTATACTTTCAAGGTGAAAGCCTCTAATAGCAGCGGCATTTGGAACAAGAAAGCCACCATTTTACATATTAAAATTCTCCCCCCTATCTGGGCTAGCACCTGGGCTTATATCTTATATGTAGCTATTATCATTGTCATTCTTTACTTCGCCTTTAAATACTATCACCAGGTAAACGATGATAAAAACCAGCAAAAGATCAACCACCTGGAAAATGAGAAGGAGAAAGAGATTTATGAGGCAAAAATTAAGTTTTTCACCAATGTGGCCCATGAAATAAGAACGCCACTTACTCTCATAACCGGTCCTTTGGAGAAAGTGCTGAACTCAGCCCTTGAAAACCCAGAGACCAAAGATAGCCTGGTGATCATGAAAAAGAACACCAACAGGCTGCTCGAGCTGACCAATGAACTGTTAGATTTCAGAAGAACAGAAATAAAGCAGTTTAGCCTCACATTTATCAGAGCAAATGTAAAAAAGGTGGTGGAAGAGGTAGTTTCCAGGTTTAAATCTGCCATAGAAGAAAGAAACCTTCAGGCCAGCATTAATTTACCTCATAATGATGCATTTGCATATGTAGATCCGGAAGCGCTGACCAAAATAGTGAGCAATTTGCTGAACAATGCAGTGAAGTATGCAGACCAGAACATTTCTATTCAGCTAAGTCCATTCACAGAAAAAGATCCGAAGTTCTTCATTACCGTATCTAACGATGGACATATTATACCCCTTGACTTAAGAGAGAAAATTTTCGAGCCATTTATGAGACTTGAAGAGGATCAAAAAGGTACAGGAATTGGATTATCTCTAGCAAGATCTTTAGCAGAACTTCATAAAGGAAACTTGTTCATGGATATGGAGCAAAAGTCATTAAACAGCTTCATTCTCTCACTCCCTGTGCATCAGGAAAAGGAGTTTAAGCTATTCGAAGATGTACAAGAAGCACCGAAAGAAGTTGATATTGAGGAGATTGTAGAAGAAGTGGAGCCTGAAACATCTACTGATAAGCCAATGATTCTAATTGTAGAGGATCATACAGATATGAAAGCTTTTGTAACTCAACAGCTGGAAGGGATGTACCAAATTTTGGGTGCGACGAACGGGAAACAGGCTTTGGAAGTGTTGAGTAATCATAACGTAAGCCTGGTTATCAGCGATATCATGATGCCAGTAATGGACGGTTTACAGTTATGCCAGCAAATTAAAACCAATGTGGAGTACAGCCACATTCCTATTATCTTACTTACCGCCAAGAATAGCTTGCAATCACGAATAGAAGGCTTGGAAACAGGTGCTGATGCTTATATTGAGAAGCCTTTTTCAGTGGAACACTTAAAGGTACAAGTAGCGAACTTGCTGGCTAATAAAGACAAGGTAAAGCAGTATTTCTCCAGCACGCCTTTAGCACATATTAAAAGTATGGCTCACTCTAAGGCGGATGAACAATTTTTAGAGAAGCTTAATAATGCTATATATGCGAATATCTCAGATTCTGAACTAAATGTGGACTACATAGCTGATACGCTCAACATGAGCAGACCTACATTATACAGAAAAATTAAGGCAGTGTCTAACCTTACACCTAATGAACTGATTAACCTTGCCCGCCTTAAAAAAGCTGCAGAACTACTCAGTAATGGTGATTATAAGATATATGAAGTGGCAGAAATGGTAGGCTACAACTCGCAAACCAGCTTCGGAAGAAATTTCCAAAAGCAATTTGGAATGACTCCTTCAGAGTTTATTACTAAAAATTAATGATTAAGCTGGTTTTTCTTCGGAAGCGCTTCGGTATTTGCTAAGCGTCTGTTTCAAAATAGCCTTGTCTACAGGTTTAATTAGATGTTCATGAAAACCAGCCTCTCTGGCTTGCTGAATTTTATCCTTATTACCCCAGCCGGATTGTGCAATGAAAATAGTGTTGGCTGCTTCAGGCGTATTTCGAAGCGTTTCACAAAGCTCAAAGCCGTCCATATCTGGCATTCCAATATCAAATAAAGCAAAATCAGGCTTAAACTCTTTAAACTTATCAATAGCATCAGCTCCATTGTAGGCTGTGCAAATTTTGAAACCTTCACTGAGAAGCATCATCTCGTACATGTCTACCACATCTACATTATCATCCACTATCATGATTTTGATCTCCTCATTATCAGTACCATTTTCAGATATGGTGGTAACGCTATTTAAGCTGGTACCATGTGAAATGATGGGTAACAACACTTCGAATTCGGTTCCCTGACCTAGACCAGCACTCCGTGCATGAATATGACCACTATGCAGAGCTACAAGTTTTTCCACTAAAGTAAGACCAATACCTAAGCCACCTTTAGTTTGAGTAGAATGAGCATCAATTTGGGTAAACATAGTAAAAATAGATTGAAGCTTTTCTGCCGGTATACCTACACCGTTATCAATTATTTTCACTGATACTTCTGTATCCCTCTTCTCTACAATTATTCTAATTAAACCACCATCTTCCGTGTACTTGGCGGCGTTATTGATGATATTAACAAACACCTGGGTCAGACGAGTAGAATCTCCATAGAGCTCGGCATCATGCTCCTCCAGATGTAAATCAATATCGTGGTTTTTCTCTTCAATTAGCCTTTGACAAGTTTCAACGGCATTTCTAAGGATATCATTAATTTTAATATTTTCCTTCTCTAGTTTTACCTTGCCCTGGGTTATTCTGGAAACATCCATTAAATCATTAATGAGCGTATTCATATGAGCCAATTGCCTTTTCATGGTGCCAATGATCTTGGTTTGCATAGGATCATTATCACCCTCTTCCAGCAAACTTACACCTACAGTAAGTGGTGTAAGTGGATTTCTCAATTCATGGGCCAAGGTAGCCAAAAACTCATTTTTATATTTGCTCTGCAGCTCCAGCTGATTGATATTCTTCCGCATTTGCTCCTGAATTTCCAGCACATGAGCCATGAACACCTTATTGAAACGGTTGGCAGATTCTATATCAGTGTTATCCCACTCCTTGCCCTTATCTTTAATAAGTCTTTTGTGTACCTGAAAAGATGACCTGGGTGATAAGCGCTCCTTTTTGGGAGCAAAGGCTGATTTCTCTTCCGGTGTGCCAGCCCATTTCTCTTCTACTACATGTTCCTTTCTGAACCAGGCAGTGAAATACCTTTTATTTTCAACCAATGGAATGAGCAGTACACCACGAATTCCGTTGAGCTTAGACACATCACTCACACATTCTCTAACATCCTGTTTTACAAGGGTTTCCTTTCCATTTTCACAGCAATTATCATACATCTCCACCAGAGCTTCCACTTCAGGAGTGGCCCCTAGTCGGATTTTTTCAGCTTCCGTATAAAACAAAAAGCCATCAGTATCAGTAATCTCCAGTATTTCCTTTTCATTCTGCTTAAACACATCCACTATAGGAGTACTGACAGAGGTCTTATCTAACATACCGTTGATAGCTTTTTCAGTTACTTCCTTGCGTCTGATCAACAGTTCCTCCTCCTTCGCATACAAGTGCCAGCTGAAAAGCTGGCTTAAATTCTCACATTCCAGCCTCACGTTTTGAGGGATATATTTCGCCTCACGATTATGACATGAAATAATACCCCACAAATGATCATGTGTGACTAATGACATAGACATTGAAGCCTTCAAACCTTGATTTCTCACATATTGCAAATGAATGGGCGACAGGCTCCTAAGGATCGACTTGGTCATATCCAAAGGCTCGCGATCCTTGTCTTTGGTAGAAGGTATAATCGGAGATGCTTTTAAATTAACATCGGGAGTTAAACGCACCCAGTTTTTCTTATACAGCGCACGGGCTTGTTTAGGAATATCTGATGCAGGATAGAGTAAATCAAGATAAGACTCCATTTCATCTTCCTTAGCTTCCGCCAGTACGCGACCTGTATTATCAGCATTGAATCTATAAAGAACTACCCTATCATAACCACTGATATACTTAATGGTGGATACAATCTCCTCAGCCATCTGAGCCAGGGTTTTATAGGCCTTAAACTTAGGCGCAACGCTGGTGGCATAAAGTTTCATAAACTGAGTGGCACTATAAACATCTCTAAACTCACCGGCCGGCTCAAGTTCCACCACCATATACTGATCGCTCTGATAGACTACCGCAAAATAGTCTATAGCCACCTCGTCCTGAAGTTTTTCTTTTTTTAGATTAAACTGAATGGGCAATCGCACACCTTGCTTGCGTGCTTTCTGGTAAGTCTCTTTTAAGAAATCTATATATTCCTCACCATCAACCAGATCATAAAAATTAGATCCAAAAATATCTCCTGAGTTTTTAAGAAGACTATCTATATTTTGGCTGATTAGCTCAATTTTTCCTGTTTCAAAATTAAGTGCAAAAAGATAACCATAACCTTGAATCGACTCTGGTATATGTATTTGTTCATCTTCACATTTGTCAAAATCAAGGGCATCAATATTCAGTTGCATAACTCCAGGTTAGGGGATTAACTTTGATAACACGCTGACAGGCTCATGGTTATGATAAATGTGCATTCTTTTGACACAATAAAAACAAAACCCTCACAACCAGTCACTTAAAGCAAAAACTCTTTTTTATTAAATGTAATGTTAAACCCGCAAGCTCCAGCAGACAAGTAAAACACTATACTATTGTATGAATGGTAAATAAGACCTAAATTATGGTCAAACCTACTATTACTTAAACCTATGAATTCAAGACGCTCATTTCTGGGAAAGTCTCTACTTGCCCTCTCTTCTGGATTAATTACTAAAAATGCTTTTGCCAAAGGACTTCCTCAAAGTACTGTCGATGCTCTTCCGTCTTTAAAAGGACGAAAAATACTTTTCACCTATGGAGGATGGGACGGCCATGAACCAGAAAAATTCCTTAATTTTCTCAAACCCTGGATGCAGAAAGAAGGTGCTGAAGTAATGGTTTACGATAACTTAAGCCCATACGAAGATGAATCTATTATGAATCAAATAGATCTTATCGTTCAGGTATTTACTATGTCTAGCATTACAAAGGAGCAGGAAGCAGGCCTACTTAAAGCGGTTAAAAATGGCGCCGGAATGGCTGGCTGGCACGGAGGTATGTGCGATGCTTTCAGGCCAAACACAGAGTATCAGTTTATGACTGGTGGGCAGTGGGTGGCACATCCTGGCGGTGTAATAGAGTATAAGGTAAACATCATCGACCATGACGACCCTGTAACTAACGGACTTAAGGACTTTGCTATGCACAGCGAGCAATATTATATGCATGTAGACCCGAATGTTAAGGTAATGGCTACCACCACATTCAATGGTGATCATTCGCCCTGGATAGATGGCTGCACCATGCCGGTATGCTGGAAAAAGATGTATGGCAAAGGCCGGATCTTTTATACCTCACTAGGGCATAATCTTGACCATGTAACTACAGTGCCAGATGCCTTAAAAATTATCCAACGCGGCATTCAATGGGCCAGCGCTAGCAAATACCAACCCGCAGAGAAGTGGATTAGCCCTATGTATGCCAAACAATAGTTTCATCTTAAGCTTTAACTGATAGAAATTGACTTATTTTACAGCCAGTCATTTGTAAACAATATGTTCGATTTCAGATTACAGGTTTTTAAAACGGTAGCCAAACGGCTAAATTTCACCAAAGCTGCTCAGGAGTTATCCATTACTCAGCCTGCCGTAACCAAGCATGTAAAAGAGATAGAACAACACTATCAGGTAAAGCTATTTGATAGAAATGGCACTAAAATCAAGCTTACTCCTGCCGGAGAAATGCTACTACAATATGCAGAGCAGGTATTCGAGGTATACCGGCATCTGGAAATAGATTTGAACGCATTGGCCAGCAAGCATGGCGGCAAACTGAGAATTGGCGCCAGCACCACAGTAGCACAATATGTTTTACCTCCAGTAATGGCCGCCTTCCATGAAAAGTTTAAGGAGGTGCATATAACATTGGAAACAGGTAATACTGAGAAAATTGAACAGCACCTACTCCAAAGAAACATCGATTTGGGAATTATAGAGGGCCACTCAAAGTCAGCGGGCATTAAATACTCCACCTTTCTCAACGATGAAATAGTGCTGGTAGCTAATAGCAAATCAGAACTAGCTAAACGATCAGCCATCAATGCTCAGGAACTTTATGACATACCATTGTTGATGCGAGAGCATGGTTCGGGCACTCTTGATGTGATCAATCATGCATTGAAAGAAAACGGCATTAACCCAGCTCTGCTGAAAGAAGAAATGCAACTTAGCAGCACTGAAAGCATAAAAATGTACTTACTCAATTCTCAATGTGCCTCTTTCCTATCAATACATTCAGTACTCAAAGAACTGAAAAACAATGAATTGGCCATTGTCGATATGCAGAACTTTAGTATTGAAAGAAACTTCAATTTTATTCAACCGCAGGGCCAAAATGACCAGCTGGTTGAATTATTTATCAAATTCGCCTCTCGCTATAACTTCAGGTAATAGCTCATCACTAATTGTAATTTCTACGCGGGCCTGATTATCCTCAAGTTTGTATCATAATTTCAAGGATATGAACTGGAATACAGCCCAAAAACACAGAATTACAGCACAACTCAATCATCTATTAGAAAAGAGCATCTCATTACGAGAAGTAATATTCCTGTTGGCTGCATTGCTATGTTTATTTCCCATCATATCTCCGCCTTTGGCACTTCTTATAGGCATAATAACGGTGCAATTCATAGGAAATCCCTTCTTAAAACTCAATCACAAAGCCACACATATCTTACTTCAAGCTAGCGTAGTAGGCTTGGGATTCAGCCTTAACTTTTCAGAAGCGCTACAGGCCGGAGCAAGCGGTTTTAGCTTCTCCATTTTCTCTATAGCAGGCACTTTACTACTCGGCTTTATCTTGATGAAAGTGCTGAAAATAGAAAAAACTACTGGTTATCTGATTGTCATTGGCACCGCCATATGCGGTGGAAGTGCTATTGCAGCAGTTTCTCCAGCCATTAAAGCTAAAGAAAATCAAATCTCGGTGGCTCTGAGCAACGTTTTTATATTGAACGCAGCAGCCTTATTTATCTTTCCTTTCATAGGCAACACACTGAGCCTCAGCCAACAGCAATTCGGCATGTGGAGCGCCATAGCTATTCATGACACCAGCTCAGTAGTAGGAGCAGCAGCCAAATATGGCGCAGAAGCATTAGAAATAGCGACTACCGTAAAACTGGCCCGCGCCTTATGGATTATTCCTGTGACCATCATCTCTGCCATTGTTTTTAAAAGCGATAAGAAGAAGATAAAACTTCCTTATTTCATTCTGCTTTTTATCGTTGCTGTTATTATCAACAGCTACAGTCCCTGGGTACAGCAATATCACAATCACATTATTTCTATTTCTAAAACTGGCTTTACGCTCACTCTCTTTCTTATAGGCAGCAGCTTATCTAAAAAAGTACTTCAACAGGTAGGCATGAGACCTTTATTAATGGGGACAATCTTATGGGTAACCATCTCCGCGACCACTTTAGCGGCTATTATATAATTGTAACTGATCCTTTCAAACATTCTTACCTATTCATGGTTTTATGAAGACACCAAAAGCCTGCCCATATGATTGTAGACAGAAATCTAAAATGGAACCATATTTTCCACTACACCTGGAGAAGTATGTTATATTTCTTCATTCTTTCTGTATCGGTTTATACACTTCATGTAGAGTTTGATATTGAGAAGCTGACTCTTCCCTTTAATGCAGTGGCCACCTTAAGTACAGCGCTAGCCATTTACCTAGGCTTTAAAAGTAACAATGCCTATGATCGCTGGTGGGAGGCAAGAAAAATATGGGGCCTATTAGTAAACTACAGTAGAGCTTGGGGGCGACAGGTGATTTCATTAGCTATTCCGGCAGATTACGAGGATGCCCAAGCACTGAGAAAGTGGCAGTTTAAGGTTATTGAAAGGCATATTGCTTTTGTTCATGGATTAAGAGTTTTTCTAAGAAAAAAACATGCTTATAATGAAACTAGTGTGACAGAGGTTATTGAAGATTTCAACCGATATGAAGACCTAAAAGACTTTCTTTCTCCTGAAGAATACGAACTGGTGATGGATAAGAAAAATCCACCTAACTACTTACTACAGCTGCAAAGCAACGACCTGCAAGTAGCTTATAAAAATGGGTGGCTTTCTGATTACCGCTTTGTAAGGCTTGATGAAACGCTTACCGAATTTAACAACCATCAGGGTATGAGCGAAAGAATTAAGAACACACCATTCCCAAGGCCTTTCAGTTTCTTTTCCAGAATGTTTGTGCTCATCCACGGCACATTAGTTCCATTCGCCTTTGTGGAAGAACTGGGCTGGATTAACATACCTCTTTCATTGCTCATCAACTTTGTATTCCTGGCACTTGACCTAGTAGGTGAGCGCCACGAAGACCCTTTTGAAAATAGAATGGATGATACTCCGCTCACAGCCATCAGCGTGACTATTGAAGAAAACCTGAAAGAAATGCTGGATAGAGATGATCTGCCAGTAAAACCAGAACCTATAGAAGGAGTAGTATTTTAGAATAGGAATAGGCTGTCTTAATATCCGCAGCTTTCACAGCTGGCACCTCTTAAGACAGCCTAAATCGTTATTTTATTTTTGCAAATGCTTTATGATTGCCATCACATCTTCATCACCATATGCGGCTCTGGCATCCTGAAAAGAATCATGAGTATCCAGCCCGGTCTTGCCTTGTAATCCGCTAGCCTTGGCGTAACGTAAATCCTTAGAAAGATGCTCCAAGGTAAAAGCCGCGTTGTAGTTATCCTGCAACACTGCATCACTCTTTATCTTAATATAAGGACTACCTAATGCACTGTTATTCAAGATACTTAGAAAATCCTCTGTCTTTACTCCCATAGATTTACTGAACTCTATGGTTTCAGCTAATCCTTGCGTTACTATACCCAGAAAGGTGTTTACCGCCAACTTAGCTGCATTACCAGTTCCAATTTCACCAATATACACCACAGCCTTTCCAATCAATTCCAGTTGAGGCTTCACCTTCTCTACCACATCCTGTTTACCGCCTGCAATGATTACTAAAGTAGCTTCTTGCGCCTGCTTCACACTACCCGATACCGGAGCATCCACATAGTCAATGCCTTTTGCCTCGCATTTCTCCGCCATCGCCTTGCTCATATCAGGAGTTATGGTGCTCATGTTTATGACCACTTTCCCTTCAGCAGAGCTCTTCAGCAAGCCATCTTCTCCTGTGAACACATCCTCCACTGCCGCATCATCAGATATCATAAGGAACACTACATCACTCTGGTCCAGCAAATCAGCTGGAGATGATGCTGTGCTGGCTCCCTGATCAGTAAGTGGTTTCATTTTGTCCGCAGTGCGGTTATATACAATCAGGTCATGACCTGCATTAATTAACTTTTCTGACATAGGCACTCCCATTTTGCCTAAGCCTATCCATCCTAGTTTCATATGTATGTTGATTATTTTTAAAAAGATTTCATTGTAAAAACGGGCTCATTACAGTTACGTTTTGTCGCCCATGATACGTTTACGATGATTTACGCCCCATTGTCTGAGCGAATCAATCACATTTTCAAGAGATTGGCCGTATTCCGTAAGTGAATATTCTACTGTAACTGGAAAAGTATCATGCACCGTGCGCTTTACCAGCTGGTTAAGTTCCAAATCTCTTAGCTCCTTGGAAAGCATTCTATCCGTAATACCAGGAATTTCTCTAGACAGCTCTGAAAAGCGCTTTACGCCAAAGGTTAGTGCTATAATTATCGGTAATTTCCACTTTCCGTTAATGACATCCAGAGCATCTCTCACCGGCAAAATCATGCCTCTACATTCGGTGTGGTTTCTTTCATGCTTCTTTTCCATAAGTGCAAATATGGCCAATTGAGCCTAAACTATAAGAGAGTATAGCGCTATACTTTGGTATAGTACTTACAAAAGTATAGCGCTTTTAAATAGGTTTGCTTTAAATATTATTACTGAAAATTCAATATAATGAAGAACAAAATCATTTTTTGGGTCTCTACAGGACTCATATCTCTCATGATGTTATTTAGTGCTTATGCCTATTTCACTAACCCTGAAATGGAAGCCAACTTCAAGCATGTCGGCTTTCCAGATTATTTCAGAATAGAACTAGCTGTAGCTAAAATTATAGGTGTGATAGTACTATTAATTCCTGCGCCTAAAATGATTAAAGAATGGGTTTATGCTGGATTTGGAATCACCTTTATATCAGCATTTATCGCTCACTCAGCCGTAGGAGATCCAATTTCTGGTAAGGTTATGCCTTTAGTAGCCTTAGCTCTACTGGCGGTGTCAAGAATTTATTTAGATAAAAAATAAACATCAAACAGAGTTGTGATGATTTATTAGACATTGCAACTCTGTTTGAATGCTTTTATAAAATCAATTCCATTTGAATATTACATCTTTCATAAGGTGTAGTATGTCCTACCACTTTCTTAAAACCCAGTTTTTCATAAAGTGAAATAGCAGGTTTTAGTATAGTGTTACTCTCCAAATACAGATTAGTGGCTCCCAGGCTTCTGGCTTTAGTTTTAATGGCCTCGCCCAAAATATTTCCTATACCTTTTCCCTGAACTTTTGGAGAAACTGCCATTTTAGCCAACTCGTAATCATACACCTCATCCTCCATTTTTACCAAGGCGCAAACTCCAACGGGTTCATCTTGATAGAGCGCAACCAGTATACTGCCGCCCTTATTTAAAATATAACCTTCAGGGTCTTCGAGCGCCTTCACATCAGGCAGCTCCATTTTAAAAAACTTAGAGATCCATTCTTCATTCAGATCTTTAAAGGCCTTTTTATATTGAGGTGAATATTCTACCACAGAAACCTCTTTGCTTTCGCGTATTTTCTTCTGCTCAATTACACGCCGTAATAAAGGTTTTTGCTCCAATAAATACTCCCACTCCTCAATAGCCTGCCATAAATCATTACGTGTTTGCGACATAATATCTTCCACAGCGTTAGTCACATCTTCATATTGATCTTTCATTTTTTCTGCTATTTCCTCTCCTTTTGAGGATAGAGAAATTACATTCCTTCTGCCGTCAGTCTTATCCTTCATCTCCTTCACTAAGCCTGCCTTAGACATTTCTCTCACAATCTTACTCACAGATGGATGTGAGTGGCCAATTTCCTTCGAAATAGTTGTGATGGCTTGCGGCTCTCCTTGTGATAGTACATAGAACACAGGAAACCATTTAGGCTGAATATCAGTGCCATAGAGCTGATATAAACTTGTAGCATCTGTGGTTATTTTTTCGGTGAGTAATCTTAACCTACTCCCTATAGCCATCTTTCCGGTATTATTAAAAAACTCCATACATACATAATTACGTAACTGATTACATAAATCTAAATCATTTCATTTTAAAATGAAATAAAAGACTATCTGTTTTTTTAGTTTTACAAAAAATCAAACAACACCCATGGCCAAAACACACCTATATCAAACTCAGCTAAAATGGACAGGAAATACCGGAGAAGGCACTGCCAATTACAGATCATACGAGCGCAGTCATATCATCTCCGTAAGTGGTAAACCAGACATTCCCGGCTCTTCTGATCCTTCTTTCAGAGGGGATAAATCAAGATATAATCCTGAAGAAATGCTGGTTTCATCTCTATCTTCATGCCATATGCTATGGTATCTGCACTTGTGTTCAGAAGCTGGAATTATTGTAGAAAGCTACGAAGATGAGGCTGAAGGCGTTATGCAAGAGACTGCTGACGGTGGCGGACACTTCAGTGAGGTTACGCTAAAGCCTGTGGTAACAATTTCAGATTCATCTATGATTAACACAGCCAATAAACTTCACGAACAGGCCAATAAACTCTGTTTCATTGCCAACTCATGTAACTTCCCTGTTAAGCATTCTGCCAAGTGCTTAGTGAGCGAATAGAAAAAATATAAGATTATCATAGTCCGCGGCTCCACTGAGCTGCGGACTACTTGCCTAGCATAATAATATCATCTCCCTCTAATACCTTTTTTTCATACCCAACTTTCACCAGCCTGATCATAGCTCTGGCTAGCTCGTCTAGTTTACAAAAGCCCTTGGCATAGATTAACCTACCCATAGGAAACATCCATGAAATGTACTTATAATAAGTGTGAACATTTGGCTGACCTTTAATCGGCAAGATAAAACCAGGCCTTAATGCAAATACCCTTTTAAAGGGCAGTTCCAACAGGTCATTCTCAGTTTTCCCTTTTACTTTTGCCCAGTGCATCTTACTTGTTTTCTCAGTACTATCAGTGCCAGCTCCCGAATAATAGCAAAAGGTCATATCGGAATTTAGCCTGCTCACTAATTCCGCCATATGCATGGTAAGTGTATAAGTAATTCTGAAATAATCTTCTTTCGATAAACCCACAGAAGATATTCCTAAACAGAAAAAGCATGCATCATAACCTACTAATGAATTTTCAATAGGCCTTAAATCATTAAAATCTTTATGAATTATTTCTTTTAATTTGGAAGACTCCACACCACAAGAACTTCTATTAATGACTAAAATCTCCTCTACATTAGGATCTTGCAGACAATAGTGGAGCACTCCCCCTCCCACCATACCAGTACTCCCGGTGATAATAACTTTAATCTTCACTACGCTTATCTCTTACTTTGAAGACGTAAAAGCCAGCTAGATATTTTAAGTGAATCAGTTACAAAAGATTAATTTTTGGAATCTATTGGTACAAGAGAATTCGTAGATCAAATAGTATTTCAAAAAAAATTAATTGATCGGAAAACAAATTTTATTTTATTTTGTTTGAACCTCTTTTCGCAAATTTGCATTTATAAGACTGTAACGACTTTTTAAACTATTTAATTATGATCAAGTCCGAAATTATCTGGTTTCATTTACTACTAGGCTTAGGCATCATCTTTTACGAACTAGCTATGAATAATATGTTCGAAGTTACTATCTGGACTATGCTTACTGGTGGAGAGTGGTTTGTGTTTAAGAGACTAGGCCTCATCAGCTAATTGCTGAAACTTCTGCAATAACTTATCAAGCACTTTTTTAAAGATCAAAGCTTCTTCAGCATTCACATCATCTGACTGCAGCTGAGAAAATATGGCTTCAGGTATACAAGCAGCTTTATCCTGAAGTTTTACTCCTTTAGCAGTAAGAGAGATTATAACTTGTCTTTCATCGGCATTAGATCTATTCCTTTTAACTATTCCTTTCTGCTCCATCCTTTTTAGTAAAGGCGTGAGCGTATTAGATTCCAAAAGCAGCAAATCGCTGATCTGATTCACAGTTTTCATATCTTCTCTCCATAATACCAATAAAACCAGATACTGCGGATAAGTAAGATCAAGCTCCTTGAGTAGCGGAGCATATAGCTTTGTCACCATTCTTGAGGTAGCATATAGAGGAAAGCAAATTTGATTTTCCAACCATAATTGTGGCTGACTTTCAGTTTTACTCTTTGACATCATTTGAACCTTACTTTTTTGAGAACCAAACCTTTAGAACGCCCGCAGACCACAGTGCCCATAAAATAAGCACAGGCTGAAAGAACAATCGGATTAATCTCTTCTTATCGGTATCTAAACCAAAGGCATCAATCCCATTTGTATACTGAGCAATATTTCCTGGAAAAATTAGCACATAGAATATAGCCAGAGCCAAACCGGCCCACACTTTATAACGAGTGATGAACACCATGGCTACACCAAGCATTAATTCGGCTACTCCAGACAGAATTACCACAAGATCCTTACTTAACGGCACCCATTGCGGCACCTGAGCCTGAAACTCTTCCCTCTGAAAAGTCATGTGCCCTATGGCCGCCAGTATCATAAACAACCCCAGGATGATCCGAAGTACTTTTTGCAAGGTAGAAGTCTCTGTATTTTTTGGTAACATATTTTAAATCTTTAGTGAATTAATCGTGCACGATTTAAATAACCTATAGAGATTAAAAAAGTTATCTTTATCAAACTTATTTTACAAGCCCGAGTTAAACTTATAATCAATAACAGGCCGTTGCCTCAACTTGAAAAACATGACCTATACCATAGAAAATCAATACCTAAAAGTTTCCGCCAAATCACAAGGAGCGGAACTTACATCGATCTTTAATAAAATCACTGGTAAAGAAATGCTCTGGGAGGGAAATCCAGAATTCTGGGGTAGACACGCACCCGTTCTGTTCCCCTTTGTAGGTAAGCTAAACAATAACAGCTATACATATAACGGTAAGAGTTTCGCAATGGGTCAGCATGGTTTTGCCAGAGACATGGACTTTGAACTCATTGAGCAAAGTGAAAATAAAATACAATTTAGCCTTAAGTCATCTCAGGAAAGCAAGGAGAATTATCCTTTCGATTTCGAACTTATACTAGGCTATGAACTAGCTGCTGAAACCATTATTCATACTTATGAGATAAAAAACGGCGGCACCACCGACATGCTTTACTCCATTGGCGCTCACCCTGCATATAATATAGAAGGAGAGTTTAGCGAGTATGAGCTACTATTTGAAAAGCCAGAACCACACTTACAAAGAACTTATCTACAAGCTGGCTTATTAGATACACAAAAGGCTTATACTCTAAATAATGAGAGGATCTTAGCACTCAACCATCAACTATTTGCAGAAGATGCTTTAGTTTTTGAAAACCTGGAATCAGATGAAATTACCCTGGTTAGAAATGAAGAAAAAGTCCTTACAATGAATTTTAAAGGCTTCCCATTTTTTGGTATTTGGACCAAGCCAGGAGCACCCTTCTTATGCATGGAACCATGGTTGGGCATAGCCGATGTTCATAATTTCAATGGCGATCTTTCAGAGAAAAAAGGCATAATGACGCTAAAAGCCGATGATAAAATCAATTTCGACTATTCAGTATCATTTTATTAAATTTATTACCACTTACATAAAATTTAATATATAATTTTCATTTAAATGTTAGAATAAGCATATTTCGAAGATTTTTTTATCTTATAAAAAAGACCGCTTTTTCTACCATGAAGTTTATCCATTATCCTCTATCTCCTAAATTAGAGAATACTGATTTTTTAAAACCCAGCGCTTCTTTCAAGAAAATAGCTGTATCAGTGGTTTTATCTATCATTATGTTCTTCCTATTTTACCTACTCTTGGTAGCATTAGGTGCTGGCATTCTAGTAGGTTCAGTATACGCAGGGCTGGGGATGATGTCAGTAAGAATCATGTGGTTCACGGTGGTGGCCGGAATAGGCATAATGGCTTTAGGTTTGATGTTTTTCATATTCCTGGTCAAATTTATTTTCGCAAGAAGCAAAGATGAAAATCCTTACCGAATGCAAATACATGAGTCTGAGCACCCTGAGCTTTTCAGCTTTATAAAACAGCTTAGCCTTGATACAAAAACTAAGTTTCCTAAGAAAATCTTTATATCTCCAGATGTTAATGCTAAAGTATTTTACAACTCTAGTTTTTGGAGTTTGTTCTTTCCAGTCCGTAAAAATCTGGAAATAGGCTTAGGACTTATTAATACCTTAACCATCAGTGAATTAAAGGGTGTTATCGCACATGAATTTGGCCATTTCTCACAGCGCAGCATGAAGCTTGGGAGTTACATTTACACGGTAAACAGAGCAATCTATAACCTGGTATACACCCATGATAGCTGGGATAACTGGCTCGCACAATGGGCCTCCGCCGGCGGGCTCTTTGGTATTTTTGCTGGCCTCACCTTCTGGATGGTAGAAAGAGTGAGAGACTTACTTAAAGTAGCTCATAACCTGATCAATATTAACTACATGAAGCTTTCGCGAGAAATGGAGTATCATGCTGATCTGGTAGCAATAAGTGTAAGCGGCAATGAACCTTTCAAAAATGCCCTAAGAAAAATAGAATTTGGAGGAATAGCTTACGGCTTAACCACTGGCCACCTGGACAAATTGGCCAATCATAATTTAGCCACCAAAAACCTTTATCACAACCATATTGACAGCCTGGCATTCCTCGCCGAAAAGAATAATATACCATATCACAATCATCAGCTCACATTATCCGATGAAGACATTAAAGATCATATTGTAAAAACCAGGGTAAATTACAAAGATCAATGGGCATCGCACCCCACTTTAGAAGAAAGAGAAGCAAGCATTGCGAGAGTTAACATCCAAACTGAAACTGCGGAAGAAAGTGCCTGGCAATTGTTTCGTGAGCCAGCAAGTCTTCAGGAAACCGTTACCAAAAAGCTTTATGAGATCGGCTTTAATAATACTGATTTTGAGGAGATCACTACTGAAGAATATAAAGCCTATATGACTTCTGAAGCAGACATTTATACTTTAGCGGATGAATACAACGGCTACTACGACGGAAGGATGTTCAGCAAATTCAACCCTGCTGACACTAATGCCTTACCAGTGGCTTATTCTACCTTTGATGAGGCCTATGCCCAGGAAAATATTGATCTCATAAAAAGCCTAATTGCTAATAAAACTGATTTGGAAACTTTAAACCTGATCAATGACAAAAACATTTCAGCCAAGCACTTTGAATTTGATGGTGTTCAATACAAGCGAAAGCAGGCCAAACCACTGATTCAACGCCTGGAAAAAGAAGTTCAGGAACAGGAGCAACAGCTTCTAAAGCAAGATCAAAAAGTATTTGGATATCACTTACTGATGGCCAAAATCAAAGAAAAAGAGGGATCTCTAATATCTGCCTACAGAAAATACACTGGTTATGTTACTAACATGAATGAACTAGAGGGCTATGCTTATAGGATTGGTAGCCTCAACCAAAGGTTATACTCTAAAATGAATTGGACTGAAGATGAAATAAAAATAGTGGCCACAGACATAGCTGGTATTGAGAAAGAGTTTAAGCTTTATATTTCCGACGACAGCCTCAAAGAGATAAGCCAGTATATAGATGTAGCTAAAGACCAGGAATATTTGGAGAATTACATTCATTCAGACACCTATCTAAACAGGTCATATGCTTTTTCTCATGAACATTTCCAGGCCTTTATCAATCTATTTAATCTGGTTCATAGTGCAGCTAGTGTAGCTACCAGTAAACAACTTAAAACATTAACAGACTTTCAGCTTACTCTGGAGAGAAGTGCTCAGTACGTTACTGAGTAGATTATTTCACTGCCTCCCACCACTTTTCAAATTTCTGGTCAGGATCATCTAACCTTACTACCTGCCCGATCTTCGGCGTTACAAGGGGAAAGTTATAACTTTCGTTTAACCTGGAAACTTCAGAAAGTGGCTCATCCCATGGGTGAAGTGCAAGCACAAACTTAGATGAATGCACAGGGAAAACTCTCTTAGCACCCAGATCATTAGCTGCCATTAATGTTTGCTCAGGTAGCATGTGAATAGCCTCCCAGGCTTTATTGTATTGGCCATTTTCCAGAATAGCAAAATCTATCGGCCCGAACTTCTTCCCTATATCTGCGAAATGAGTATCATATCCGCTGTCACCACCTATATATATCTTTCTATTGCTAAACTCCAGCACATAGGAGGTCCAAAGCGTATTATTTCTTACAAACCCTCTACCTGAAAAGTGCCTTGTTGGCGTAAAATGAGCTTTTAAACCTGGCGCCAGACTTACTTCATCGTACCAATCGCCTTCTATGATTTGATCAGCAGAATAACCCCACTTCTCAAAATGAGAGCCTACACCCAATCCACAAAGCACCTTACCCACTTTGTTTTTAAGAGCCACTATGGTTTCGTAATCCAGGTGATCATAGTGATCATGGCTAATGAATAGATAATCTATTTCAGGCAGTTCACTCACTCCATAGTTATTCGCTCCCGGGAAAGCCGTAACAGAACCTGGCACTGGCGATGCATTGCCACTGAACACAGGATCTACCAAAATTCGCTTACCCTCATTCTGAATGAAATATGATGAGTGCCCAAACCAAATCAACACATTCTGATCTGGAGACAAGTTCTGAATATCAGTAGTTTCTGATGGAATAACATCTTTTGGATTTAATCTTGGATGCTTCTTAAAAAACCTGTCATAGGCTATTCCTAGCATACTGTACCCCTCTGTAAGAGTAGGAGTGAAATGGAAATTTTCAAACTTACCATCCTTAAAATGGCCAGACTTTTTCATAGCATCTAATCTCTCCCCTTCTGGCTTCTGCCCAAACTTATCCTGACGCATATAGAAATAAGTAGTTATGACTAAGGCCACTGCCACACCAATAATTACAATCATCGCACGCTTTATAATTTTAAAAATTCGCTTCATTGCGTCTATAGACGTAAGCTTGCAAATTATATTTTAAGCAAATTGAAAATTTTTGATTTTTATTTCTGAAGTCATTTAGGCCCAGTGGCTATGATCTTCTGGTGAACTACACAATCTTCATCATGTGCACCCGGCAAGTAGCCAATACTCATTAAAAATTCACCTACTATTTCACCTCCGGTAAACTTAAAAGTCTTCTTAAAAAGCTTTACCCATTCTGGCTTGGTTTTGGGGTGATGGTGCTCGAGCCACTTTTCGAAAGAACCATGTTCCTTTTGTAGCTCAATTATCTTTTTGGCATTTTCAATAGCTGCATTCACCTTTAGTTTATTACGTATAATACCAGCATCTTGCAACAGCCTTTCCCGGTCCTGCTCTGTATATGCAGCGATCTTTTGAATATTAAAATCATCATAGGCCTTTCTGAAAGATTCTTCCTTCTTCAGAATTGTTTCCCAGCTCAATCCAGCCTGATTAATTTCCATGATTAGCCTGCCTAGCAGTTCGTTATCATCATGAATAGGAAAACCGTAGTGGTGATCATGATATTTTTTATGTAGAGACTTTCTCGGCTCAGGCATGGTCTGGATCGCAGTGCAGTATGACATGGTTTATGATTGGGTTAAATAAAAACATACGGGTTGACTGAAATGCTGTTTCGTTATTTCGGAAAACATAATTGATTCTGAGAAAAAGGATGCTGTGCTGCAGATGAAATCTGTCAAAACTAAGGCCTCATCCGATCTTAAACCCCACCTATATTAATCGCTCCAACTTTACAGCCAGCCAACTGACAATAGTAAAATAAACAACAGGCATAACAATGTAGAGATAATAAAAATATGGAGTATCTGCTGGCCAGAAAAACCCGTGTTCAAAACTACCTATCACAGACTTAAAAGAAAATATATTAATAGGAAGTGGATATAGCATAACAATCACCTTGAAAGCAATTGAAGAATTAGTAATTCGAAAGAAATATCCATGGTCATATTCCAAATTATAAAAAAATATAATATTCAGAATAAGAAAAACTACCACTGGAAAAACAAAGATCCTAAACTTCTGAAGAGGAAACCAAATCACTGTTGCAATAGAAAATAAAAGTAATACGGCCTGCAATAAAATAGGGGTGAGAAACTCCCATGCATCAAATCCAAAATATAGCTCATCCGATGCAATATATACAAACTCCATCATTACGTTCAGGATAAAGTTTAATACTATGCATACAAAAGCTATATTAAGGTCTTTTTTTAATGTGAAGGCCTGTTGCTTTAAAGAATATGACATGATGTTAAAAATAACATAAATCTTTCAGCTATTCTTAAAGATTTTCTCAAGCCCCGTAAGTCTTCACCAACAGAACAACAATCCTTTAACCCATTTAAAATGAATTAATTAGATTTAGGCTTACTCTGTTTTAATCACACTGATGCAAAATTTCGAAACTTACCTCCACGACTTCGTAAAACTTCCCGCCGATGCTATGCAGGCTTTATTAGATCTCTTTACTCCGGTGAGCATGGAAAAGCAGTTTCATTTTGCCAGAGAAGGCGAATATTGTAAAAAGCTCTGCTTTATTCAGGAAGGGATTATGCGTGCATACTATAGAAACCCAAAAGGAGAAGAGTTCAATAAGTTGTTTTTTGTTAACCCCGCCATAGTAGGAGGATACTCGTCTCTGATCACGGGCAACAAAAATATGATCAACATCCAATGCCTCACCGAATGCACTTTACTCCAGGCTAATTTTCAAGACATTCTGGACCTGTACGAGGAGTTTCCACTTGTAGAGAGACTGAACAGGATCATTGCTGAAGACTTCTTTGTGAAAAAAGAAAGAAGAGAAATGACGCTGGTAATGAATGACGCCTCTGAAAGATATAAGATATTTAAAGAGGAATATCCACAACTGGAAAATCAGATTGCCCAGTATCATGTAGCCTCTTATTTAGGTGTAACACCCACGCAGCTCAGTAGGATTAGAGCAAAAAGAGCCTAAAGTGTTTTCTTTACATATGTAAATGTTTCTCATCTCGGAGCCTTCCATATTTGCTTCATAATCAAATGATAAAAGTTATGAATCAAAGCACATTCACAACTCCGACAGAAGATAGCTCTTCTACAAAAAGAGATTTCAAAGGAAAGAAGCTAAATGTAAGCAAACCATCAAATGCTTTCGTGGCAGTATCCTGGTGTACCCTCATTGTCGGAATGACGGCCTATTTTATTGGTCTTTATAATGCTGAAATGCTATTGAACGAGAAAGGATATTACTTTTCAATAATAATGTTTGGCTTATTTTCAGTGGTATCAGTACAGAAAAGTGTCCGCGATAGACTAGAAGGTATTCCTGTGACGGATATCTATTACGGCATCAGCTGGTTCTCCGCCTTATTATCGGTAACCCTGCTTATAGTAGGTCTATGGAATGCCGACTTAACCCTAAGCGAAAAAGGCTTCTACGGCATGAGCTTTCTGCTAAGTATGTTCTCTGCCATTGCCGTACAGAAAAATACCCGCGACCTGCAGAGTTATCCGGATAATGACTAAAAATAATATTAAGAAAGACTTCCTTGAAGGAGGTCTTTCTGCCTTAAATTGTTGGTGATAGCACAAGCAGTTTATAAATATCTCTTGCCTCTTAGCCTCTGTTGGTGTCATCAACTACAATAGCGTAAAACTACAATACTTAGCCTCTGTTGGTGTTATCACCAACAATGGCGAGGAATTACCAAAATCCATATCCGGATATAAAAACTAATGCAATGAAGAATGGAACAAAAATAATTTTCGTGGTCGTTACACTAACACTTGCAATTTGTATTGGACACATCTTAAACGATCATGGTGGCTCAGCCCTGAGAAATATATTAGACACAATAACATTAGGTTCGTTAATAGTTTTTATTCTTTCTTTGAGCCTGCTCTCCTTTTCTTTCAAAAGATACGCTAAAAGTATCATCATTTGGATTTTACTGTTAATTAGCAGCCCATTAGCACTCACCACTATAATTAATCTTCATAGGGAACTTACAGTAAGACTCTCCATAACAACAACCCCAAATGAGTTTCGCTATGAGCTAAATGTGACACCTAACTATAAGCAAGATATAGACATGTTGCAGAAGAAGGTTGACAGCCTAGTTGAACTTAAGACAATTGCCATCCCTTCAGAATACACTCGGCGATATTTCAACGGCAATTTCTATAATGATAATATAGACAGACACTGGGCAATAGACATATCTACAAGTAACTACCAATCATGTCTTATTGATACTCTATTTTACGACAAAAATGGAAAAGATATTATTGCGGGCCTGCTTATAACCAAAACCACCAATTATAACAATGAAATAGAATATAATGGCTATGGATTTAGATATAACAAAACATCTATGAAACCTTTTGAAATCTTAAAATATATCATGACGGGTTATGACAATGCGACATCATGCTCCCAACTCCTTAGATATTATTATTTAAAAAAAATAGGCTCTGATGGAGAGGAATACAATATGAATGATATTAGGTTTCTAAACAGAAAAAATGATACACTGCTACCTGAACAAGCTCACATAAAAAAATGATACTTGATTGAATAATTAATATGTGTTACTGGCAAATCCGGTAGAATATAGGTGGTAACACCAACAATGACATAATACCAATAACATTGAATTGAGAATCCTGCAACAATATGAAAGTGCGAGAATTACTCTTTACATACCCTTCTCACCAAATCTCCCAACTTTATTACGTAAAATCCTGAATTTAAATTAGATACATCTATTATTAGCTGAGCATCATTATTTAAATTTGCTTTGGTTAAATGAGTCACATCATCTCCCAAGACATTAAATATTTTAAAATATTCGCCACCTGATATGGCGCCTTCAACAGTAATCTGATTAAAGACTGGATTAGGATAAATATTCAGTTGATTGATTTCCAGATAAGGAATACTTACATGTCTTATGGACGAGTAGTTAAATTGACCATCCATATCTGTTTGTTTTAGACGATAGTATGCTTTGCCAATAGGGTTTTGATCCTTAAAAGTATATCTTAATACTTCGGAAGAATTACCAGCTCCTTTCACCTTTCCTAGGGTCACCCAATTCATTCCATTTCCTGAACGCTCTACAGCAAAGTAGTCATTATTGATTTCCGAAGCAGTTTGCCACTCTAATAACACGCTCAACTGATCAGTCAAGGAAGCTTTAAAATTTACCAGTTCTACTGGCAACACAGTAACAGTAGATGCAGCAACTTCAAATAAAGAGAATGAGGTTAAACTATCATGTTCAACGGGCAAACTTTTAGCTACTCCGTCACACTTATCTCTCCCGGTAGCAGCACCATCTTTTAGAATGGTATAGGAGGTATAAGCATTATCGGTATAATCTGCAGGATTTAAGGTAATATTATAGTTGGTGATACCCCCTCCCGGGTTGGTTATTTCCCAAGAACCATTACCAACCCTATATTGTACATCCTGAAAATCTCCTGTACCGCAGATCACTATATTATCCAAAGCGCCTACACCTGTACTATCATGAAAAATTGCCGAAATCACCCCGCTGCCAATGTTTGATTTAATGGAAGCAAACTGAAGCCCGTCCCCTCCACCTGCATCCACATGTGTCCCTCCCACCGGAAAATCATAGGAAAAACCCTGAGCGACACTTCGGCGCACCTCACCTTCTATCAACTTGTCCACATCTCCATTATTGCCCGAATTAAGAATTGCTGCAGGATCATTATTCTTTACATAAATATAATTGGAAGAAACAGCTTGCAGAACGCCCTGATCAAGGCTGACAACTCCAGATGCATCTACTTCCACGACACTTCCCAACTTTAATACCGCACCAACATCTTTCTTCACGATAACATTGTAAAAATCATTAACTCCTGTAAAAGATCCTGATATAATTTGCGTATTAGAACCTACAAAGACTTCATCTCCGGTGGTGGTGAAGGTTCCTGAATTATACATGCTTCCTGTAAGCTGCACTTCTGCCGCAGTATTCACATATGTTCCTTCAATTGTGATAGTGCTATCAACATAAACTGCAACATTTGCAGGCACTGTTTCTACCGAAGCTAGTGTTCCTGAAGCTGTTCCTACAATATAAAGGCTACCACTCGTACCATCGTCAATGAAGATTTGGGCCTTGGCCTGAACACTATAAAAGGCAATTAGCATTAATGAAAAATATTTACTCATAGCCACCATAAAATTATAGTTTCTTAAATCTAAAGGAGCCTTTATAGGTGATCACATTATGTGCACTTATTACGAAACTCCCACTACTTACGAAAAAGAAAGCGCTTACATCCATATTAACTATTCTGAAATGTGTTGCATCATAAGGGGCTATATAATTTCTATAGCTATAGGCAGCATCCCCTTACAGTAAACCTGAGAGATGAATGAGCTTATGAACCTCAGTAGTGCCACTTACATTACTTGCTTGTGTATTTACTGGATGAACCGAGGTATCAAAAGAATAACCTTCAGGCAGTTTGAATATATAGGATCCAGACCCGGCTGTAGCTCCGGTGATGTTAGTATGTGAATACTCAAAGTTCACCGTTACCCATCCACCATCATCGGTAGCATAGATATAGTCGTTTATGGTTGTGGTTGCCTTGTTTGGAGCTGTGCCTGTTGCCGTGATGGTGAGCGTTTCTACTGGCGAAGTAACTAGCGTACTTACAGTCCTCCAGTTCGTGGCATCTTCGTCCGGTGTGACAGCAGTGTTGGTAGTGGTTAAGTGCTTGTATAAAGAGCCATTATATAAAACCACATAATTAGCAGAGTAGGTAGCTCCCGAAGTCCATGTAGTTGAAAAAGCAGCATCTTTTATATTTCCATTCACTTCTAATTTTTCAGTAGGCGTGGTGGTGCCTATACCAACATTTCCCGTTTGAGCTTGAGCATTATATACAATAAACAATGATAACATCACAACCACATATATTAACTTCTTCATTTTTAGGTCCATATTATTCAGCTTTGTGTTAAAGAATTATCTAGATGAGACTTGTTATGAGCAGATGGCAATCAGTGTGCGCCTTTTTCACTAACATAATCGACTCCCATCGTTCGCTCATTCCATACCTAAAATAATCTCATTTTCAGACCGTTCCTACTTAAAAAAATGAAGGTATAATGCGTTTGTAATTTTTAATGATTATTATGCCTCATAAAATGAAATGATTCAATTCAATAAAACTATACTCATCCTTTTAATAATTTTATTTCATAAGTTCACTTGTTCTGCTCAAGCCATACCCCCTTCCCCATTCTTCGGTCTGAAAGACAAAAAAGAGGCTTCTCAAATATTATTTCCTGAGTTAATCTGCAAGAACACATGGGAAACCAAAGGGACCTTTTCGCCTGACGGCACATTATTCATATATACTGTACAATGGCTCTACTCAGGAGGCACTTTGATGTACGTAAAACTTAAAAATGGCGAATGGACTACCCCTGAGATCACCCCGTTCTCAGGAGAATATGGTGGCGTAGATCCTATATTTTCACCAGATGGAAAAAAGATATACTTTACATCCAGAAGACCTATAGATGAAAAAGATACGACTAGAGACGATACCAACTTATGGTATGTTGAAGTTTCAGGGCATACATTTGGAACAGCTAAGGCTTTACACCATTCTCTTAACACAGCTGATAATGAATTCCATACCTCTGTCTCGAACCGAGGCACGATATTCTTTCACACTAAGAATGAATCTTCAAATTCCATGGATATTTATAAGGCCAAGTGGACAGATGACCAATACCTTGTAGAACCTTTAGATTCAGTCATAAATACATCGCACGGTGAATTTGATGTTTACATCTCCCCTGATGAAGATTATCTTATTTTCAGTTCTAACCGACCGGGTGGCTTTGGCAGCACTGATTTATATATATCGTTTTATGAGAATGGTCAATGGCAGGCTCCTATTAATTTAGGAGACAAAATAAATACTAGCAGTAGTGAATATGCACCTTGCCTCTCATCCGGAATATTAACCTACGCTAGCAACAGGATGCTGGAACCATGGAGTTCTGAGAACAAAAAAGATTACCAGACACTGATGCAAAAGATTAACAGCTTTGATAATCAAACAAATAACATCTGGTGGATTAATATTGATGTGGATCACTATAGGTAACGATTTTAGATGGCGTACCAAACACATTCTTCCAATCTGGTGCAGTCGCTAAGCTTTGGATGTTTGAAATCACCTTGTTTTATCATTCCTATCCTTTTCATCACAGCCTCCGAAGGCTTGTTCACCACGGGGCAAACCGCTATTACTTTCTTCAACTTGAGCTCTTGAAAGGCAAATTGCATGCAGCGCTTTGCTCCCTCGGTAGCATAGCCCTTTCCCCAAGCAGACTTTTTTAGCCTCCAGCCAATATCCACGGCAGGATTAAAAGGCGACGGGTAATCTTGCCAACTCAGACCAATAAATCCGATGAAATTTTGATCGTTTAAGGTTTCAACCGCAAAATAGTTAAATCCGAAGCTTTCAAAATGTGCCTGCTGACGTTCTATGAAAGCTAAGGCATCATCCCTTGTTTGGGTTTGTGGGAAAAACCTCATCACCTCAGGATCCGCTATCATTTGCGCAAAGCCCTCCAAATCTCTACTATTCCAATTACGAAATCCCAGCCTCTCTGATGTAAATAAGTAGTTATTGCTCATTGAATTACCTAACACTTGATAGATTTTTATACTAAGTCTTCAAAACGTATCAAACAGATACTGGGTTACTGTAGCAAACACCTTCACCAACTTCGAAACAATTTTATACATGGAAGTAACTATTGATTATTCATTAAAATTTAATGACTTAATTAAGCTTTATACCCATGCATTTACCTCAAATATTACATTAATAATTTTAGGTCATCATTCACTCTCCTTTCCTTCTCAAGAAGGAACCACTCTTACTCAAGTTATATCTTATCTCAATTAATACCCCTCTATAAAACAGATTTTAATAGCAGAATAACACACTCAGGTACTATTTCGCAATAGTTAATTACTGACTTCTTAAACTCAGAAATATTATTATTCCACAAACAATTCAGCAACGTAAGGTTTGCAATATTTTCATAAAAAAAAGCAACCGGCAAATGCTTAGCTTTTGTAATGTAACTGTAATAATTGAGGCCGGAACTTGGGAATAGTGTTGACTATCTAACTCCTCTTAAAACAGTTAAAACTAACTTTTTTAACCGAACATTTAGATTACGAAAATGCCACTACTCCATAAAACCTTCTCGTCTAAAACTTCATTGACACTTAAAGGAGTGCTCATACAATCAATTATGATTGCCTTCACTTTAATTATAGCACCTTATCACATCCATGCACAGACCCCAGGATTGATCATAGATCCGGCGGTGGGCGGCGCTCCTGTGCTAGATCCGAATGGCGATGGTTATGTCTCCTCAGACAATTCCGGTTTTGTGAGCAATGACAATGCTGAGAGCGAAATTCCATATCAAACCATTACTGTGCCTGAAATAGAACCTATCAGCGACGTAGCCTCTGGTCCTGCCTGCGGATTTACAGATTTTGCCGATGACGCCACACGCTACGTGGCTGCGTCATATCTTGATGCCTCTAACAACTGGCTTTTCCGCTTCAGGTTAGGAGGATATGCTCCTAATTCAAAGGGATATAGCGTTTTAATAGATACAGACAACTTATTCGGAAGTGGCAGTGACCCCAACCACGTGAGTGGCAACCCAGGCTTTGAAATTGAAATAGAATTAGTCACTAATTTTGGTGTAAGGCTCTATGATGTAGATGGCACCACATCGCCTACTTTAATGACCACATTGGCTTATGATGACTATGCTCAAAAGTCCATTGCTCAATCTACATCATGTTCCGATCCAGACTATTTCTATGATTTTTACATACCATTTTCCACCATTACCACCTTTTTCCCATCCATAACCACCTCCACCCCTATGCGCCTGGTAGCCAATACTGTAATTAATACACAAAGTGCTATCGGAGGCGGCATTTCCGACATTGGAGGTATAGATGACGATGCCTATGGTCATAATATTGATAAAATATGGGGCATTGTTATAGATAATCAAGTGGCTACTGCACCTGACGATATTAATTCAGGCTTTCCTCCCAGCCGCAGTGTGGCCCCTGCCATTACCAGCCCGGTATCAATTGGAGCCACTAGTGTTTCTGGAACATCAAGCGAAGCTGACGGCACCGTTATTGAACTTTTTGTAAATGGCATTTCAGTAGGTACCACTACTGTCACAGGCGGTAGCTGGACATTGTCTGGTTTAAGTGCATTAGCTGAAAATGACGCCCTTACCGCCACTGCTACTGCAAGTGGTGAATCTGTATCTTTAAGTTCGGAAGAAGTGAGTGTAGGCGCCTCTTGTAGCACCGCCCCCACCATTACCTGTGGCGGTAGAAAAGGTATAGAAATAAGTACTGTCAGTACACTGCCAGTGGGCACAGTATTGAGGTCATACAACCCAAATGATGCCTCTTTCCCCAGCCCGGTTGGCACTTTCACTGTTACCACACCTGGAACATCTTTTGTCATCGCTTGTAATGGATCCAATTCAGGCTGTAATTCAGGTACCAACTGTCAACCCAACGGTAGTTACTGGGCTACGGTGCAGGAGCCAGGAAACTGTGAATCAGTACCTTCAGCTTCATTTTGCACGGGTGGTGGTAGCTCTGCCAGCACCACACCTACCGTAAGCACGGCATCGGTAACCACATCTACCACTTCCATTAGCGGAACCTCCACCAGTGGGTTCAAAATATTTCTTTTTATTGATGGTGATTACACTAGTACTACCACTGCCGATGGCTCCGGAGCCTGGAGCTTTTCTGGCTTAAGCTTGAGTTTAGGTCAAGTATTGCAAGTGAAAGCACTACAATCTGGCCAGTGTTTATCAGCAGCCGTTAGCAGAACCGTAACAGAGCAATCTACAGCACCTATCATTAACGGCCCGCTGTCCAATGGCGCTACCAGCGTATCAGGAACAAGTACGGAGGCTGCTGGAACTGTAATCGACGTGTTAGTAGGCGGAGTTTCCGTAGGCACCACCACTGTAGATGCCAATGGCAATTGGTCGCTTACAGGCCTTTCTTTGAGTACAGGTCAGGTAGTAACTGCCACAGCCACAGCGGCTGGTGAATTAGTTAGTGCGGCATCATCTGCTTTCACGGTTCTGGAGGTAAGCGCTACACCTTCCATCTCGGGCAGTTACACTGAAGGAGGAACATCAGTATCTGGAACCTCTCCCTCTGCAGATGGTACCGACATAGATGTTTACATTGACGGCGGCGAACTAGGATCCACAACCACCTCATCTGGAAGCTGGACCGTGGGTGGTCTAAGTTCTGCTAATAATGATTTATATGCCGGAGGTGTTATCACTGCAACCGCTACCGAAGCTGGCAAGGCAGAAAGCCCGGAATCTGCCGGCACAACCGTGTCTTGCAACGCACCATTAACGGATCGCACAGTAAATGTGCTAAGTACAGAAGTATGCGAAAATACCACTGCACAGGTAGAAATTTCCAACTCCGAGGCGGGAGTAATTTATACTTTACGAGACAATGCCAACACCGTAGATAGAAGTACAGCCCTGCTCGGCACTGGCGGTGCTATTATTTTTGACTCTTTTGAACTCTCTTCCACAGAAACATTACAAATAGAAGCACTGAAAATACCTGACCTCTCCTGCATTGGCCTTAACAGTAATTCTGCCGCCATTACGGTATACAGTAACCCTGCTGATGACAGGACCGTTACCAGCACAGCTTCCACCATAGATTCGGGTGAATCTACTGACATTGAAGTGGCAAACTCAGAGGTGGGCGTAGATTATCTATTGAGAGATGATGCCGACGACTCGGCGATAGGAAGCTCCGTAGCTGGTACGGGTGGCACCATTCTTCTTCCTACTGGCACCATCGGATCCACGACCACATTTAATGTGCTGGCCACCAAAACATCTCCCATCACTTGCACCATTGAACAGCTCAACACAGCCACCGTGACCGTAAACCCGGTGCTACCTGTAGAATTGATTAACTTCACTGCTGAAGAAGATGACAATAGCCATGCTATTCACTTAACCTGGGCCACTGCATCTGAACTTAATAATGACTATTTTGTAATAGAGAGAAGTTCAGACGCAGCATCTTTTGATGCTATAGGACAAGTGCAAGGAGCTGGAGACAGCCAGGAAAGATTGGATTATAATTTTACCGATACTAAACCAACCACTAACCTAAGTTATTACAGACTTAAACAAGTGGATTTTGATGGAAGCCATCATTATTCATCCATTATATCAATCACCAGCGATGGCAATTATCAAATTCTGGTAAACCCGAACCCATTTGAAACTTTTACTACTATAAAAGTTAATGGGCTACGAAAGGATCAACAGATCTCTGTAGTCATAACAGATCAATCAGGAAAACCAATAAAGCGAATAACAGGAGGATCTGAAGTGAAACTGTATAGAGATAACCTACCATCAGGCCTATACATATACCAGGTATACATAGGCAAGCAATCTTTAAAAACAGGTAAGATCATTATCAAATAATGCATGCCACACAGCTAGCATATAGTCGTTGCGAGGGCGCGTTGAAATTATGTCAATGAAACAGCAATTCAACAAAGGTATATTTTCATATTATCAATAAAATAACATTTATATTAAAAATATAATATAAATAAAGAAAAATGCTTATGAAAATTTGAATAAATAAACCCTTTTATTAACTTTGAAATATCAATTAACGAATTGATCTACACTGTAGGGTGATGAAACAGGCAGACATGCCCTCCGGTCTCGGGGGTGGAGGTCACGGGATAAATTCTTTAGAGTATCCAATAACACTAAAAAGTACTAACCGCTCCGTGGAGGTTCGAATCCTCCCTCTACAGCAACAAGAAAGGCAGCTCAAATGGGCTGCCTTTTTTTATGTTATCAATTTCAAGGAAAGGTATTCATTCCATCAAAACACATCCACTAGATTCATACAAACCACATTCCTACTTTAATCCTATGCTTCATTGTAAATTTCACAATAAATTCGCCGAAGATATAAGCGATTTTAAAATTCAATCAACAATAAAGAGTTAATATTAAAAATATCACATAAATCAAGCTAATTACTTGCAAAAATTTGAATAAATAAACCCTTTTATTAACTTTGAAATATCAATTAACGAATTGATCTACACTGTAGGGTGATGAAACAGGCAGACATGCCCTCCGGTCTCGGGGGTGGAGGTCACGGGATAAATTCTTTAGAGTATCCAATAACACTAAAAAGCGCTAACCGCTCCGTGAAGGTTCGAATCCTTCTCCTACAGCTAATAGTAAAAATTCCTTGTATTGCACAGAATGTTTGACAAACGACCTGCCCTCGGGCAGGTTGTTTTGTTTTAAGGCATTTCTAAATCATTCCATTGTCATGCGCCATAGCCTCAGGAATTTTCTGCTTCACACTCCAATGCTCAGCAATCAATCCATCTTCCACAAGATAAATATTATAAGCTACACAAGATTCATTGTTGCCAATAGTGCTACACTGACTCACTACAAAGTTTCCCTCAGCTAATACACGATAGCATTTTTCAGTCTTTTGAGAAGCAGCAAATCTTTTCCAGGCTAGGTTTCCATCTTCAACATCTGGTATATGCTGAATGAGATTAGTATGAACATACTTATCCCATTCATCTGTACCTCCAATTAGCACTTTATTGATGAAATCTGCTACCAACTTTTTATTCCGATTGGTGGATTCATGCTCTTTTATCTCAACCGGACCTTCTACCATATTATCAATTCCTGATGGAATAATCTCAGAAGCATCCCAATGTTCAGCTAGTTTTCCATCTTCCAATCTAAACAGGTCCACTACTGCTCGCTTTTGCCCCATAAAGGAAATGCCTATATGAGCCACCACAAACTCACCATCACTAATGAATCGATAAAAGGGCTTATCAGGATTTTGTGATTTCGGCAGGCTAGCAAACATATCTATCATTTTCAGAATGCCTTGCTTACCGTCTTCAATGGTTGGGCTATGCTGTATATAATCATCTTTTATCAGTATATCTGCCAGTTCTTTATTGCTCTTACCTATTATTTTAGAGTAAAAATCAATTACTATTTCTTTATTATTCTTCATTTGAATTCTGTTATCGCGCGCCAGATAATGCGCGCAGGGTTATGAGTTGATATTGTTATCAACTTTTTAAAATTATTAAAATTTGGATGTTGGAAGGCGGGCACACCTGTGACTTGTGCAAGGTCAGTGCTTTACTGAACCACCTTCTTAAAAGGGTGCCTTAATGTAAGGCTTAGATATGTGAAGAATAAATAACAGAATATAAATTTAGATATATGAATGAAAGGATACAAGTCTTAATGTCCTAATAATAAATATTCCTTCAAAGTATCCGTTTTAGGATTTTCAAAAACCGAATTGGGTGTACCCTGCTCTATCACCTCTCCAAAATACATAAACACCACATAATCAGCTAACCGTTTAGCTTGCCTTAATATATGAGTTACTAAAATGATTGAGAACTCCTCGCTCAGCTCTTTAAACTGTTCCTCAATCCTTCTGCTGGAAATAGGATCCAGGGCAGATGTAGGCTCATCTGCAAGAATAACTCTTGGCTCTACCGCCAAACCTCTGGCCAAACACAAACGCTGCTGCTGCCCTATAGAAAGTCGACCTGCCGAGCTCTTGAGCCGATCCTTTACCTCTTCCCACAAGCTCACTTTCTTCAAATAAAACTCCACTCTATCTTCTAACTCGGACTTACCATTAATACCTTTTAACTTTAGGGCGTATTTAATATTCTCACTAATTGTACCAGGCAGTGGCTGTGGCTTTTGAGATAATAATCCCATTTTTTGACGCAGATCATAAACATCAACATTTTTATCAAAGATATTCTTACCCTCTAATAGAATCTGTCCTCGCTGGCTCACATCAGGGTAAAGGTCAGACAAACGGTTGAAGGTTTTTAGTAAAGTAGTCTTTCCACAACCAGAAGGCCCCAGCAGAACAGCTATACCTTTATCTTCTATATCAAGATTAATGCTTTTTAAAGTTTGTTGCGATCCATGCCAAAGATTTAAGTCTTTTACTCTAATTAGTGTCTTGTGTCTATGTGCGGCAGTTGCATGCAAATCCAACTCTGGAGCAGTGGCTATATGGTTATTTATAGTTTGTGTCATTATATAATATTCTTTGATAGTTTTCTAGTAATTAATCGGGATGAGAGGCTTATTATCAAAATTATGATGGTAAGCACTACCGCTGCGGCGTAGGCTCTCGCTTTCACCTCAGGTATGGGTGAGCTAAGCTGAAAGAAAATGGCCAATGGTAGTGTAGCAGCAGGTTCTGAAAGACTTTCAGGAATGTAATCAGTATAGCCAGCTGTAAATAAAACTGATGCCGTATCACCTATTCCCTTTCCGAGCGCCAGCAAAAAGGCTGTAGCCACTCCTGGAAGAGACTGTCTCAACAGAAATTTATACCCTATTTCACCTTTAAAAAAGCCCAGAGAAATAGCAGATTCAAATAATGAATGTGAGACCTGCTGCAAGCTTTCATCCATTGTTCTGATCATAACAGGGCAAATCAAAAATGCCACTGTGATGATAGCTGCCAACAATGAACTTGACCAACCGAACATAAGCATTAGATTAAACCCAAAAGCACCGTAAACTATAGGTGGAATGCCCCATAGCACATCAAGACTTAGCCTGATTCTTCTCTGCCATGCAGGGAATGAAAATAGATAAGTATGCATGAATAATGCTACCGGAACACTGAGAACGATAGCGATTAATGAGGCACCAAAAGCGAGATAGATAGAACCAATGATAGCATTTAGAATACCACCTTCTTTCCCAAAGTAGTAACCTCCTTTGGGGACCTGGCTGATAATATCCCAGGTTAGAGCCGGCAAGCCTTTCATGAAAATACCTACTAATATGCTAGCAAGAACCACTACAACGAGAAAGGTAAAAAAAGCCAACACCAGCCTTGCCAGCTTTTCTTCCGTGTATTTATTCAATTTCATAATTATTATAATTTAGTGTAATAATGATTGACCAGTGTTCTTGCTAATAGATTGAATACCAGCACTATCATAAAAAGAATTAATGCAGACAGCATAAGTGCGGCATCATATCGAGGTATAGTCATCATCTCCCCATAATTGTTGGCCAATAAGGCGGGTAAAGGGTAGCCAGCAGAAAACAGCCCCTCAGGAACCTTCACCATATTGCCCACCACCATGAGTACAGCTATGGTTTCTCCAAATGTTTTACTAACACCCAGAGTAAATGCTGCTATAATTCCTGGCCTGAGCTTTTTTAAAAGAACATCTTTTATCACCTGCCAATAACTGGCACCCAAAGCCAGGGCCGACTCCTTGAGGTCCGTACTTACTGACTCGAAAAGCTCCATAAGCATATTTAAAATATAGGGTGATACAGAGAAAGAAACTACCAGACCTGCGGCCAGGATAGAATACCCTGTGGTATTAGTAGCTCCATAAGCTACGGCCAGGCTGGCTACCATAGGCACAATGGTTATCACACCCCACAAACCGAAGATAACAGAAGGAATACCTGCAAGAATATCAATAATGGAACGTAATGATCTTGACAACCAAGCAGGAGCAAATTGAGTTATAAAAATAGCGGCTGATAGACAGACCGGTACCATGAATAATAAACCTATAAAGGATACGATGATGGAACTACAAATAAATGGCCATAGGCCAAACTTCCCTTGAACGGGTGACCATTCTGTACTCAAAAGGTTAGTGAATAATTCATTAGGCTGCAACAAAGGCCATGATTTATATACCAACGATAACCCAATAGCAATAGGCAGAATAACTATTAACCCGAGTGCTATTCTCATCCAAACACTTCTTAAGTGCTCTTGATAAAGTCGTGTAGCGATCATATTATAAACTATTTTTTTGAGTAGTCAACACTTCATCACTCAACAGGATGTAGCCATTTTCCTGAACAAAATTTTGACCTGAATCCAGTATCCACTGAAGAAATGTTACCATCAATGGATCAGTCGGCTTTTCCTTTGAAATCAGGTACAGCTCCCGAGCGGGTGGAGAAGGGTATCTCCCATCTGCTATAGCAGCAGTAATGGAATGGATATCATGATAAAAATCTTCCTCAACATCTATTTTACCATTACCATTGATATCAATAGGAAGTACCTCTAGACCTGGATACTTCTTGCCACTAGTTAAGTCATACGCATAGATCACATTGTTATAGCCTATGGCCAAAGGATCTTTCTTCACGGCTTCAGCCAAACCAGGATCACCATATACTGCCACCCCCTTAATAGCCTCCTGACTATCAGCCCCCAGATACTTTGCCCATGTATCAGCGGCTCCAGCAGCATCAGATCTGGTGAATACACTCACTTTATTGGATGAATTTTTCCATGTTTCATTACCCTCTTTTAAAAAGTAATTGATCAATTCACCCCTGGTAATTCCTTCTTTCTTTAACTGGCTCAATATTGGATTTTTATCACTGATAGTAGGCACTACCGCATCTTTGGCAACAGAAACCCACCACACTCCCTTATCTCTTTCTTCCGGTTTTATCTCTCTGGAAAACATTCCTAAATCTGTAGCCCCGGCTAATACATCAGCCATACCCTTTCCGGCACCACCTCCTGATATGTTAATTTTTACCTTGGGATGTTCTTTTCTGAACTCCTCAGCCCAAACATTCATGAGTGGATACAGAGCAAAAGCGCCCGAAACTGAGATAGAGCCTTGGATTTCATCAGAAGAACTTTGCTGCTGATCATTGGCAGTACGCTCACATGCCGTGGTTAAAGCCGTAACTACACAAGCTAAAATTAAAAATGAATTTCTCATCGTATTATTTATTTATTCTATAGGATTTATAGAGTATTAGAAAAAAATTAATGTTTTGTATTGATTAATTCTGGAGACCATGTAACCATAACATATAAGAATTGACCTGTTTGATCCTTACTACCACCCTTTCCTGTATTCAACATCAAGATGGTTTCGCCTGGTATGAGAAACATATATGCTAGCTCTAGCTCGGTATAATCATTAGGATTAAACCGACATCTGAAATCATTTTCCCAAGCATAAAACTTATCAAGCGAATTACTCACCCCATCGTTTTGCTGGTATATGGTTTTCTGCGTTTCCAGGATATGGCTTTCCCAACTGAGCTTGAATTTTGCCCCTAATTTATAATCGTGTATCAGATATGGATTTACTATTCCTTCATGTTCATTGGTTCTCACAGTTTTTTGAGTGTAATCCATACGACCATTATATCTATGAAAAGCTCCGTACTGAGCCAAAAATGCTGTTGATTTTGCATCATCTGGATTGGCATCACCACTAAAAACCTGTGCCCCCACGCGTAGGGTGTAATGTGGGTTGATGGTCCATTTCATTTCAGGCTCTAGATAGTAGGCCTGATGCACTTTACCACTCTCAATTTCTCCCCATTGATAATATCCTGCAAAGGTAAAATATAGCTCTCCTTCTTCATATTCCACCCTACCGCCATTTGTAAATTTCCATCTTCCTACATTATCACCACGGCCGGGGTCTGTATACTCATCAGTGAAGTTGATAAACCTTAAATTCACCTTTGCAGAAGGTTTGAAAGACACAAAGCTTGCTAACAAAGTCCGGTATTCATCCCATGGGATTTGGTAAGCAGTACCATATTCACTTTCTTTCTCCTGATTATAAGCGGCAACAACATCAGCTTGCCATTTATTCTTTTTGTAAATAAATCTCACTGCATCATGCTGCCCGCCTGCTTGCCGCCAGTTGTTTTCAGCAAATAATCTTTCATTATCATATTGAACTCTTTGGCGGCCTATTCTTACGGATAATGACTCACTAAGTATTGGTTCTACATAAAATTCATAAAATTGAGCCTTACCAGTAGCGTCTCTAGGGTCAGTATCTCCCCATACCCTGATATCTTGAAAACTTGTATGGAAAATAAACTTATTCGATTTGTAGTCAAAATTCAAGC
Organism: Fulvivirga ligni; assembly: GCF_021389935.1. Lineage (NCBI taxonomy): Bacteria > Pseudomonadati > Bacteroidota > Cytophagia > Cytophagales > Fulvivirgaceae > Fulvivirga > Fulvivirga ligni. The sequence continues at coordinate 6,403,358 of NZ_CP089979.1, forward strand.
GAGCCCTGTGAGAGGTAAAAAAGGCAATTTGTGACGAATCATTGGGCAGACTTCTGTACCCTCTTCTTAACTCAGTTCTCGGTCTATACTCAAGACTTAAACTTATCTGTTTACTACTTTCTTCATTCGGTGCTAAACCCTGAGACTGTAGCGCGTGCGGAAGCCATACAGAGGCTAAAATTACAAGTTTGATAATCTTCATTTCTTAGAAATTAATAGTTATTAGATAAGATTGATGTATACCTAAGGTAGGTAGTCACATTTTTGAATCCCTGTGGGAATTTTCTACTGGCCTCTTCATTTGATATTGAGTCTGGTATAATTACATCATCTCCTAATTCCCAATTAGCCGGTGTATTATTTGCTCGTATTCGTTTAACTGTAAGTTATCCAACACCCTCAATATCTCTATGAAATTTTTACCTACAGATGCTGGATAAGTGATGATTAACCTTATTTGCTTTAAGGGGTCAATGATAAATACAGATCGAGTATTACAACCAGAGATGTTCTTTCGATGTGTACCCAAGAATAGTTGCGTTACGCTTGCATCCTGATCTGCTATAATAGGAAAATATACCTTGGTCTGATGAATTGTATTAATGTCCTTGATCCATATTCGATGTGAATACAAGCTATCGATGCTGCAAGCCAATACCTTGGTTCTTCTTAATTCAAATTCATTTTTAAGTTGTGTCGCTACACCTAACTCAGTGGTACAAACTGGCGCAAAATCACACGGATGAAAAAATAAAAGACCCCAAGAGTCCCTATCCAGTCATACAGTTGAATGAGGCCATCAGTACTACTTGCCCTAAAATCCGGTGCATCCTGTCCTATTCTTAATTGATCCATATATAAAGGGTATAAAGTCTATAGTTTCAGTAGAGTATTTAAACAAAATAAAAACACATGATATATGTGCTTCCAATCTTGTTATAGAAAGACAAATGTAGAAAATAAAATTAATATTCCAATACCCTATAGATTTAATAGGGTAATAGTTTTAATTTAATTATTATGCCGTTAGCACCATTAGGATTTCCTTTTAGAAAGTACGTCTTCTCTTTCTACTAAAGTTTTTAATGTATGATTTTTGAAAATTCGAACAGATTCATTTCGTACCTTTTGAAAGGCTTCACGAATGGAGCAGGTCTCCTCGTCCTTACATTCTTCACACCTTTCATAAAATCTAAAGGTTACACATGGTAGTAGAGCTATCGCACCATCGAATAATCTGAGAATTTGAGCCACGTTTACATCCTCTGGGGGCTTCCTCAAATAGTAACCTCCACCTTTTCCTTTTTTACTACCCAAGATACCAGCATTCCGTAAATCGAGTAATATGGTTTCCAAAAATTTCTGGGGTATATTTTCTTCCTCTGCTACAGTACTTATTAGCGTAGGTCCATCTCCGTATTTACGAGCCAGATGAACCAAGGCATTCAGTGCATATTTTGCTTTTTTCGAAATCACGTCACAAATATAACATATAGTCTATCTTCTTAATAGACTTCTATCTTTTATTGCTTAATGGTGAGCAGTCTACGCATTTGGCAGACTACCCTTATCAATATCTATTTGTTATATACCTGACTAAATTTTTCTGCAAAATGTTCCAACTTCACCTTCCCAGTTGGCTTGTTTCCTTTTGCCACATAATCTTCCATCAATCTGCCATTGTGTAAACTGGCCCCCAGCACCACAAAATCTTCTACAATATGAGCTGGAAATGCGTATGACAAGCCTTGCCTCATTTCCTCGTTTGTTAAGGTTTTCCACTCCAGTTGTGGTTTATCAATGGCTTTTCCTAAAACGGTTGCCACTTCACTGGCTGTTTTTTCATCGCTCACCACATACCTTATGGCTTCTGCTTGTGTTTTTTGCAACTCATCAGCCGCTGCTTCTGCTATATCTTCGGGGGCAACTAATGGAATTTTATCAGCTCCACCGTAATTGGCAGCCATCATTCCCTGATGCTTTATCACATCTATCTGACCAAATAAATTATAATAGAAATAGCCAGCTCTTAGGAAGGTTATCTCCACATTTTCGATGTCCTTTAAAATATTCTCAGCATAATGAGCTCCAAGAATAAAGCCCGTATCCTTGCTCAGATGAGCACCATAACTACTTAAATAAACTACTCTTTTCACACTGCTAGCGGCAATGGCAGCAGCATATTTCTTTGCTATTCTTTCATAATAATCTACTACGCTCTTTTCAGAGAAATTAGGAGGCACCATAGCAAATAAAGCGTCCTTTCCCCGAAGTGTAGCTGTAAGAAAATCGAGATCGTCTAGCGAGCCGATAGCAGGGTGAGCTCCTAAATCATAAATCTCCTCCGCCCTCTCCTTATTGCTGCTTACCACTGTAACCTGGTGGCCGGCATCTATTAAAAACTGTGTTAATGGTCTACCAATATGACCTAAAGAACCTGTGATGACAATGTTCATAATCTTTGCATTTAGTTAAATAACAAACATCCTATGCAGACTTATCCCAGGTGTAGCTAATTCTCCGGTTGTTGTAGCCAATTATATTTATCAGGCTGTTTTTAGTGATTTTCTTAAAGCTAACAATCCTAAAATTGGACCTAAAACCAGCATCCAGAAGATATAAGGAGAGTCAAAGTTTTGCAACAAAAGGGTTAGCAATTGAATGCTGAGGATAGTAATCACATAGCCGAGACAGTTGACAATGGTAAGAGCCGTACCTTTTACTTCAGGGTCAGCATTTTGTGCCACAAGGGTAGAAAACAGTGGCGAATCAGCCACCACGGCCATGCCCCAGATCAGAAGAAAGAAAATAAAGAGCCATTGACTGGATACAGCAAATAAAAATGGACAAAGCAGACAGCAAACTCCTGATAATGAAAGTGCTCCAAAGGCCGTTTTAGCAGTTCCTTTGTTCTCCGCCACAAAACCACCGATAACACAAGCCGCACCTCCCACAGCAATAATCAAAAATGACCATAATGGAATATTAAGGTCAGCGTGACTGTGGCCTTCTAAATACTTTAATAAAACCACAGGAACAAAGGCCCAAAATGAGTACAACTCCCACATGTGACCGAAATAACCAAAGGCCGCAGAGCGAAAAGGGTCATTCTTAAACACCTGAACAAAAGAGGACAACTGCACTTTCAGGCCGGGCTTCCTAAACGGCCCGTCTGGCACTAACAAAACCATCAATATCCCGCCAAGCAACGCCAATATAGAAGTAGTGACAATGACGGTTTTCCACGGAAACAATGACTGCATATTTTTCAATAAATGCGGAAAAGCAGTCCCCAACACCAGCGCACCTACCAGAAAGCCAAGTGACTTGTCCAGGCCTTTCTGAAAATAATCAGCGGCTATTTTCATGCCTACGGGATATATTCCAGCCAGAAAAAAACCAGTCAGGAACCTGATCACCAATAAGCTACCTAACTGATTACCAGACCAAACCATGCCAGCATTACAAAGTGCAGCCAGCAAAGCACAAGCAAAAAACACCTTTGAAGGAGAAAATCTATCGGCAATTGAAAGAATGGCAAAAAGCAGTGTACCGATGATAAAGCCGAACTGCACGGCTGAGGTAAGATAGCCCAGGGCATCTGGCTGAAGCCCAAAATTATGCACAAGCTCATCCATAACAGCATTACCAGCGAACCACACCGAGGTGCAGCAAAACTGAGAGACAATGATGACGGTAAGTACAGATCGATTCACAGAGAAAAAAGGTTTACCCAATATTAATAAACCTAAGTCATTTGTTTGTCATCAGCAATACAAACTGCCTTTATTGAAATGATTGTCTGAAAGCTAGCGGAGAAAGGCTGGTTTTACTTTTAAATAGCTTACTGAAAGACTGAGAGTGTTCAAATCCCAAATCATAAGCAATTTCACTCACGGTTAAGTCGGTAGTAGAAAGCTTTTCTTTAGCTTTTTCAATCACCTTATTGTGTATATGCTGCTGTGTGCTTTGACCCGTAAGCACTTTCAGTAATCCACTGAGATAGTTAGGCGTGACATGCAGCTCTTCTGCTATCATTTGCACCGAAGGCAGACCTTTTTTCAATGCATCGCTCTCGAAATAATCAGCCAATATTCGCTCTAAGCGGCCAAGAATTTTATGATTACTGATTTTTCGAGTGATAAACTGCCGATGGTAAAACCGCTCAGCATAGGCCAGTAATACTTCAATCTGGGCAATGATTACAGTCTGAGTAAATGCATCAATATTTGCATGGTATTCGTGTTTTATATTTTCAATCACTCCTTTTATAGTCATCTCCTCTTTCTCAGATAAATGCAGCGCTTCATTCACCGCATAGTCGAAGAATTCATATTGTGCAATGGTTTTGGCCAAAGGCGTATTCCAAAGAAAATCAGGATGGATGAGCAACAGATAGCCAGAATGCTTTAGCTTTTTATTATTCTCAATGTGTAATACCTGCCCGGGCGACATGAAGTTCATGACTCCTTCATCAAAGTCATATTCCTGTTGGCCATACTTCATTTTACCATTGAATCCCCGTTTCAGAGCAATAGAATAAAACCCCAATACCATATTAATATCTCGCTCATCGGATGCACTTTTGATGTCATCAAAATTAATAACACTTATTAAGGGATGCTCCGGTTTTGAAATGCCTACCAGCTGATGATAGGCAGAAATTGTATTTATTTTTTCAGGTGTGGAATATTTCATTATTCATAATTTATAATGCCTGAGAAGAAGTGCTTTTTCATTTATTGTAAAAATGATAACACAAAATTCTGAAATTCAAAATTATTCTTTGTAGCTGTATCTCAGATCGATGTAGTCATTTCTCTCATGTAATAAATCCGGCTGCTTTGTTAAACATAATTTCCTTTTATTTGTCAAATGAAGGGGCGTTTATCGAGTTTGAGACTCTGCTCCTACATATTAGAAACAAGTAACCAATCTCTATGAGTTCTATTAACAGTAAAATCCAAAACTACAATAAGCAGGTAGGTCTGAAATTCCAGCTGTATAACAGCTTATTTACAAACTTACCGTTTCACCGTGTAGAAAAAACCGGCGTTCTATTATCCACCTTTTTACTTCATTGCGAAGAAGGATTTAAGAATAAACAGAGCCCCACTGAGATTATTGATTCTTTTTTCAAACAAAACACGTCATACAATACTAAAGAGCAAATAGATCTGCTTTTTAGATTTATACAATATACAGAAAGGCAAATTGTACTGTTCGATGCCGTAGAAGAAGCTGCTTTCAGTGAAATCTACGATCTGAAAGGAATTGGTACATTGAAGCATTTGGAATCTGAAGTGATCCAGTCGAGAAAGCAGGAAGAGCTGGCCGAGAAGCTTAAGGACTTCTCTGTGAGGCTAGTGCTTACGGCTCACCCTACGCAGTTTTATCCGAATGAGGTGCTAGGTATTATCAATGACCTTTCAAAAGCCATTGCTAAAGACAATACTTCCGAAGTAAACAGCCTACTACAGCAGCTGGGTAAAACGCCCTTCTTCAAAAAGGAAAAGCCTACACCTTATGATGAGGCTGTGAACCTGATCTGGTTCCTGCGCCACAGATTCTACCGTGCGGCAGGTAAGATTATGTCAGAATTTAAAGCACAATTCCCACAGGAAGTGAGCGAAACTAACCCACTTATCCGCCTGGGCTTCTGGCCTGGTGGTGATAGGGATGGAAACCCTTTTGTAAATGTAGACATCACCAAAAGAGTGGCCACTGAGCTAAGAGCTGGGGTACTGAAAGTGTATTATGAAGATGTGCACCATCTTAGAAGCAGGCTTACCTTCAAAGGTGTAGCCAACGTGCTTGCCTCTCTGGAAGCAAAAATTTCTGAGAACCTCGCTAACCCGGGTAATCCATCTACGCTGACAAAAGAAGAGATCATAGCTACGCTGAAGAAGATTCAGGATACCCTTTGGGAGCAACACAATGGCCTTTTCTCTGAAATGGTAGATGACTTACTTAGAAAAGTAGAGCTATTTGGGTTGTACTTCGCCTCATTAGATATCAGACAGGATAGCTCAGTGCATACAGAGCTGATGTCACAGGTTTCTAAAAAGACTTCTGCCCTACCTGATAACTACACTGACCTTTCTGACGAAGAAAAAATAGATATCATACTTAATATTGATCAGACGGCGGATCCTTCAATTTTTGAAGATGATCTTTTAAAAGACACCATCAGATCGGTAAATACAATAAGAGAAATACAAAAGCAGAACGGTGAAGACGGTTGCCACCGTTACATTATCAGCCACAGCACCAGCGCATTAGACGTTATGAATGTGTATGGTATTCTAAAGCTAGGTGGCTGGCAAGATGAAACGATGAGCGTAGATATCGTGCCGCTTTTCGAATCTGTGGAAGACCTTAAAAATGCCTCTGAGGTAATGAATACCTTGTATAGCAACAAAGTTTACCGTGAGCATTTGAAGAAAAGAAATAACATCCAAACCATCATGGTTGGTTTCTCTGATGGAACCAAAGATGGTGGCTATCTAATGGCTAACTTCGGTATCTATAAAGCAAAAGAAGAGCTGACCAAGGTATCCAAAGAAAATGACATCCAAGTGGTGTTCTTTGACGGACGTGGTGGGCCTCCTGCCAGAGGTGGAGGTAGAACGCATCAGTTCTATGCATCATTAGGAAACAACATTGCCAATAAAGAAATACAGCTTACCATTCAGGGACAGACCATTAGCTCTAACTTTGGAACGGTAGACAGTGCTCAGTTCAACATTGAACAACTGATGCATGCTGGTATTAGCAATGACCTTTTCTACTCTGATCAGGCCACGCAAACAGAGGAGGAAGACAATATTTTGTTGAGTCTTTCTGAAATCAGTTACAAGGCTTATGAAGACCTGAAAAATCATCCTGCATTCATTGAGTACCTGAATGAGGTGAGCCCGCTTAAATATTACGGACAGGCCAATATCGGTAGCCGACCGTCTAAAAGAAAACCAGGCAAGCTTAACCTGGATGACCTGAGAGCGGTGCCTTATGTAGGGTCATGGAGCCAATTGAAGCAAAACCTTCCTGGTTATTATGGGGTTGGCTATGCTTTTGAAAAAATGGAAGCTGAAGGACGTTGGGACGAGGTTTGCAACCTGTATAAAAACTCATCTTTCTTCAAAACCTTGCTAGACAACTGCGAGATGGCGATGACTAAATGCTTCTTCCCACTCACGGCTTATTTGGCTGATCACCCTCAATACGGTGAGCTATGGACATTAATCCATGAGGAATATGAGCGTTCTAAATCATATATGCTGAAGCTGGCGAACGCCAAAGAACTGATGGAAGACAAGCCTACCAATAGGGTATCCATCCAGATGAGACAGCGCATTGAATTACCGCTATTGACCATCCAGCAATATGCTCTAAACAAAATACGTGAGATGCAGGACACCAATGCAGATGAAGAAGTAGATACCTTTGAAAAAATGGTAGTAAGATGCTCCTTCGGAATTATTAATGCAGGGAGAAACTCGGCATAAGGGTTTAATAGATTTTAGACCTGAGATGTGAGATATGAGATAAGAAGGCCGACTTTGTCGGTCTTTTTTTGTTTCTTAACTTTTGATCAGCCTATTTTTTTTGAAATAACGAACTTTACCAACCATGCGCAATCCAACCCGAAGAAATAGAAATATAGGAACCAGCAAGCAAGGACATGGTAAAGACAACAAACTTACTATACCGTATCCAGCAGTTGTAGAAAAATCATTTATTGAAAGGCTATCTGATTATCATAAGGAGAATCGCACAATAAATGGAAATAATTTCAAGTTCGTTATAGAAACTACCAGAGAGAATTCAGCACATGCATGTACCGTGGATGATATAGCAGAGATTATCCGCCACATACCTCCGGAGGATTATCAAGATCTTAACCTAATTATTCTAAGGCAACCAAAAAGAAAAGAAGAAATACTAGCTTCGGTTTGGGGTAGGCTAATCTACTCTTATGATTTTGAAGGCACGAATGGCCCGGCCATTATGTTGGAAGCTATTGATTCTGACAAAACCCTTAAATGGACAAAACATCTGACCCCGGAAAAAAGATGGTCATGATTTTGTGGAAACCAAAAGGCACTACGAAGCTGAATATAATATTGAGAATGTTCGAAACACACAACTTTACCGCACACTTCCTCATGAATTCGGACATTACAAACATTTTTTAAAGGAAGTAGAAGACCCGGGAAGTGATGATGAACCGTTCGAAGAATGGGAAAAAAGATATGACAGCTACTTCAGCATACCATCAGCTACTAAAGAGCAATTTGCTCATCAGTATGCAGACAAGCTCAGAAAAAAGTTAGAAGAAAGTAGAGTGATTCCATTTGAGAGGATAGAAGACAAACCAGAGTGTTAACTCATAAAGTTAAATATCACATTCATAATTATAGGCCTAATAACACCGAGTTTTGTCCTCATTAAATACGAACCTGAATCAATAAAACTAGAAGACACTCACCTCCTCCCCCAACACACAAAACCCGCAAACAACCCAAACACTAAATTAAATCCAATATCCTCAGCCTCACCTCTGGAGACATGAAAGACAATGGCACTAACCATTAATACCACTACACCCAGAGCTGCCCAGAAGGTAAGCGCGGGCTTAATGTTTAATAATCCTGGTAATACTAATCCCAAACCTCCTAAGAAATCGATAATGGCTGTGGTGTATAAAAAGGCAGGTGATACTTCCGCCATCCAGGACCATAAGTCAGACAGTTGAGGTTGTGGGGTGAAGATTTTCATGTATGCTCCCCAGACTAAAGTAAGGCACATGAGGATCTGAACGATCCATAAAATAATATTAAAGGCCTTTGATATATTTTTCTTAGCTGTCATGTTTTAAAGTTTAATTACAGCCTCAAAAGTATTTATCTTTACTATCCATTGGATATTACTTTCCCATTGGATAGCACTACCCAAATGGAAAGTATGAGTAGAAATTGATAAAAGCATGCTAACAAGAGAAGATTGCCCTGAAAACGTACTAGCCATTAAAGATGCTTTAGAAGCCCTGGAAGGCAGATGGAAACTTTTGATCTTACTTTCTCTTTCTATGCGGAGCATGCGATTCAAAGAGATATCAAGACAAATTTCTGGTATTACTGATAAAACTCTGTCTAAAGAACTGAAGCTTCTTGAAAGTAATAAACTCATTACCAGAAAGGTATATGATACATTCCCTCCCAAAGTGGAGTATACTATTACAGACCATGGTTTGTCATTACAAAAGCTCCTGGACGAACTTCATGTTTGGGGACTGAAGCATAGAAAAGAGGTAATGGGTAAATAACATCGCATCCCCACTCTTATCTTTCCAGCGTATGATAATGCCCAATAATCGAAATTTTATTCGATTTCTTTTCTCTAAATTTTAGTAACGTTCAACCTACACTAATCACCTCTATGTTACTACTATCTATCAGCCGCATTGTCTGGAGAAGCTCCGTTTTTAGGCGAAAATCTGCGATTCAACTACTGTACCCCTGATGCTTTGACCATCAGCTTCCCCATTTGGAGCAGTGGCCATATAAAGCAGATGCGTAATTAATAAGTGCTATTGATTACTCAAACACATCCCTAACGACCTGAACGCGCCATGAAACTATTCTTTCATACCTTAACCCTATTGTTGCTTTCACACTTTCTTTTCGCTCAAATATCACAAGAAGATTTTAGGATTTATGCTAAAAAAGATGGCTTATCCAGTAATAACACTACGGCCTTTGCTCAAACCCATGATGGCTATTTATGGGTAGGCACCTCAGACGGACTTAACCGGTTTGATGGTCATTCTTTTCAAGTATTTAAGCACATGGACAATGAGCCTTCTTCCTTATCAGACAACTATGTTACCTCCCTGTTTGTGGACCACATGGGCGTGCTCTGGGTGGGCACAAAAACAAAAGGATTAAATAAATATTTACCTGAAAGCCAGACATTTGAGCATTTCCTTCATGATGATCATGACCCTAATTCCATCACTGACTCATACATTACCTGCATTACCGAAGATGCCAACCAAATTCTGTGGGTAGGCACCAGCATTGGCCTGAATCAATACAACAGAGAGACTAACCAGCTGAAAAGGTATTTTCATGATACTGAAATACTCATTGACCAAACATGTATCAATCAGCTATTGGCCAACGATGTACCGCCTGAGATCATTAAAAAATTACAGCCATTAAAAAGTGTTGTATTTCCCAACATGACACAATTTTCCCTGGCACTAGAAAAGGAACTGCAGACCAATCAATATAATCAGGTCATTTTACAGCATGTAAAAACCAAAATGTATGGGGATCATATTCAAATTCTGGAACCTGACGAAAAAGGGAACTTATGGATTGGATATATGAATAATGGTTTATACTACTTCAACCCGCACAGTGGATTTTTAGAAAAAATCAAACCCGAAAACTCCTCCACGCCCATCAAAAATATCAACGCGCTTCACCTTCAGGGAAATGATTTATGGATTGGCGAATCAACCGGCCTACTGAAGGTGCTGAATCTGAATAGCTTACAAGTTAAAAACATCCCTTTCGAAGAAGAACCTGGAAGTGTAGAGGCTATTTTAGCCACCCATGACCGTCAACTCTGGGTGGGAACAGATATTGGTGAGTTTATGCTCAGTGACCTTAAAAATCAAGGTAAACCTCTGCAGAAAAAATTTAAGCAGACCGCTTCGGAGTATTTTGCCGGTAAGCGATTTTTTGAAGACCGAGAGCAAAACATCTGGATATCGTTGGATCAAAGAGGCATTAAGATCATACCTAATCAGAAGTTTTCACCCATTACTACTCATTTTAAAACCCAGGATGCCCTTTCACTGGAGAGCATTTCTGCTTTAACTGAAGATCATGCGGGCAACCTCTGGATTGGCTACTATTCCGGTGGCATTTCTATTTGGGATAAAAACAGGCAACAAATCACCTACCATGAACCCACCGGAAAATCGGGACAGCTGGGCAAAGGATCAGTATACAGCATATTTGAAGACAGCAATAATAGCATATGGATCGGCACATATGATGGCGGCCTGCAGCAGTATAATTCCACGCTGCATATTTTCAAAAACATAGACCTGGCCATAGAAACCAACAATAATGAAAGGCTGGACATCAGGGATATTAAAGAAGATGCACACGGAAACTTATGGATGGCCTCACACGGCCAGGGCCTCATCACCTATAATCATGACACTAAAAAAGTGGAGCAATTTAAGGCCAATTACCTAAAATGGGAAAGGAGCCTGGCCAATGACTGGCTTTACACCTTGGAAATAGACCCCAAAGGCAGAATCTGGATAGGCAGTGTAGCTGGCATCACACTTTATGATCCGGGGCAAAATGTATTTAAAACTTATAATGAACAGAACAGTAATCTAAGCCACAACCAGGTAAGATGCATTTTTATAGACCATGAGCAGCAAATTTGGATTGGCACTGAGGATGGACTTAACCGTACAGACATTGCTTTTTATGGTAAATTTAAAACTTACAATCTTGCTTCAGGCATCAGTGAGCCCAACATAACCGCCATCAGTGAGGATAGCGCACACCGAATATGGCTTTCTACCAAAAGTGGTATTTACACCTACAATAAACCTTCAGACACTTTTCTTCAAGAACGCAATAATGGCCACTATGATCATAATGAAATATTCCATAATGCTTTTTCTAAAGGCCAGAACGGAAAACTGTATTTCGGTGGTAATCAGGGACTCATCTCCATCAATCCATTTCCTGAGAAGGATGGCCCTTCTCAACTGTCACTCATGCTTAAAAGCCTTACAGCCTATAACCAAAATGATAGCATCAGCTTGCAAATGACAGGGAAACATACCATTGAAGTTCCTCATCAGTTAAATAATATCAGCTTAGATTATATTGCCATTAACCTGAGCAACCCCAACCAAACCCAATACAAGCATCGGCTAAAAGGTTATGATAATCAATGGATTTTTGATGATAGAAATCAGTCAGCATCTTACTACAATCTAAAGCCCGGACACTACACTTTCCTCCTTCAAGCAACCAATAAAAATGGTGATTGGGCTGATGCTCCCTTAGAGATCCATTTCAGAATAACAGCACCATTCTGGATGACAGCTGAAGCATATCTCATTTACATATCGGTGGTAATGGTAGCCATTCTGATATTCATTTTTGTAAGAAAACAAAGTTCAAAGTCAGCAATTGTTAGGTCAGTTAATTACGGATTTACCCCACCGTATGCCTATCAACCAGTTATCGGCCTGACTCCGCAAAAAAGCATTAAGCTCATGCCCTTAATCTTCAATATTGACAATGAATATAAAACCCTTAATAACAATACTTTACCCAAGCTTCTAATTGCTGATAATGATAAAAAGCAGGCCTACAAACTGGAGCTGAGCAGAAATTTCAGAATAGAGAAAGCCATTTCAGAAAAAGAGGCCATTGCTGAGGCACTTCGGCTGGAGCCTGACCTCATTATCTCCAGGGTGTCTAACCATTTCGACGGCATTGACCTATGTCATAAGCTCAAAGTAAATCCTAAAACCGCCTTCATACCGGTAATATTAATAGGCGCAAAATTCAATGAAAAGACTATTCTTCAAAGCATGGCAGCCGGAGCTGATGATTATTTTCAAACCTCTCAAAAGGTGGTTATCCTGAAGTCGAAGCTCATTAACATGGCTCGTTTGAAACGTAATATTGAAGAGCATTCACATTTACTGAGTAATGACCTCCTGCCCTCCCAGGAAGCCAATCAAGAAGAGGATTTTCTTAACACTGTGCATCGGATTATAAAGGAACATATGGCCGATGATTCTTTCGGACCTAATCACCTTGCCCGCATGTTACACCTGAGCAGGTCGCAGCTATACAAGAAAGTAAAGAAAGAATTTGGTCAGTCGGTAAGTATTCTTATTCGAAATATCAGACTACAAAAAGCGGTGGACCTGCTGACCTCCTCCCAACTCAATATCACTGAGATTGCCTACAAGGTGGGCTTCACTGATCCTGGGTATTTTACTCGCTGCTTTAAAAATTACTATGGCCAATCGCCTTCAGAATACCTCCACAGAGAGCATCGATGAGAAAAATGTGAGACAATAGTTCAAATAAAAGACAATAGTCCTACCGGGAAACAATAGTATAAATGATTGATAAAATAGTGACGCCCGGCGTGAGATAATGAAAGTAACTTCATATTCTAACCTAAAACCCACGTGAATATGAATACTAATCACTACTGTTATGGCTTTTGGCAAAACTTCAAAAGCTGGTCTTTCCTCACCGCTATTGTTTTAAGCCTATTTGTCTTTCATCAATCAAAAGCTCAGAACTACTTAAGTGCTCAGGGCAATCACCTCATAGATAGCCAGGGTAATGAAGTACGTCTAACTGGTGTAAACTGGTTCGGTTTTGAAACAAGTATGCTCACCCCACACGGCCTCTGGACCAGAGACCTGAAAAGTATGCTCCAGCAGATCAAAGATCAGGGCTTCAACTCTGTGAGAATACCCTGGTGCAATGCTATGCTGGCTCCCGGAGCTTCTATAAATATTAGCTCTTATGGCACCGATGTTTATACTGGCATTAGCCCTATGAATGCTGAAGAAGCTACCAAATCCAGCCCTATAGAGATTATGGACATTCTGGTAGAATGGTGCCAGGATAATGACATGAAAATCATATTAGACAACCATTCCAGAGCCCCTGATGGCTACCTCAGTGAGGACCTTTGGTATACCAGTGCTGTACCTGAAAGCCAATGGATCAGTGACTGGGTGTTTCTGGCCAATCGCTATAAAAATTACGACGCCGTGGTAGCCATGGACCTCAACAACGAACCTCATGATGCCGCCACCTGGGGTAATTCAAACCCAGCTACCGATTGGAACAAGGCTGCCGAAAGGTGTGGCAATGCCATACTTGCGGTAAACCCTAATGTACTGATTATGGTAGAAGGAATTGAGGATTACAATGGCGATGTATACTGGTGGGGAGGCAACCTTATGGGCGCTGCCAGCTATCCCGTTACCTTGAGTAATCCTTCTAAGTTAGTGTATTCTCCTCATGAATACGGACCTACCGTTTATCCTCAGAGTTGGTTTACGGATCCATCATTTCCATCGAACATGCCGGGTATTTGGAACCAGCATTTTGGTTATTTATACAATAATAACATCTCACCTCTATTTGTAGGTGAATTTGGAATACGTGATCCGGAAGGCACCGACGAAATATGGTTTGATAGCTTTCTTGAATACATGGGTAATGATTACTCATGGACATTCTGGTGCTGGAACCCTAACTCTGGGGATACTGGTGGGCTTTTGGATAATCAGTGGGCCAATATCGTAACCTGGAAAATGAATAAGCTCATTCCATACCTAGCGCCTGAAATACCCAACGGCACCGTGTCTCCTCCTCAGGATCAATTAGTTGTAAGCACTAGCAACCTCACTTTTAGTGCTACAGCCGGAACGCAGAACGTAGACGTTAGTGCCAATATCAGCTGGTCTGCCACCTCCTCAGCTACCTGGCTTTCAGTGAGCCCGGCAAATGGATCAAATAATGGAACTCTAACCATAAGTACTACAGCTAATTCAGGGTCCACCGCCCGTACAGGTACTATCACGGTAAGCGGTAGTGGAATAACACGCACCATTAACGTATCTCAAAGCGGAGCTAATAGTAATCTATACCTCACTGTTTCAACCAATGAACTAAACTTCAACTCCAGCTCCGAAACAGAAACTGTCAATATCAGCGCTAACGTGAGCTGGTCTGCCAGCATCAGCGCTTCATGGATTGATGTAGCTCCTGCCAGCGGCACCAATAATGGCAGCGTTGATATTTCAGTTTCTGCTAATACAACCAGCTCAGCAAGAACAGGTAGCGTAACCATTTCAGGAGGCGCACTCAGCCAGGTAATAGCTATCTCTCAAGCAGGAGATTCTGGTCTACCATGCAGTAATCCAACCCCAATCAGCATATCCTTTAGCCACGATGGAGCAGGTGATTTTTGCTGGGTAACGACAGACCCCATCACCTACCTTAACTCATGGAACACAGCATCTGTAGAAATTAACGGTATTGACTATACTAATACCTGGTCTAATTCTCTACCTGCCAGAATCAATGGTAATTACTACATTCATTATTCAGCAAACTACGCCTATTCACACATAGAGCTGATGGCTGGATATACTTTTGCTAAAACAAGCGGTAATGAGATAGAACAGAACAAGCTGGCTTTAAAGATTTATCCTAACCCTTCACAAGGTGAATTTTACATAGACCTAAAAACAAAGGATAATTATCAGTTGCAAATTGTAGATGGGCAAGGGAAGCAGGTCTACATGAAAAGTATGACGCCAGAAAGCGGAACATCTCCGCTTCATCTTAACCTGAATCCTGGACTATACATTATCCAGATCATTCAGCGCGACCGCATCATACATTCTGAGCAAATCATGATAGCAGAGTAACTCAAAGATTTCATGGAGGATTGCCATTAATAGCTTTTCAAGCTAAATGGCTCCTCCATGTCTTTTCCAAACCAAATAAACCAACTACTTAAAACCTTATGTTATGAAAAACAGATTGACAAGCCGGGTGCTACTGTGCCTGGGCTGCTTGTTCGGGAGCCTTACCGCTTTCAGCCAGCAGACAAACGAGTATCTACAGCGGTTTATGGACCTAAGAAACAAGATCCATAACCCTGGAAACGGCTACTTTAGCCCTGACGGAGTGCCTTACCACTCTATTGAAACCCTGATTTGCGAAGCTCCTGATTATGGACACGAAACAGTAAGTGAAACCTATTCTTACTGGTTTTGGCTGGAAGCCTTCTATGGCCGAATAGCCGGCGACTGGCAACCTTTAAATGATGCCTGGGATAATATGGATCAGTACATCATCCCAACCATGGACCTGCAACCAACAGCAGGGAATTACAATCCAGGCTCACCGGCTACTTATGCTCCTGAGTTTCCTTTGCCGTCATTCTACCCAGCTCCTTTAAATTCAGGTGTGCCGGTAGGCCGAGACCCGATTTCGGCGGAACTCACCAGTGCCTACGGCAGCAGAGTTTATGGAATGCACTGGATACTAGACAGCGATAATTTCTACGGCTACGGCCTTAAAGGAGATGGCGTGAGTACACCATCCTACATCAATACCTTTCAGCGAGGTGAAGAAGAATCTGTATGGGAAACTATCCCTCAGCCTTCCTGGGATGAATTTAATTTTGGAGGCCAATATGGCTATCTGAATTTATTCACAGCTGAAAGTCAGGCGCCAGCACAGCAATGGAAATACACTAACGCTCCTGATGCAGATGCCAGAGCTGTTCAGGTTATGTACTGGGCTTATCAGTGGGCTGAAGAACAGGGCCTTAACCCAGAAAATGTACTTCCAATTTCTGAAGCCAGCAAAATGGGAGACTTTCTTCGCCTATCTATGTTTGATAAGTATTTTAAGCCCATGGGTGTGCAAAGTGCTTCCGCTCCCGGTGCCTCTGGCTATGAAAGTGCTCATTATCTCATCTCCTGGTACTACGCCTGGGGTGGCCCTACATCGCCCTCGCAAAACTGGGCCTGGAGAATAGGCTGTAGCCATAACCATTTCGGCTATCAAAATCCTGTGGCTGCATATGCTTTAAGCACATTCGATCCTTTAAAACCAGTTACTCCCAACGGAGCCAGAGACTGGGGCACCAGCCTTGATCGACAGCTGGAGTTTTACCAGTGGCTACAGTCTGACGAAGGTGCTATTGCGGGTGGCGCTACCAACAGCTGGAATGGAGACTACAGCCCATATCCATCCGGAACCCCTACTTTTTATGACATGGCTTACACTGAAGCCCCCGTTTACAAAGACCCGGGCAGCAACACCTGGTTTGGATGGCAGGCTTGGTCTATGGAAAGAATGGCCGAATACTATTACATTACCAATGACAGCCGCGCCGCTCAGGTATTACAAAAATGGGCCGACTGGGTGAAATCTGAGGTAGTGTTAAGCAACGGCACCTACCAGATTCCATCGACATTAAGCTGGAGCGGAGCACCTAACACCTGGAATCCTAACAGCCCTGCACCCAACACGGGCTTGCACGTAAGCGTTGAAGACTACACCCAAGACGTAGGTGTGGCCGGATGTTTGGCTAAAACGCTAACCTATTACGCAGCGGGCACTGAAAAATGGGGCACTTTAGATGCTGACGCTCAAAATTTAGCCAAAGAGATTTTAGATAGAATATGGGCTAACTACTCTGATAGCCAAGGAGTTTCTAACCCAGAAAGCCGTGGTGACTATAATCGTTTCTTTGATCAGGAAGTATATGTACCTGCCGGATGGACTGGCGAAATGCCTAACGGAGATGACATTGAGCCTGGTATTAAGTTCATAGACATCCGCTCTAAATACAGAGATGACCCTGACTGGCCAGACCTGGTAGCAGCTTATAATTCGGGCATTGATTACACCACTAACTACCATAGACTATGGGCTCAGATTGACGTGGCTACTGCCAATGCTGTTTATGGCTTATTATTTGGCGAGGGAACGGGCATAAATCGAGTTCCAAACGCCATAGCCTCCTCTGATATCACCTCCGGAGACGCTCCTTTAGCTGTTAGCTTCGATGGTACTGAATCATCTGATCCTGACGGCGACCCCATAACACTCATCTGGGATTTTGGAGATGGATCTACAGCCTCCGGCGCTACAGTTACACACACTTACTTAACCCCTGGCACCTATGCCGCCACACTCACCGTAACTGATAGCGCCGGCCTCTCCGATACTGCCACTATTACCATTGAAGTAGGCTCTCCGGGCAATGATGCGCCAGTAGCTTCATTCACAGCCACTCCAACCTCTGGCACCGCTCCTCTCACCGTGAGTGTAGATGCCAGCGCATCCTCCGATCCTGATGGTGATGCCCTCACTTACAGTTGGAACTTTGGCGACGGCTCTACCGGATCTGGCGTTACAGCTAATCATACTTACAGTGCTGCTGGCTCATACACCATTACGCTTACAGTAAGTGATGGTGACCTGAGTAGCACCGCCACAGCAGATGTTGAGGTAGATGAAGCCGGTGGTGGCACTTGTGAAAATAGCACTGCAGTGTCGTTACCATTGCGCCATGACGGTGCAGGCGAGTATTGTTGGGTAACAGAAGGCAATGTTAGCTATGTAAATTCATGGAATACCACTTTCGTGGAAATCAATGGAGTAGACTATACTAACACATGGTCTAACAATATGCCACCTGCTATCGACGGGAAGTACTACATTCATTACAGCTCGCCTTATCCATGGGGTCATTTTGAAATGATTGGCTCTAGTAATGCCTCAGCGCGCCGAACTACTAAAGACAAACTGAAAAATGCTGAACTTAAAATTTTCCCTAACCCTGCCAAGGATAAATTTTATATCCAGGGAGCTCAGGCTGATGCGGAAATACAAGTATTGGATTTAACTGGTCACGTGGTAGATCAAACCTTAAGCGCCGGCCAGGCACAAATAGAAATATCAACCAGCACTTATCACAAAGGTATGTACCTGATCAGGGTGGTTGAAAAAGGGCAGACCTCAACCCTATCCCTAGTCGTAGAATAATAGCGACACTTTAAAGAGGTTGTATCCAGGTTTCATCACTTAGATACAGCCTCTTTTTTATCTTTTTAAAAATTCTTCACAGAAAGTGTAATAATAACTCTCCACCTGACTCTAAAGGGTAAACAAATTTTCAAAATCATGAAAAAGAACCTGTTTACCACGAAATTACTTAGCGCTATAGGATTGATAATCATCTCATTAGCTACTACCCTCGCTCATTATTTCCAACTTCCTGACTTTATTTATGGCAGTTTTATTGGATTAGGTATTGGCGCTTTACTGGTGGCTCTTTTGAAAAAGTCAGACAAAAACATCAATATTACAAAAGGCTAAAAATAGGCTGAGTAGCAGGTTGATGGATAAAGAACAGAAGTTTAAAAAGGCCTTTGAGGTATCTAAAGATCAGATATATAGGTTATGTCTGGGCTTTATGGGCAATCATGAAGATGCTGACGATCTTTTCCAGGAGGTTTACATTAAAGTATGGAATAATCTGGATGCCTTTAGAGAGGAAAGCCAGATTACCACCTGGATTTACAGGATAGCCTCTAACACTGCGCTTTTACATGTTTCTAAAAGAAATAAAGCCACCGCGCTCACCAGCACACAGAAACCAGAGGACCTGCATTTGCCCGAACTGGAAAACACTACCCGGTATACAGATAAAGACCTGAAAAGACTATATCAGGCCATCGCCACCCTTAAAGAAAGAGATAGAATTATCATCGGCCTCCTTTTCGAGGATACGAAATATGAAGAAATAGCCGAAATAGTAGGAATAAGCACCTCTCATGTAGGTGTGCGCATTAATAGAATTAAGAAAACCTTAGCTAAAATACTATCATAATGAATGATTTTGACCAATGGCAGAACTTATGGCAGCAGCAAAAGTCAGAATCAGTAGATGCTGATGACCTGATAAGAAGTCTGAAAAAAATAGAGAAGACAAGGAAAGTGCAACGTGTTCTAATCCCCACTCTGTTCGCTTTTTCTTTAATTTCAATGATCACTCATCTTACACTAACTGCTTTTAATATTGCTTTGATCAGTGCTATGGGCATCGGAATGCTGTTGTTAGTGCTTCCATTATTTAAAGGCAAAATTGCTACCTCTAACTATCAGCTACTGGAAAGCAACGAATTGTTTTTAGATCAGACTATTTCTGGGTTAAAACAACGGGCCAAGATTCCTAAAAGGATTATGATTTTTAACATCATCTTGTTCATCGTATTTAACATGGCCTTTTTTTATTTCGCCAATGATTTCAAAGAGTATAGCCATGCCATGCTCTGGAGAATTGGAGCTCATTTACTTACACTGGTCATCTTCGTTGAGATTTATGTGGTGTTTCGAAAAGCCTCTAAAAACTATGTTAAAAACATTGCCCCGCTGATAGTAAAACTGCAGGATCTAAGGTCTGAAAAGGGGCTCTAAAAAAGTGAAAATTGGCAGAAAATATCCCTAAAACGGCGGTTACCTAAAATATTAACTTTTATTAACAATAATCTTAAACGGAGACCCAAAATGGGACTACCCTTTATTATTTGCCAAATAATGGTCTTTTTTTCAACCTGAATATTAAAAAATAATGATTTTTTCACATTATAAGACCTCTTCAAAAACTGACCTATGCGCTCATCGCTTGACTTGAAAGATGGCGTTGTGTAAGTTTGAACCAGTTTCAAAAAATGTTATTGGTGAGAATCTTAATGATCATATGCTTTTTACTGGCGGGAGTAGCCTCCCAGGCCAATGCTTATGCATTAAAATTCCAACAAACCAATAGCTCTGAGTTATCTCACATTGGTCATTCATTGCATGGCGACTACATTCTTTCTCCTGCACCTGCCAAAACTACCAGTGAACATCATGAGATAGACCTTTCAGAAAATGAAATAGAAGAAGACGAAACCTGCTTTGGTAAAAAGCATTTTGAAGTTACTGCACATTTTAAAAGCCTTCTTCACCCCAGGCCTAATGGATTTTTCTCTAGCCGCAAACACTATTTACATTTAAGTGAAAATCTTTCTATATCATCCTTTAAGTGGCATTTGCTCTTAGGCGTATTTCGTATATGATATAGCTCCTAGCCATATTTCGTGGCCACTACCCCAACTTATTTATACATTTTTTTAAACAACCAGACTCCTGCATAAGGATGTCAGACCAAGGTATAACAATACCGCTAATTTAATTTTCAAAAACAACCTTATCGTTTTTAAACAGCAATTAAGCAGAATTATTATGAAGAGAATTTTCATGATTATGAGCTTGTGTGCCTTACTAGGTTATACAAGCTGCGAATCTAAAAAGGAAAAACAGGAGCATGAATCCAAATTTTCTGTGACTAGCCCTGTTCGGCTAGATACTTCATTAACCAAGGAATATGTATGCCAGATCAGATCTATCCAACACATAGAACTTAGAGCGCAAGAAAAAGGATATCTAGAAAAGATATTCGTAGATGAAGGGCAGACAGTGAAGAAAGGACAATTGTTATTTAAAATTATGCCTAAGCTTTATGAAGCAGAGCAATCTAAAGCAAAAGCTGAAGCAAGAGCGGCACAGATTGAATTAAAAAACATTCAGTCATTAGCAGATAGCAACATTGTATCTCAAAACGAGCTAGCCATGGCAGAAGCTGAGTATGAGAAAGCTAACGCAGAATTGGCCCTTGCCAATGTACACCTGGGATTTACAGAAATCAGAGCGCCATTCGATGGTATCATTGACCGTTTCCATGTGAGACAAGGTAGTTTGGTAAACGAAGAAGATCTACTCACTAACCTTTCTGATAACAGCGAAATGTGGGTTTACTTTAACGTACCAGAAGCTGAGTATCTTGATTATAGAGAGAAAGTAAAGAAAGACAGCACCATGAACGTGAAGCTTTTGATGGCTAACAATAAAATGTTTTCATACCCTGGTGAAGTAAAAACAATAGAAGCCGATTTCAACAACGAAACTGGTAACATTCCTTTCAGGGCTACATTCCCTAACCCTGACAAACTTTTAAGACATGGTGAAACAGGTAGCATTCTTATGACTACTCCATTAAAGCACGCTATGATCATACCTCAGAAAACTACTTTCGAGGTGCTTGATAAGAGATATGTATTTGTGATAGACAAAGAGCATAAAGTAAGAGCAAGACCAGTGGAGATAGCTGCTGAAATGCCACACCTATATGTAGTAAGCGGTGGTATAAAAGAAGATGACCAAATTCTATTAGAAGGATTACGCCTGGTGAAGGAAGGTGATGAAATAGAAACTGAATTTGTAGAGCCTAAGAAGGCTATAACCGGCCTTGATCTATACGCAGAATAATCAGGCACGCTAAAAGTATTATTTATGTTTAAGAAAATTATTCATAGACCGGTCTTTGCGATTGTAATATCGGTCATTATCGTTTTCGTAGGTACGCTGGCCATTAAGCAGCTGCCTATATCGCAGTTTCCCCAGATTGCTCCTACCACGGTAAACGTGGCCATAGCATACCCTGGATCAAGTGCGGATGTATTAGTAAAATCGACACTTATTACCCTTGAGAACTCTATTAACGGTTGTCAGGGAATGAGATATATGGCTACCGATGCTACCAGTGCCGGTGAAGCTACCTTAAGATTGATCTTTGAACCTGGCACTGACCCTAACCAGGCGGTAATCAGGGTAAAAACCAGGGTAGACCGGGTAATGCCGCTCTTACCAGAACTGGTACAAAGGGAAGGTGTGGTTATCACACCGATTCAGCCAAGTATGTTGATGTACGTAAACCTTTACGGTACTGAAAAAGGAATGGATGAGAAATTCCTTTACAACTACGCTAACGTAAACATGATCCCTGAGATCAACCGTATTAAAGGTGTGGCTAACGCCCAGATCCTGGGTAGCCGCCGTTATGCTATGCGTGTGTGGTTAAACCCAGACAGAATGAGAGCTTACAACATTTCTACTGATGAAGTGATGGAAGCCATGCAAGAGCAAAGTATAGTAGGTAGACCAGGTCGATTAGGTAGAAGTTCCGGTATAGCAGCACAGTCATTAGAGTATGTACTTACTTATAAAGGTAGATATAGTACTCCTGCAGAGTATGAAGACATCATCATTAAAGCGAACGCTGATGGTGAAAGTGTACATTTAAGAGATGTAGCAAAAGTAGAGCTTGGTAGTGAGTTCTTTGACATTTATTCCAACTTAGACGGTCATCCCTCTGCCGCTATTGTACTTAAACAAAACTATGGAAGTAATGCCAGTGACGTAATTGCCGATGTAAAAGAAAAACTGAATGAGATGAAAGGATACTTCCCTCCGGGAGTAGACTACAAGATCAGTTATGACGTATCTCAGTTCCTCGATGCTTCTATTGAGCAGGTAGTTCATACTTTGAGAGATGCATTTATCCTGGTGGCCTTGGTAGTTTTCATATTCCTGGGCGACTGGAGGTCTACATTGATTCCAATTTTGGCGGTACCAGTGTCATTGGTAGGAGCCTTCTTTGTGATCCAGTTCTTCGGGTTATCTATTAACCTGGTTACGCTATTTGCCCTGGTACTAGCTATTGGTATTGTGGTGGATGATGCCATTGTGGTGGTGGAAGCCGTGCACGCAAAAATGGAAGAAAAGCATCTGAACCCGTATAATGCGGTGAAGGAAGTGATGGGTGAAATTAGTGGTGCTATCATCGCTATTACAGCTGTAATGGTATCTGTATTCTTACCTATATCATTCATGTCTGGTCCGGTAGGTACTTTCTATCGTCAGTTCTCTATCACCATGGCCAGCTCTATTGTGATCTCCGCGCTTATAGCCCTTACACTTACGCCAGTGCTTTGTGCCATGCTTTTGAAAAACAACCATGGTAAAGAAAGAAAGAGAAACATTCTTACCAGAGGTTTAGATAGCTTCAACAGAGGTTTTGATAAATTAACTGGCCGTTATACCAACCTGCTTAAGAAAATTGTAAGCAGAAAAACAGTAACCTGGTTAGTACTACTAGTATTCTGTGCGGGTATTTTCTTTGTAAACAAAGTACTTCCGGGCGGCTTTATACCTAGTGAAGATCAGGGTACTATCTATGCTATCATTCAGACACCTCCGGGAGCTACGTTAGAGCGTACAAACGAGGTATCTCGTAAGCTACAGAAGATATGTGAAGAGGTAGACGGAGTAGAATCAGTATCATCTTTGGCTGGTTATGAGATTATGACTGAAGGTCGTGGATCTAACGCGGGTACTTGTTTGATTAACTTAAAACCATGGTCTGAGAGAGAGCATTCCGTAACTGAAATTATGGAAGAGCTTGAAGAAGAAAGCAAAGGCCTTGGAGCTATTATAGAGTTCTTCGAGCCACCGGCCATCCCAGGTTTCGGTTCTTCTGGTGGTTTCTCTATGAGACTATTAGATAAGACTACTACTACTGACTATCAGGATTTTGATAAAATAAATCAGGAATTTATAGCTAACCTACAGAAGCGAAAAGAGCTTACTGGTGTATTCACCTTCTTCGCGGCTAACTACCCTCAGTTTGAGCTGGAGATAGATAACAAAGCGGCCATGCAGAAAGGTGTTTCCATTGGAGATGCTATGGAAAACCTGGATATACTCATTGGTTCCACCTACGAACAAGGATTCATCAGATTCGGTAGATTCTTCAAAGTTTACGTACAATCCGACCCACAATTCCGAAGACTACCGTCTGATGTCCTTAACTTATTCATCAAAAATGATCATGATGAAATGGTGCCTTACTCTTCATTTATGAAGCTTAAGAAAACCCAGGGCCCTAACGAGATTACACGCTATAACATGTATAACTCAGCGGCCATTAGAGGACTTCCGGCACCGGGATACACCACTGCAGATGCTATTGCAGCTATTAAAGAAGTAGCCAGCAATACCCTACCTCGTGGTTATGATATTGCCTGGGAAGGTTTATCATATGATGAGGCTAACAGAGGTAATGAATCTCTATATATCTTTATCATTGTATTGGTATTCGTTTACTTGGTGTTAGCAGCTCAGTATGAGAGCTTTATACTTCCACTAGCCGTTATATTCTCACTTCCTGTAGGGGTATTCGGATCGTTCCTGATACTGAAAGCCTTTGGTTTGGCCAATGACATTTATGCGCAGGTAGGTCTTATTATGCTGGTGGGTCTTCTGGGTAAAAACGCGGTACTGATCGTGGAATTTGCCGTGCAGAAACACCGGGAAGGAATGACCATTCTTGATGCCGCTATTGAGGGAGCTAAGGTGCGTTTCAGACCTATCTTAATGACATCTTTTGCCTTTATCGCGGGTCTTATTCCATTAGTGATAGCCTCCGGAGCAGGCGCCATTGGTAACAGAACTATCGGTTCTTCTGCCTTAGGAGGTATGCTTTTCGGAACCATCTTCGGGGTAATCATCATCCCTGGGCTGTATTACATCTTCGGAAAAATATCTTCCGGCCGTAAGCTAATAAAAGATGAAGACGATAATCCTTTAACTGAAGATTATGTTCATAATGACTAAGAGAAACATATATAAATATTTAGGAGTGGCCGCCATAGCTTTTAGCGTAACGGCCTGTGCTCCATCTATTACAGAAAAAACTGCCAAAAAGGATGTACCTACGAGCTATAGCAATAGCTCGCAGGATACAACCAATACGGCACAAATGAACTGGAAAGAGTATTTTACAGATCCTTATCTGACAGCGCTTATTGATACAGCTCTACAGAACAATCAGGAACTGAACATCACTTTACAGGAAATACAAATCTCACAAAATGAGGTAAGAGCCAGAAAAGGGGAGTATTTACCATTTTTAGGTGTAAGAGGTGCTGCTGAAGTAGAAAAAGTAGGTCGCTACACCAGCCAGGGAGCTAATGATGCTAACACTGAAATTAAGCCTGGTAAAGAAACTCCTGATCCACTAGGAGACTACCTACTTGAGGCATATGCAACTTGGGAAGTAGACATCTGGAAGAAGTTGAGAAATGCTAAGAAAGCTGCATTATCACGCTACCTATCTAGTGTAGAAGGTAGAAACTTTATGGTGACCAACCTGATTGGAGAAGTAGCCAGTTCTTATTATGAGCTGCTTGCTTTGGATAATCAGCTGGCCATTGTAAAAAGGAATATCGAGATTCAGAGCAATGCTTTAGAAATTGTAAAAATGCAAAAGCAGGCTTCAAGAGTTACTGAACTGGCGGTGAGAAAATTCCAGGCTGAAGTGTTACACACCAGAAGCTTACAGTTTGATATTCAGCAGGAAATAGTTGAAACTGAAAACAGAATCAACTTCCTTTTAGGTAGATATCCTCAGCACATAGAGCGTGATATGGAAGCTTTTGTAGCGTGGACTCCGAACCAAATTCAGGCAGGTGTACCAGCTCAGCTTTTGGATAACAGACCGGACATTAAGCAAGCTGAGTTAGATCTAGCAGCAGCTAAGCTAGATGTGAAAGTAGCCAAAGCACGTTTCTACCCATCATTAGGAATATCTGCTGGCGTCGGTTTTCAGGCATTTAACCCTAAATATCTGACTACTACACCAGAATCTCTTATCTATTCTTTAGCAGGAGATTTAATGGCTCCTTTGATTAATAGAAATGAGATAAAGGCAACTTACAAAAGCGCGAATGCTAAGCAAATACAAGCTGTTTATAATTACGAGAGAACAGTTTTAAACGCTTACATAGAAGTAGCTAATCAGCTTTCTAAAATAGACAACTTAGGCAAAAGCTATGACCTGAAAGCTCAGGAAGTAGATGCTTTAACCAGCTCTATCAACATCTCTAATAACCTTTTCAAATCAGCCCATGCTGATTATATGGAAGTGTTATTAACTCAGAGAGATGCGCTGGAATCTAAGTTTGACTTAGTAGAAACAAAAATGCAACAGATGAACGCCATGGTAAATATTTATCGGGCGCTTGGTGGGGGATGGAATTAATTTAGTGCCCTATAATTAATAGTTGTTCCCAATTTAGTGTAGAAGCCCTCAAGGATTATTTCTTGGGGGCTTTTTTATTGAATGGCTTTATTCAAGCAATCTATAAATACTATATTGCGGCCAGAAATGGAGAATGAATATACTATCACAAAGGCTATAGCTAAGAAGAGTACTATGAATTGGTTGATTCTTCTCCTTTTTCTCATTGCTTTCTTCGGTAGTTTTATTGTGATGGGCCTACTGGATCTCCCCTTGTGGCTTGGTTTAGTATTCCATTTCAGTCTAATAGCTATAATCATTTTATATAACTATAAGCACTTTTATAACCTACCTCAGATTGGATCAATTAAGATAACTGATGATAATATCGTATTGTCAGCAGACGAGGAAATAATTACTATTTCTGGAAATGAGATCAAAGTGATCAATATATATCCTCATTTAAACCTGGGTCAAACCCTTCATTGGGATGGAGTTAAACTGATAGAAGTAGTAATAAAACTTCACTCAGGCCACCATTTCACAAAGATCGTTTACAACACAAAAAACGGATTTGAGTACAAGCCCAACGATCCCTCCAAATTATGGGAAACCCTTGACCGGTTCGGTGGTTTACATAATTTTAGAGTGAACTTACTTTTGAGGAAGAATAAGTGAGTAGCTAACGGCGCATCATGTGCCACGATAGCACTTTAAAGATTCCTAATTTTCCCTGCTTAATCTCAAAGATCACTTTATAATCTTCCGGACTATTCTTTGCCTGCTCCATAATTGGTTTATAGTCGTAATAAATTCTAACATCGTCCTCATATTTATAGTAAAAGCATCGATTCTGACTATAGGTGGTCACCTTAATAACTGGCACTTCTATAGCTTCTACTTTTGACTGTTCCAAATCAAAAATAATCCAGAGATTAAAGCATAGTAATAATATGGCCGACACACCAAAAGACAAAACCAACATCTGCACTATATAAAGCCCAAACTCTATAACACCATCTTTAAAACTGGTTAATAGATGCTTAAAGAAAATAACATTAGCTACTAAAAAACATACCCCAGCCACAGTGTAAGTAATCCAATCCGGGTAATTGAGTAAGTTCTGATCCGTCCTAAAATAAACCGCAATTAAGATAAGAGCAATTACCACATACCATTCGGGCTTCCGCTGAATTTTACTCCACACCCCTGACTTTTTTCTGTGCTTCATCACCTACTTTTTTAACTGCTTCATCCGTAAACTTAGCGGATATATACCCTTTTGCATTCTTAATCATTTCTTTTTCTGCCTTTGCAACTTTCTTTTGATAATTATTAAGTCTCTTAGAGGATTCTCCTGCGTCAATTTTATTTAACAGTTTTTGAAACTTTTGAGCATAGACTTTATTAGTCTTTGTGAATTTATTTAATAATTCTTGAGCCTTATCCCCCATTTGATTTTCAATTAATGTTCCGATTGCAGCAGTGTATGCTAAATTCATAAAATCATCTGACAATAGATCAAAGTCAAAATCACCGTCTTTATCGTCATATTTTCCAGAAACATAATTTTTCATTGCCTCAGAAGTCAAATTGGCAACAAACTGAGCTGTAATTTTTCCAATCTTACTCTTGCCAATCTTAGCTAAGCGAATGGCTGTTTGTGAACCGGAAGGAGCAAAAAATGAAAAAGCAGTTGCTTTTACTCCTTCAAAGGCAGCCCCCTTCCAGTTAATATTATCAAAAGCTTGCTCAGCATTATCTCCCTTCAATACCAGATTAGTCACGAAGTCTAACCCAGCTTCAATCGCAAAAGCTGTGACTCCTTCCAATAGAGCTGTTATCGGATCATCACCCTCTGGATCTCTATAATTAATAGGGTTATTGTTAAATCCTACATATGGAGACAGTCCTGGATAATCTTTGAACTTAGGCTCAATACTCCACCATCTTCCGATTTTAGCACTATATTCTCTAAAGGTCGAGGTGTAGGTATCATTAGATAAACCCAAATCGTTCTCCATACCATTAAAGCCAAATCGATAAGCCGCGTCTCTAATATAACTTCTATCCTCCATCGCCATCCCAAAAGCATAATAATCTGTTGCATTAAGAATATCAGTCCAAGTACTATCTGATTTAAGGTGAATATTATCCGAAACTACTGCTAATACATTACCAAGATGATTAACCAGCTCATAGCGCTTATTCCCTAATAACCTAGTACCCTCCTTCTTATAACCTATTCTTACCCCGAGCCTATTTGTCCCATAAATTACTTGCTCTGTCAATAGACTATCAGTATATATTGCGAGAATATTTCCCACACCGTCTCTGACGTAATGAGTCTTGGTTAATACTCCTCCTGATAGAGTATTTTTCATTATTCTTTGTCCACTGGCGTCATAAGCAAAAGTATGCACCGTTCCATTAGACAGAGTCACTTCCTTTACTAACCCACGTGAATTCCAATTTATACCTAGCCCTTCAGACTGATCACTAATAAGATTACCTCTTTTATCATATTGAAAGGTCTGATTACTGCTGCCATCGATGTTTTTCAATCTATTGGTTTGGTCATAATAAATGTACTGAAAGTTGTCACGAACAGCATTCTGACCATTTCTTCTGATGAGTTGATTAAAATTCCCGTTGGCATCATAGCTATATGAAGCATCAAAAGGTGAAATTCCTGACCTCGCACTAAACCCGTTACCATCTATATAGTTACTCAAAGATGAGGCGTTTTTGATTCTGTTCAACTGGTCATATTTATATATCATAGCCTGCATCCCCTTGGTCCTGTCATTATTTTCCAGACCTATTTGCGGCAGATCGGTGGTCATCCAGGCAATATTTCCGTTATATAACCCGTCTGATGATGTATGCGTATTGTATCTCTGCCATACCTGATCTCTTTCACCGGATATAGCCACCGATGGATTGATCGGTTTATAGTCTCCCTGATAGTAACCTAACTCATAAGCAAATGCGTCCTTACCGATCCTTGAGCCATATAATCCATCTCTGGCAAGATCTGCTTCATAGGGCATATTTACACCCTTTAACCAGCCCTGCAGCGTATAATAATAATCCAGACCCTGAACATTATACTGACCTAAACTAAGCCTGGCAACAGGGCCATGTAAGTAATAAAAATAATAGGCATCCCTATCCCAGATAAATCCGTCACCAGAGGTGTATACTTCGGTGATACGATTATCAGCATCATAATTATAGCGATGGATAAACTCATCCTCTTGGCCGAACTGATATATCAGGTAATTAACTTTACTGCTGATCAGATCATAGACATAATCTGTGCGTTTTTTCTCTAGCCCCGGCAAGTCCTGGATCATTGACCTCACATTTCCATGACTATCGTAGCTATAGTAGGTAGCCACTGTATCAGAAGATAAAGGATCAATCTTTTCAGTCCATGACACCCTACTTCTCAAGTGTTTTTGCTGTAGATCAGATTGTATATCCGGACTTAGATCATCATAAAATGTTTTTGTGACATCTGACAGAACATAGTCTTGTTGAGTAGGAAAAACCGTACTTGTATCCATTTGCGTAATGAGATCCGCTATATTCTCTATGGTCTCAATTTCTCCTACTTCAATAATTCTACCCTGATCATCATACTTGGAGTAACTATATTGATCTTCAACTGCTTGCTGAGCATTTTGAGATAGCCTTAACTGACCTTGGGGATTATACCAGAACTTACTTACCCCAGCATCAGGTGTTTCTTGCTCTATGGCCTGATTAATAGAATTAACATGATAAAAAGTTCGTAAAGTGTGATTTGGCTCTACTATATTCCCCGCCAAAAACGCATCTACCTGAGTTGGGGTAAGTGGATGCACCCCCTTAGGAGGCACTGTTTGCACTAGCTGACTCGACTGATCATAATAGTAAAGAGTATAATGATATTCCTTTTGCTCAAAAGTATAATCAAGCCTCTCTTCCACTGTTTCTAAGCAAGCGGCGGTATAACTATCATATACACTACTGGTCACTTCATCCAGATAATCCTGTATGGCAAAGCTTAGCAGTCTATCTCTCTCTTCAGCAGCCCTTTCTTGACATAGAGCCACTTCTCTATCCCAATCTACCGTATAGGAAAAAGCACCCAGAGAACTAGTTGTATCATAATTCAGGCACACATACTCCCCTTCAAACCAAACTCCATTAGGTGTAGGGTTAATCTTCCTTACTTTTAAATCCTTAATATTAATGGCCTGGAAGGTATTGGCTGTACAGCTCATTATGGCCAGATAGAAATAGGTGCTGGCCTCTGTAGGTGTGAATACTATGCAGGTATCCTTATAAGTGGCATTACCCGCATTATTTTTCATCCACACATAATCACTAGATGCAGTTTGACCGCCAATTATTACAGGATCTATATACTGAGGCCTGGGTAAAAAACAACTTGCCAATTGCGATACTTCTGACATATTCGCTACCCCAATTCCTTTCTTAATCGCTGAAGAATCACTCAATAATGCAGTTTGTTTTGAAAGACTATTGGTAGTGACAATACCTTGAGCATTTAAGAACCCTTTACTACGGGAAAGCTGCATGTAAACATTATCCACAATAGGGGATGTAAATGTATTACCATCAGTATAAACCTCATATTTAAGGCACAATTCGTATTTCTGCCCCGGCTCTAAAGCTTTGACAAACGTGCCTCTAATAGCCTCAGAATCAACCTCTCCAGGGTATCCCCATAATAGCACTCGGCCATTTCCACCTCCTACATCTGTATTAGGTGTACCGGTAGCTACGGACCAACCATCATAGCAGGATGCTACTATATCTGAATTAGGACAATTACCATTTCCGTTTTGAGTAAAACTAGGGTTCACAATCCAGTTTTCCGGTTCTTCAACGCACACCAGTGGATCCTCCTGAGCAATACTATCTAAAGAACAGTTGTAGGTACTTAATATAGACTGAATGGCGGTTAACTGCGGACTGCTTTGAAGGTCTCCTCGTATGATAAAACGGAAGAAATTATGAGGATTTCCATTAAAATAAGCCTCTAAATGTCCCGCAATAGCTGTACTATCAGTTTGGCTTAGCTGGGTTCCGCAATTGAATGCTATATTACTAATAGTCATTTCCAGTTCGGCAGCACTTACAGGAGCATTAACACCATTGTCTTCTCCCCATTCTTCCAGCCCATCAGGTGTCTGTGGTATATTATCTACTTGTTCCAGTTCTTCTTTGGCTGCTGCACAATTCTGGTATGCTGGTATGGTCAGCTTAGTTTTTCTCTTGGCTTCAAAATAAAAGCTTTTGTACAAAGACCACCTCTGTTGATTTAATAGCTGCTGGTATGTTTCAGCATCTAGCTCACTTTCCCGCTGCATAAGATCAAAATACAGGATGTGGTATCCGCCAGATGCGTCTGGATTACCCCTTTCATCTACATAATATGAAGTGTTATTTGGATTAGTTACCTGACTCAGTGTACCTGAATAAGCATTAGATCCATCAGGAATATTATCTCCATTGGAGTCATATTGAATAGTTCCTATGCTAACATTATTAAGTCGGCTTTGTATGGCTGATTTGAATCCATTTCCACTTAAGCTACTATTATTGAAAAATGGATCCAGATTAATTAAATCAGTATAATTTGCTGAAGAGGCAGAAGACCAATCAGCATAACGAGCCACCTGTTTTTCAAAAATACTGCTCTGTTTATCTCTAATACAAAGCTCGTATTTACAATATAAGGGATGAGAAGTTATACTATCTTCAGGCACCACATACGGATCTTCGGAAAGGTCACCGTACTTGTCTTGATAGTATTGAATAATTTGCTGATAAATGTTATCACAGTCCAGCTGTGATACTTCCTCAATTGCCTCATTAATAGCATCTTCCACCTCAGGGCAATCTGTACAGATCTCACAAGCGGCTGAGTCTATAACATAACTCTCTATAATGGTTTGTATAGCGTTAACCACTGAGTCATCAGTCACCACCAGGTTCTGCATTTGCTCATAGCTTAGCTCCTGAGCTTTTAAGGTTTTGGTTACAGTGTAGTCTCCTATTTCAGTAAATAAGACAGTAAATTCTATATCATTAACCAGAGTTGCATTGGAGCAACTGCTGGCAGAAATATCATTTCGGATATAGGACTGTCCAGTTAGCGATTCGTTTCCTGAAGCGGACGATAAATCTATAGGATGCCCTTGAGTATCCGTAATAGAAATTTCCAGATCGTAATTACACGTTTGACACCCCATGTTCCCCAGCTCTGTACCTAGAGCCGATAAGCTATAGCTAAAGGTATAACTACTGTTAGGGTTTGCATTTAAAATTTTATGGGCTATTTCAGATTGATTATCATAGAACTGGTTCTTCTGAAATAAGTCAATAGTTATGGGGTCCGGATCCAAGTTATTATAACTTTCCAGTGCTTCAACATTAGATGGCGGATTACCGGCTAAAGCCGTTGCTATGACATCTCCTTTTTGAGTTTCATAATTTACCATTACTTGACCATTTGCTCCCACTACTAAATTCTTACTATAATGCGATGCATTACCAACATTTGACCCGAAAAGCCTGATTAGTTCTGAAGGTGCCGCATCCCCATAATAGTGCCTGGTAGAGTGATCACCATCAATTCTAAAGGATTCTCCCACTCGCCCCTGCCTACTAATACGTCCCGTTGGATCATTCAGGTATTCCGTTTGTTTATACACAAATCCCTCAGCATCAGGCAAATAACTCCTATGAATAACTCCTAAACCATTAGCCGGAGAATAGTATCTGGAAGCACCATCCACATTTGAAATGGTACTATTTTCTAATCTAGCGTTATCATAATTAAACTTCTTGCGTAATGCAGAGGTACGATCTGACACTTCTGTATTAGAAGGTACGAAATCATTGAGTCCTGAGGTATAGTCTAGAGAATTGTTGAGTACCGGACCAGGAATTACTTTGGCAGCCTCCCGACCTTCATAGTCATAATAAGTCTCTTCCAGCATAGTGATACCCAATGAACTTTGATTGATTAAAGTCTGACGACTCCTAAAAGTGGCGTCATAATACTGCATAATTTTTTTATACTTGCCTCCTTCTGAAAAAATGGTTTGCTGCTGCCAGGTTTTTTCAGCCTCATGGTTATCAATAGTGAGAGGTAAACCATTGCCGTAGGACCATTCTCCAAGAATTTTAAAATCCGGATGATCAGGGTTATAGCCTACCGCTCTAACCCTGAACCATATTCTACCGTCAGGGTAATAAGAAAGGTGTTGATAAAAATATCCATCAGACGTTATTCTTACCGGCTCCTTGTATTCAAAAGCATCTTCAGCAGAACTACCATTGTAATTTTCATAATCGCCTACAAAGACCCATTCTAGATCAAACTCATCGGCACCACTATTAGCAGGATAACTCCAACTGGCAAAAGTATTATTACTAGATATCTGATAATTTAATGAAGGGATAACCGTAGGATCAAAAACATTCTCATCTTTTCTGAACATAAGAATGTTTAGGTATAGATTATTCACAGCCACCACGCCGGTGTCTAATCTATCAGTAATGCTAAACTGAATACTCGAATTACAGGTTAAAAGACTATCATGAAAAACGGTGTTTACAAAGTGCTGAGAAACTGTGCTTAATCGGGCAGACTGAACCCATGTAGTATCCGGCTGGTCCAGCAAAATGATTTTCATATCTGTGCTCCAGGCCATTTCTGTATTGAGATCACCCAGATCATATTCTAGCTGAAATGCAATAAAATACTCCCCTTCCAAACATGGTGGGGCCTCAAAAACCTGATATGCATTATCTTCTTGCAGGTCTGCAAGCAGGTAGCTTCTTTCGTAATCAGGGATTGGGAGTCGTCCTGTTCGGCTGAGACGAATCTCATTTGGCATCTTCACTACGCCTGTGGTATCAGTATCCCACGCCACATTTTCGGCTTGCGTATCATGGCTCACCATTAGATATAAAACTCCTGCCACAAACAGGATATGAGAATACCTTAAGAGTCTACAGGCTTTTGAAATGAAGTTTCCCATGGTTTTATTTATTAGGTTTAAGTTTTTGTATCCCTTCTACCTTACCCAGATTAACAATATTTTTAATTCGATGTAGTTTCTACAAAATGATAGCCTTTATAGGCCGCTGAGGCCGAAAGCTTTCCATCATCAAGACGGATGAAATTCGTCTCATTGAACATTTGATCAGACAATTTTGCATGTCCATCAAAGAGTTTAAAATCAATCCTCACATAAGCACCCTGCCTGTATAAGTAGGCTATCTGCGTAAGCATTTTAGTATTAGAATTTATAGAAAGATATAATTCACTTACAGGGCCTTCTTTTTGATTTACTTTAAACTGTTCAATGGCACCCTCGCTACGCAAAAACACAGGTTCTTCATAAAATGAAAGAATACTATCCAGATTAAATTGAAAGGCTGAAGCCATCATATTTTCATCTGTATTGGCTCGCTTGCTACATACCATTTCCTTTGCAGAACCATCTACCATAATTAAATAGCGGTCATTCATTAGCATGGCATTACCGCCATAATTGTAGAGATAATTGTCTCCCTTTTTCTTAATATCCACATCAAGGCTATACATCTCTTCTTTTAATTCTTTTGAGGCATAAGCTTTCACATCCATCTTTATATGTAGATCTGTCATTTGCTCATAGGCCTCTCTCATTTCATTGAGGGAATTCTTTAAATCCTGAGCGTTTAATTTAGTAAGAGGTATTAAGCCAATTATGCTTAAGACAATAATTTTAATATAATTCTTCATTTCTCAGGTCTGTTAGTGCTCTACCAGGTAGCTTACATTTTCAGTGATGGTTTTCACCCCTTCCTCCGTTTCCTTTTTAGTTAAGTACAGATTACCCTCTGAATCGTAATAGAAATATGATGCGTAGTTCTCCTCATCTAAGGTTGCTTGTAGCCTATAGTCTGTAAGGTTGTAGACATAAGAAGTCATATTACCTTCAGAAGGAAAAAGGCGCAGATCATCGAACCAGGCTGTAGGGGCACTTCCTGATTTAAAAGTTAATTCAATGGAAGAATTTGGAATGGGGCAAACAAAGGCGCTATCTATGCGCTGCCACCCTTCGATGATATTGCCCTTTGGTTTTAACATAAAAGAAGCGACCTGCAGATCATCTTTATCTTTTATTTTGACTTCGATACCAATATTCTGAGCCAGAATGGGAACAGTTTTATGCTTATCATTTACAGAAACCCATGCGCTCACCTGATATTTTTTAGCAGAATCGAGCACCAATAACTTTTGTTCAAATGTCTCTTCTCCAGAAATTTTCAAGCTTTTGCTTCCACTATGCGCGATATTATTATCCAAGTTAGCATTTACTACAGGCTGAATATCATTTCTAAACATTACATGACCTCTCCAGGCACCTTCAAACAGGGCTCTTTTAAGAATTAGGATAGACCATTCAGGGTGCACCGGATGCTCCCTTCTACAAATAATTTCATTATCACGAATGTGACGGAAGTAAAAGAAAAATGGAAAACCAGACCAGAAATAGCTCCTTCCAAAGACGTCTACTTCATCATAGCCTTGTATTTCGTCTAAGCTAGCTTTAACAATTACAATGTGTTTATAGCAAAAATCTGTAGGATACCATTTATAGCGAGGCAACTGTTGGTTACCAAACACCCAATTCCCAGAGGCCTTCCCAGTAAGGTATTCGAAACCCGTATAGGCCATCTCATTGTATCTCATATTGACACCATTGGCACTTGGTAAATGACCACCATAGTCATACAATGCCGCATTATGAATTCCAAGTACATTTTCATTTTCAATATCGTAGCTATACGGACTATAAGCTGTCATGGTATTTAGCTTAATCCAATCGGGCACAGCATCGATGGCTGCATATTCCCAACTAAACTGGTCCATTTCAAATGTTCCTCCATCTCTTAAGGAAGGAGGATTAGTTTGATCTCTATCTACTTTATATACATAATCAGCTTCCTTACGCCATACCCCTTCACTACCATTTTCATAGCCCGACTTATCATTAAGTCCACTAGCTTCATATTGCAATGGCCAAGTATCAGAAAAAGTGGCTGTAGTGGTGGAGATAACTCTACTTTTCACCTGTGTGGGCACCTGAATGACGGTATCCTTGAATAAATCCTCATCAGGATCTACGGTGATCTGTTTTGTTACTGTAGTGAAATTACCCTGACAGGCAGCACACTGATAGTACACATTGAGTTTCACCGTGTATGTACCAGCTGAGGCGTAGCTATGCAGAGGAGCTTCTTCTTGAGAGGTTGTACCATCACCAAAATCCCATTGGTGGATCACATTACAATTTTGCGGATTACTTATATATTTCGTGAAATCAACAGCACAAATTAAGTTTTGCCAATCAAAATCTGCTTCAACATCCTCCAGAGTAGAGGCATCAAAAGTAAAACACTTATAATCCAAATAACTCACACCGCTGATATCAGTAGAGCTAATATATTCGCTACCTGGCTTTCCAAACCTTCCCAGTTGAGAGTAATAACAAGAGCCACTTCCTTGCCCATTATTGAGTCCTACTGTTGCTGGTATGCCGTAAAAACCATTATCACTACTAGATGCATCTCCGGTAGTCCACTGCATATCTCCGTAATAAAAGGCAACATTATTGCCAGCACCTAAATAAGGATCTGCCCCATCACTTATTACCAGCTTGAAAGTATTGCGTTTATCAGATTTCATTCTGAAATAACCCACATTATACCATATTACGGTAAGCCTGGTTGCTTCAACCTTATACGCCACATAACCAGTGTTATTTCGGGTATC
Organism: Fulvivirga ligni; assembly: GCF_021389935.1. NCBI lineage: Bacteria > Pseudomonadati > Bacteroidota > Cytophagia > Cytophagales > Fulvivirgaceae > Fulvivirga > Fulvivirga ligni. Next base: position 6,440,796 of record NZ_CP089979.1, read on the forward strand.
CACGTCTGCCCAAAATGGTGCTATCATATCTCGTGGAGAGGGGAATCCGGTAGAACTGTAAGTTGAGTCTAATTCATCAAAAGTGATATTCCCATTATTATTTATATATACCTGATTATAATTTGTGCCAAAAAAATTGAAATTAAACGGTATGTTGATCACAGAGGTGGAACTATCATCATTTGCAGGCAAATAACTGAATGAAGGATCTAATAATGGATTCTCCACCGAACATGAGAATGACTGTCCTACGTTAAATTGAGCAAATCTAGACGTCTGATCAGTTTTATCAGGAGATTCAGTAGCCTCCTTTTGAAGGGTAGGATAATTCTTCTGAATAGCAGACTGAACTACCGGATTTTTAGCTGCCTCCTGCATTTTTCTATAGTCAGAAGTGCCCGGTGCCGGTTGATTTTGAGCCTGAACTCCAAAAGGTAGTAAAAGCAACAAAATCCATAATATCTTAATAGGGTTAGGCCTTTTCATCGTTAATAATCTTTTGGAATTGAAATAGTCTTGCTGTAAGTAGTGGTTCCCTGGCTTTGGGAAGGATCATCTAGTGCGGTAATGCTACTGACCTTCGCCATGAGCTGGTTACGGTACCCTGCCCTGATAATCATACATTTATACTCTGTAGCTGCTAATGAATTATTGGAGTAAAGGATCATTTCACCTCCTTCACTACCTATATAAATTCCTTTGCCAATAGGATTTTCAAGTTCACCGTTATGATCATAAAGCAATATTTCATCACCAGGATGTAAGCTGAGCTCAACATTTGATGGTGTAGAAAATGTAAACAGATCATTTTTATAAGGATTGGCCTGAACGTTACCTATGGTAAAGCCAAAACCTACATTTTGGTAAGCACCACCCATACCAGAATATTTAGTGTAAGCTGGTATAGAATAGGTGTACACAGGATCATCAAAATTATTATTAACCGTGCTCAATAGAACCTCCCCTGATAGTTTATCCCATTTCAGGTTAGTGGTTTTTACTAGTGAGCCTCCATCATAAGCCTCCACACTCTCAAGCACTCCTGATTTAAAAATCACCTTATTGGTAGAAGCTGTTTTTAAATCTGTACTACTCTTACTTACTCTTGGCCACACCGTAGGTACCGGCAAAGGGATAATCACAAATAGTAAAGGAATATAGACTATATCCACATTAAGCCTTGCTCCGCCTGTCCATGCGTTATCTTCATAATGTCGCATATCCATGAACAGCTCTGTTTCCTGACCTAAAGTCATTTTTGAAATGGAATTATTATTAATTTCATTAGATGAAGCCAGGCTTATGGTTCCATCCCCGTTATCTTTGAAAATATTTCCCAGTTCATTTATTTTCTTCTGCTTGTAAATTTTCTGAGATGAGCGGTAATTATATTTCACCCAAGAAATAGGCTCAGGCTCTATAGATCCTGTATTGTCTTGGCGGTAGTTACTTACCTTTTTAGGCTTACCGTGCATATCATTAGTTATTATGCTATAGCCTTGAGAACTGGCCAGACTGGAAATACCAATGCTTCCCAAGAAAGGCACCATTACTGACAGCTTATAAGGCTTATTCACTTTGTCTGTTTCATCAGTAATTACCGGAAAATCTTTTGCAGTATAGAATTCACTTACTTTCATTCCTGAAGTTCCATAGGTGATATTAGGGCCGGAAGGAAATAATGGCTCGCCATCCGATAAAGTAATATGATTGACCTCTTTTCCTGCCAAATAGGCTGAAGCCAAGCTTGTTACGGAAACCTTACTATAACCCACTTGAGGCCCAGGATAATAGGTTTCATTGATCGGATATTCGAAATAAAGATTATTATCCGACCTTAATGGCACTGTTTCTACATACTTCTTCGCATATCTTAAAGGGATTTCCTCTCCGCCAATTATAGGCTCATAAGCAGCCACGCCGCTACTAATAAGCTCTCCATTTTCTTCCGTAGTATATTCGTAAACCTGCCCATACAGGCCTTCTTCATCATCTGACCATTCATCGGTTATAGTGAGCTGCTTCACCCTCAGGCCTCCACCATACTTTATTTTATCGGGCGTTTTCAGCCTGATCCATGATTTATCGGCTACAACCTCTCTTCCCCATTCTTTTTTATAGCAATAATTATAAAATCCCTCAAACATCTGACGGATCTGAGCACCTAACCCAGCTAAGCTCTTCATTTGGCTTATGCGCTTCGAAGTGCTATTAGTCTGCTCTAGTCTTCGTCCGGAGTTGGTTAATTCAGGTTGGTTCGTTCTTAAGTGCTGAAAGGTTCTTAGCGAAAACGGGTGATAGCCCTCCTCTGACTTTACATAAAAATATCCATAAGCGTATTTTCCACTACCATCTTTCTCCAGCCCCATATTCTGAGCAAAATCAATATCTGCGTAGCCAGATATGTATTCATGAAAGTTTTCGGCAGGGGTTCTCAGATTTATAAAATTCTTAAAGAAGAGCTGACCTGTTTCATTATCAAGATATTTCAGCACTTCCTTTCTATGATCACTTGCAGGAAATGATGTTTCTAATGGCTTTTCCAGTTTAAACCTGATCTTCATGTTACTCTTACTTAAAAGAAATTTATTCTGAAGACTTCCGGTGGAAGAGGAATAAGGGTCTACAATATCTGTCATCTGCATGGCAGTACGATTCTGCACATAAGCATAATCATCAGACTCATAATCTATCATTACCCTACTGCCTGATGGCTGCCTTATCTCAGATAAACTCCAGGCTGACATATAATTATCTAAATCTTCCTTGTGCGCAGGATTTTGATCTACATATGGAAAATCTCTATTATAACGCTGATTACCAGCAGGGTAAGGCTTGTAATTCCCCCACCTATCATAAGCATAGAAATCATAGGCTGGATTAGCATTACTATAGGTAAACTCATAAGGGCTCATACTCCCCCTAGTACTATTCCCATGCTCAAACCACATTTTTTTAAGGGTTAGCTTCCCTCCAGAAGCGTTATTATAGACTCCCGGACATAGTGAATAGTCATATTGAAACCTGACCGTTTTAATTGGATAATTCACACCTGCAGATCTGGTGTAAAGTTTAACTGTATTTAAAGCATGTAATCTTGCTCCCTGGTTATTGCTATCCTGTAATTTAGCTGCTACTCCTCGCCCATCATTTCTGGCAGAAGTTTCAAAAGTGGCTATGTGTGATTTAGTTTCTGCTTTTGCAAGATACCAAACCTCTTTCTTCCCATAAGTGTAGGAGCCCATATCATCCCTTGGATCTGTTATCCAACCCTCTTGAAAATGCGCCTTAGAATAAGGATCTCTCCATTGGTACGGGCTGCTAGCATCAGAGGTTTGCTTGTATGTAAACTTCACCCAATAACCAAGATCATCAGCGCTCACACCGTTACCAGTTACGTCCACATAGTCTGCACCCACAATTGATGTAAGAAGGTAAGAGTGCGCATATGGCGGTAATTCAGTCTTTTTTAATTGTTTTCTGGTTCCGCTATGTTGATAAGAAGGATCATTACCACCATTATTACCTACGTTTACTCTAGCCGTTTGCCCGGCTTGTTTTTTAACACTAAAGCTGGCGTTTTCCTGATATAAATTATAAGCAGGTAAAGCATAATTATATCTCAACCCCTGTGCGTTTAATGCTGTATATCCTGCGATATGATGTGCCGGCAAAGAGGATCTGTTAAACTTAATCTCTGATCCGCTTTTGTTTATATAAGTAATATTAAACAGCGAATTCATCTCCTGCGCTCCACTTAAAAGCTCAGCATTTGTAATAGGCTGCACCACCTGACTTCTGGACTTACGCTCTCTATTTGCGCTCACATTTGATGGTGCTAACTGTTTCCAATTCTTATTTTCAAAACTACTTTTCAAAGTAGGATTTCGCCTACTGCCCCCCAACTCTAATCTCACAGCCTTATCTCCTCCTATAGCTTTAGAGGTAGCAAGTTCCTCAACGGTGGGCTCGCCATGCCCTTTTAAATACCATGGCTCATACAATTGATTGAGGTTCTTTTCCTGAAAGGCTGCTTTAGAGAGCATATCATTATTGTCACTCCATAAGCCAGAAGTGGACTTAGAATGGTTAACATCTAGGTTAACTCCACCATGAGACGCTGCGGGCGCCACATCTACCCCTACCGAAGCACCTACCGATATTGATTCGGTTTTTGGATCATGGATTCTACCATAATCATTTCGCATAGGCCTATACATGGCTGCCAGACCTTGCCCATTTACAGAATAAATATCATAAGTAAGTGAAGGAATGGCCAGGTTAGGAGACTCTTTAGACACCATTCCATCCTTTTCCCGGTTAAAGTCAAGTAAGTCCTCATCACTCTGTGAATGCTGATAATGCATATATCCATAAGCATTTGACTTCACTCTTTTCCGGTTATTTTTTAGCCATTGCTCATTATAAAACCCTCTAACGTAAGGAGCGCCAAATACACCCCACCACGAGCCACCTAACTGAAACTGAGCAGCAATATTGATATTCCTCATAGGCATGCTTACCATGGGCGTGTAGGATGGGTGCGCTAATGAAAGTGTAGCCCCCCACTTATTTTCAACAGTGGTTGCTCCCTTAAAAACTTTAATGTCTTTAAAAGTTTGAGACATTGAAACATTTTGAAAACCTTGTCTGGAATGATATCCGGCGGTTAATCCAGTTTTGCCCAGCTTCGAATCCAGTCCTAGAGAAGGCGAAACCCCTATTCCTTCTTTAGGATTTAGACTTACTTGCAGCGCCGCACCGGCAGTCATAGATGATCCCACCGACTGTTCATAGCCAACTGATCCGTCTATGCTGTAGCCCATTCCGGTATAGGTATTGTGAGAAACACTGAAACCTACATTCAATGAGAAGTTATCACTACCAAAAAGCTCAACTCCTGCACCTGCGCCCAGGCCAACTGTAACACTAGGCTCAATGGCCATCTTAGTGTATACTTCATCACCCTTGAACTCATCTGGCAAACCTCTCATTTGGCGCGTAATGGCTCCTGGATTTAAATTAAACCCTAATCCTACCCAACTGGCCTCCTGGTCCATGCCTATGCCTGCCTGATAGTTCAAATTAAACGGATACCCACCATTGGGACCGGGCAACTCAAAAAGCGGAATGTTATAACTAAAATCTCCACTAAAAAGATTAACCATCTCGGTGGCTCCAGCTGGCTGAAAAGACTGAACCTCTGGCTGAGTAGGTCCAGAAGTAAGAGCCTGAGCTGAAGGGATGTAGAATAACTGCAGACACATTAGAAAAGAAAGAAATAATGCAATGGTCCGCTTTCTTAGGTTGAATAAATTCATCATAGGTCTACTGTTGGAATGTCTTTTTTAGAAATTGATATTTTCACTAAGCCATCTCCAAATGCTGGAGAATCTATTAGAAGGGTCGATTGATCTGATACTGCGGCGTCGAAGCCTAAAACAAAGTTTCGTTCTGGCCTTAAATCAAAAGCCTTTTCAAAATGGAACATAACACATGGGTAGCGCTGCCCGTCTTGTTCAAGGTAAATCTGATCTTGAAAATTATAGGAGAAATAATAGGCCCTCTGCTCCCACACTTTTTTATCTTCAGAAACCCCTTTGACAAAGTCAATAGATGGATCTTTAAAGCTGATTCTAAGAATATAGTATTGAAAGGAGTTATCAGCCGACTTAAACTTCTCGCCACCTGAATGGCTTTCCTGAATCCATTTATATTCCGGAGGTAAATACTGTAAATCAAAAACATATGGATCTGCTACAACTTTTGAATGTAGTCCATGATCATAATCTCTTACCCACTTCACATAATCTTCCTTATCCAAGGAACCTGAACATGAAATACAAAAGCTATAAAAAGCAAGAACTAAGACAATGGCCAATCTTCTCATCATCATATCACTACTTAATATTTGATGTTACTGATTCAGGAATAGATACTGGCTCTACAAAAATGGAATGAAACACTTTGTCACCATCTTCACAATTTACCTTTACAATGCTCTTAGCCTCATTACCACAAGCATCTTCTACCTTTAAGAGCACAGTGTAAACCGGAGATTTATCTATCATTACCATCATCCCCTTTCCTCCTTTGCTAATTACTTCTTGCCTCGGTTGGTAAAGCATTTTTGACATGGATTCATCCAAAACAAACCAATGTGCTTTATACGGTGCTCTTCCTCCAGAAATGGACACATAATATTCCACCGAATTTTGAGCTTCTAACTCACAACTTAATTGTATAGGGTTGACAGTAATCTGAGGGTTAGGAGGGTCATTTTTTAGATGTCCTTTTCCTTGAAGTGCCAAATTGAATCTTCGATTATTTTCTGCAGTAGCTTCAACAAAATAAACTTGGTCGGGCATTAACCAGTCCATTTTTATTTCATAATGGTTGAGGCCGTAAGATTTAGCTAAGGAGTAATTGGCTACTTTTTCATGCTTCCAATTATATATCTGAATATTAAGAAACTTGTCTATACCTTGCTCATCAAAGTATTTGATATGCCCCACACCATCTATTATTTCATAAACTTTGGCGTGACTCTTACCATTGAGATCTATATAATATGGTACTGAGGTAGATGTAGCTATTTGCCCAAAGCACAGGACAGAAGATAACTCTACCAATAACAGTACAATACCACTTTTTAGGTTTAGGTTAATCATGGTTATAGTGGTTTACTGATACTATATGTTTATTTAAATGCGCTTATTCCTAGTCTAAATATCCATGGTGAATGATGTATAAAATATTGATCGTTAGGCTCTTCATTTACATTATAAAGAACAGATATATTAACAGCTATTTTTGATGTAACAGGCAACAAATACCCCCCACCAAAATAAAAGTGATGATTTGATGATTGTGCTTGCTCTTCTTGATTTACCTCACTAATGATATCTTCAGCCTGAGCATAAATCCTATACTTTAAAAAGGCGGCTTTTACAAAGGTTCGCACGCCCACCTCGGAACCAGGATATTGCGGATCACCTGTAACATTCCATTGTATGTCAGGCCCTACTCCAAGAGAAACTGATTTCCAAAATTGATAACCGAGAGCAGGTGACAGATAAATCACATCATTATTTAAGAAATTAGAAGCGCCTATATTCCCATCGAAATAAAGTTTATCCCAAATACTTGGTCTTGGAGAGACATCAATTTGTTGTAACTCTCCCACGCTCTTTTCTTGAATTATCGAGTTTAAATAGGCTTTACCTTTTTGCGAAATGCTCTCAATCATATCATCTATCATGGCTTCATCTAAAGAATATCCATACAGATAGTCCATATCCGAAATGGAATAGGCAGGTAATTTCATATTACCAAGCGAGGGGGCATCTACCTGAGCATTTAATTCCGGTAATGACATCTCTTGGCTGGGTTCGGCAGGAGGTTGATTATCAAAGAAATCTTGCTTCAATGCATTTATATAGCTTTGTTCATCAACTTCCGTTGGAGCATTTAAATCTTTCGGGAGATACCCCACCTGCAAAAGCGAATCCCTCTTTTCTTTTATAAATTTCGCATTATGAATTACGGTAGTGGAGTCCACTTTTGAATTCTCAACAAGCTGGCTCCAGCCTGAACTGAAATCTTGTGCTTGCACAGAAATGACAGTAAGTAGGGTCATCAAAGCTCCCAAGCTTAGAAAGTTACTAATGAGGCGATATGGTGATGAATGCCATATCATTCAATAATAAATTTCACAGTATCAACCAGCTTTCCGTCCAGTTTTAGCTTAGCAAAATAAATTCCAGGAGCCGCTTTAGAATATTCCTTCCACTCATACCGGGCATCATTTTGTTGAAGCTTTATGTCAGTGCCTCTTTTACCTTGTGCATTATAAATTTCAATGGAACCACTTGAAAAATTTAGTGCTTTCAGCGCAAATACTATGTAAGAAGATGATGGATTTGGGAAGACCGAAAGCAGTTTATTTTCATTAGTATTCTCCACGCCAGTAATCTTAAAACCAGTATAATTTTGGTTACTCAAATCTTGAGTGAGTCCATCATAACTCTTGCTAATTGGCTCAAAATCATACCCTTGTAATGAGGGGGTTAATACTCCGTTGAAGTCATAAGGCACATCAAGCGAATAATATCCTTCTTCGTTGGTAAATATTTCATTGGAAACCCCATTAATCAGCACATGATTCAGATAGCCACCTTCTGGAGTGGTTATCGTTCCTGATATAGTATAATTACCAACATATTGGCCGAAATAATTCTGATTGCTTTGATCCCCCTGCACATTTTCATAACTAAGTGTATCTGGAGTGAAAATGTAATCTTGTTTTACCGGGTAGACTTGCCCACTCCAACCTTCCAGTACAAAAGCTTCATAACTCCCATTAGAGGAAGAAAAAATTGGCTCATCGAACCCAACCAGTTCCACACCTTCTAAAGGCAGGTTATTCTCATCCGTAACTACACCTGAAATAGATAAACCATCGCTAATGATGTAAGTCACATCTATACTACTCCTTCTGTGATAGTTTGTTTTCTCTGAAACGTAGAAGGTGATTTGTGCTGTATAGCTGCTATCTAAATAAGCCGGCTCTACAAACACAATACTATCAGTTCTATCTATATTTAAAGATGGATCCGATGTATTTTCCCACCAGAACAAATCCGAAGAAACATAATCATCTGAGGCATATTCATTTAGATTAAGGACTGGAAATTTTGTAGTTCCTCTAGCTATAATTTGATCAGGTATAGCGGTAATTTCTGGACTCTTATTAGGAGGATTTGTTTTTCCGATAAGGGTAATTTCTTTTGTAGTCTTTCCTCCTTCTATATCAGTCACTTCTAAAGTGACGACGGCAACTGTGTCTGTGAATGTAAGCATGAAAGCATCCAATGTTATGCCGTCAGGCCTTGTATTAAACATCATATTTATTTTGCTATTCACCGCCCCAGTATTTGGGTCTGCTTCCAAAATTCTATATGATAAATCATCATTATCGTCATAGTCATCTTGCACGAAATGCTTCATGTAGGTCATGCTAGTAAAAGGATAGAGAGCCGGACATCCTTGATCTCCCGGGGTACAAGGCAACTGTACATCTTGATAAATATTTGTGTAGATGGTGTCTAAAGTGATTGTGGGTGCTTTGTTTTCAGCACTTATCATGGTTATGGTCACTTCAGCTATGGCCACATTACCACCTTCATCTTCTACCTCCACGGAAATAGTATCTGAGCCGTATCCGTTTACAGTTTTAGGAAAAATAAATTTGGCATAACTACGACTGTATAAAGTGTCTGGTTTTAGTATAAAATGCTCAGTTTCTTCGGGAAAACGATATTCCAAGTCATTGACTGGAGTGAAATCATCCTTTGCGGCAATATTGAGATAGGCTCTTTCACCCTCCCTAAATATCAGGTCTTGATAAGTTAATTCTGGAGCATTATCATTTCCTAATACCCTCACTACATGGCTCCTCAAGCTTAAATTAGGTAAGGCAGGGTTCTTAATAATGCAGTAATAAATGCCAGCGTGGGCAGAAGCATCATAACTAGAGATATGTATACTGTCTTCAGTCGAATATTTCGTTGCTCCTGTCAGAGCAATATTATCAGCTCTATACCACTGATAAGTGTTTCCTGATGCAGGGATATAATTATCAATAAAAACATCCAAACTCTCTCCTGCACCGGGTTCTAAGGTTCTATAGGTGCCAATATATTGTTGTGGTTGAAACTCAATGTAAGAGGGATTAAACTGTCCGTAAAAATTTATAATATCTCGAAAGGTGTATCGATTATTAGTAATTAAAAGACGCTCGGTGATATTATTATCTATTACCGCCAGGTCCCCGGAAAGATTATTATCACTTACATCTAAACGTAGTCTGTTTATTCTAAAAACGTCTTCAGGGATTTCTCCCACCATTTGATTCTTATTCGCTGTAATATTTCTAAGGCCCCGCAGCCCAACGATACTTTCCGGAAATTCGGTAAGCTTATTTTCAGAAATATCTATCTGAATTAGATTGGTTAAATTTGACATATCCGCAGGAAGAGCAGAAAGTTGATTTCTGTTTACATCTAAACGCTCAAGCTTTGTGAGATTATTGATAGATGAAGGCAAGGCTGTAAGTTGATTATTGGATAATACCAATTGATCTAAATTTGATAAGTTACCTACAGATTCAGGCAATGAAATTAGTCCATTAGCCTGTATATATAACTTTTGTAATTGTTGTAATTCATCGATTGAAGAAGGGAGTTCCGTAATGGAATTGTAAGATAGACGCAAATCAATTAATGATTCTAATTCTAATATAGATGCTGGAAATTGCTCTAAATGAATATTTTGGCTAAGACTTAATACCCTAAGATTGATCAAATCTGAGAGATCTGGAAGATCAGCAAATTCATTATTACCAAGTAATAATATCTCTAATTGTTTTAACTCATTAATAAAATCTGGTAAAGTTTCAATGCTATTATAACCAAGACTCAAACTTTTCAGATCCTCTAGGTCAGTTATCTCTTCAGGTAAATATTTTAGGTTAAAATGGGAAACACCTAAACTTACCAATGAATCCATGGAGCTTAAAACTTGTATGGCAGCAGGAAGACTATCTGTTGTGAAATGAGGATTGTACCAGTCACCTGAAAGTGTTATTCCATATACTTTACCTGAATTATAATCATATGAAACTCCTGTCCACTCTCTTACATTTTTTGAGGTATTCCAAAAGCCTGGCCATCCAGCATCAACCATTTGCTCATGAAAATTGAGCAATGTTAAACTGTCGGGTTTATAGGCAGAAATTTGCGCTTGAGCTGTGCTAATAGCAAAAAGTGATAGCGCTATAATAAAAGCAAAATTCTTTAGCATAAAAATGATTTATAAAAAAGGGCACTCCATGAACAGAGTGCCCGTTATGATTTAGTCAATTATTACTTTAGTAATTTGGGATTTCTCTCCTTGATTAACTCTAATAAGGTATATTCCGTCTTTAAGAAAATCTACATTCAGTTTTTGAGATAGCAAGGTGTCTTTTTGACCTTTCAACTCTAACCTCTGCATATTTTTCCCTTGAAGATCAGTGATGTTGATTATAATATCCTCCTCACTCTCAGAATTATACTTCAAAGTAAATTGGCTTGAGGCAGGGTTAGGAAATACGCTTATGCCATTCACCATGTCAACAATTTCAGAAGAAGTTGCTACTGCCATTTTAAGATTATGATAGTTTCCATCACCTACCTTCCAGGCCACTTCCATTCCCTTGAGTTCTCTCCCTTGAGATTTCAACCAAAGGTCAAATTCTGCGCCATCTGACAAGCTTAAACCATCTAAAACCATTGATACTCCACTGGCAGATACCATAGCTTCACCTATCTTATGTCCAGCTTTATCATAAGCCATAACTACATCACCCTCTTTAACATCAAGTGCTAATGACTCTGAAGGCAACATTACGTGCATATAAGCATCAGTAGATCTTACCTTCTGTGGAATAGACTGGTTAACCTGAGCGGTTCTTGAAGAAGTGTATACTCCGGTAGCAGCAGGGAAACTAAACGAAGAATTAGGCGCTAACGAGAATACATAATATCCTTCTCCAGGTACCATATTTTTATCCACCCAATTATTAATATTAAACATTGGAGAATAAGTTTCAATGGAAATAAATCCTGTGCCATCATTAACATATTTATCAACAGCATATACATCTGAAACATAGGCCGAAAATACTGCCTCAACATTTTCAGGTGATTGATAAGGACAACCTATCAAAGTTTTTTGTTGCTGTCCTTTAAGATTTACCTGAAGCTGATTAAGCTTAATTTTACTACCTTCAATATTTAAGGTTTCACCACTATTGTACATATATACCTCATAGCCATATCCTGGCACGTATGTGTTGAGTGTATTTGATGGATCACCTGGAGCCCACCTGTTACCATCATCATCAAATACCTCTCTTACGATAGTAGAGTAGCCCGCCATTATATCATCGAAAGAGGTCTCAACAGGAGTAAGGTTCGATGACCAAAGGTTCAGATATTTTTTTGGATAAGTAGAATGTTGATAATAGCTTTTTAAGCTCTTTAAATCAGTCACTCCGCCATTAATAAAAGTGGTATTTAAAGAAGATGTCTTAAAAACATGAGTAGCATCATAAACCTTTTTATTTTGCTTACTGAAAATTTTGAATATAAAGCTATCTCCATCAGCAAACCCATTCTTTGCTGGCGCAGTAGCATCATTTCCATATACCGGGAATGAGCCGAAGAAAGGTTGACCATTCCATAGATAAAAACCACCACATTTTTCCACGGTTTCACAATTACCTTGTGCATCACACTCAGTAGTAGTATAGAAGGCTCCTATATAGTCTCCTGGCAGTAAAACTTCGCCTCCCAAAGTAGCATCAATACTCCACGGAGTAAACGTAGTTGGATCAAAACCAGCAACATTAATAGTATGTCTTTTGGTAGACCCGGTATATACATCCCATGGTATATCTGTAGCAACTACAAAAGGTTGAATTTCCGTTCCTGCAAAACTTCTCACACCAAAATTATCCTCAGCAATAAAGAAGTATTCAGTAATTCCTGTGGTAGCAGTGATATCGTAAGTGAAAAGATCGTTGCCGATAGACTGCATACTAAAGAACTGATAATTAATATCATTATCTGTTTTTAAATAAATCCATACATTAGACAGACTATTAGTATTATCTGATGCCTCGACTTCAAAATGTACAGGGTCTCCTGACTTAACACTAGATACAGTAGTTCTATTTTCTATTTGAGGCGGAAGATTTGGCAAGACCGCAAATGACCAAGGATAACCGTAACCCTCAATAAATTCCGGCGCCGTAGTCGTGGCCTCTGTATCAGTAGCTCTTATATAATATTCTATACCTGGATCCAGAACTTGTGGTCCAGGAATGGTTGCCTGCCACACAGAATAACCAGTACCTGAACTAACTTGGGACATATTTAATTCAGTGTAAGCACTAGCACCTAAAACTCTATAGTATAATGTAGAGCTTGATGTAAAAGGAGCTATTTCATCTTTTATATTCACTTCAATCACAATTGGGTTTTCGGATGGCTGAGCCGCTTTGTGAATATCCAGGGTAGCATCTGTCCTTATTATAACAGGAGCCTTTCCTGGAGTATATTCACCCTCTAGAAGTAAAGTGGATGAATTATAGTCAACTGTAATATCCACTTCTCTCTTCAATCCATCAAAGTAAGGACTTGTAGGGGTATACCTGATAGTGTACGTATTACCAATTTGAGTACCTATATCATCCAGTATGCTATTAAAATTCTGAGTTAGGTCGTATGATCGACCACCCGTAGCATCAGCTATAGTACCAAAGTCATCGACAAACTCCTGGCTGGTTGGCACTATAGAATAGTTTTGAATCCCAACATTATTCAGGCGATCTATAACTAGCTGCTGATCAGTAATATCACTATAGTTGTAGTTCGTGGCATTAGTAGTTATAGTCTCATTTACAATTAAAATAAATATCTTTTGTGCACCATTTCTAAAAGAATATTCTTGGGCAGAATAATATAGAGCATCCCATGACGGTTCAATACCACCATCATCAGTGTTTACCGCATTCCACATAGCTACAAAGGCAGAATCATCAGAATACCACCCTGCATTATTATGAAAAATAGGAGCTCCCTGAGTGGTTCCACCCTGACCAAATCGACATAGGCCTAATCTATAATCAAATCCCAAAGAATCTAATCTTGTCACAAAGCTTTCAACATTGACAGCCACCTGAGCTTGAAAAGAACTCATACTACCACTGTTATCCATTAAGAAAACTATATCAACCGGTCTTTGGACCTCAACGCCATCTGGAGCAAAGACTTTAAATGTTGAGTCTTTCACGACAGCCACTGGATTAGGTGTGCTATCTAACACAGTTTCCGTAACTGAAAAATGAGATTTGTTCAAACCTCCAACAGGTGCACCATCTTCTTCAACCGTTAAATTAGCAAAGATAAAACGAGGGAATTTTTGGGCATCCAAGCTCAATAAATTACCATCTAAGACTCCCATTTGTCTTTTATCAGAGTTTTTCTTAATTACCTGCGAATTAAGCTTATCTTTCTTTAACTCTATTTTCTGAATGTTCCAACCATCATAAGTGTTGGATCCATCAGTTTTTAACTCGAAAGCTATAAGTATATTTTTGCCTTCATATTGAGTTAAATTGATAATAGAAGTATTAAGTTTACTGGCCCCACTGGCTCTAGATAGTGATTTCCAGCTTTTACCCCCATCTTCAGATACCTTTATTACTCTTTCATCATAGCCACTTTCAAGAGCAAAGCTTTCCTCTAAATAAAGATTGACTCTTTCTCTACTTTCTAAGGATGGCAACTTGATAACTGGACTTATTAACTCATAGCTCATATTATTTTGATAAAAACCAGTGGAGATTAACAGGTCATCGGTACGGAAGTTAGTGATAGTCCATTCTTCCAAATCCTCCTTAGAACTTAAAGTTAGTAAGACTTCAATTGGTTGATAATCTGAAACAACTGACCTTTGTTTGACTTCTTGAAGCTGTCCTTTCTTCAGAGGAACACCCTCGTGATCTTGAGCTTTTAGCATATAAGACATGCTAAATACAAGCATTAGTAAAAACAGTAAATGCTTTTTCATTGAATGTAGGTTTAGGTGATTAGTACAATTAATGATAATGATGCTGTCGGGCTTTTTCATTATCAGGATACTAAGGTGAGGAAGGATGAACTACAAAAAAATCAAAAAAAGCATCAAATATTACACTAATTATATAATGACCATTTATTGCATTTATAAAAATTACATAACCTTATAGTAATAAATATTAAATATAATTATAATATAAACAATTTAATTAAAAGGAATTTTCATATTTATAACTATGTAAATATGAAAATGTTTTATTAAAATTTTCGATCTTATTTATTGAACAACAAAACTTACATGACTTTCTCCATGTATCTATATTTAGAACACCTTGCATTAAAACCAACATATACATAGCTTGTGGAATAATTAACCTACTACCAATGAAAAAACTCTTAACCCTGGCAGGGCTCTTAACCATATTTGCAGCCTGCCAAAGTCCTAAGGAAAAACAAGAAGATGCAGCTGAAGAGAATACCACAGCAGAAGCCGTGGTGATAGATGAGGCCGCCAAAGAACGATTGGATGCGGTGCTGCAATCATTCATTAATGACAGCATAGTGGCTGGTGCTTCGGCACTCATTTATGAAGATGGCAAGGAAGTGTATTTTAACGCTGTAGGCTATGCAGACCGCGAGGCTGAAACGCCGATGGGAAGAAATACTATTGCCACTATCTATTCTATGACTAAGCCTATTACAGGCACCGCTCTCATGACGCTTTATGAAGAAGGTAAATTTAAATTGGATGATACTTTAGCCAATTACCTTCCTGAATTCGGGGATATGAAGGTGATCTCTAAAATTGATGAATCTGGCAAAAGGGTGATGGAGCCATTAAAAAGACCGATCACCATTGCTGACATCACCAGACATACCGCTGGCTTTTCTACGAGAGCTGATTTTGGCCTTGACAAAACCTATCAACAGGCCGATCTATTAAATGTGAATAATTCACTGGAAGACATGACTAGCAAGCTGAGTCAGATTCCACTCGGATATCAGCCGGGAGAGCGCTGGGAATATGGCATTTCTGTGGATGTACAAGCTTATCTGGTTGAGGAAATTACTGGTAAGCCTTTCGCTCAGTATATGAAAGAGGTGGTTTTAGATCCGCTAGGTATGAGCGAAACCCGCTATTTTGTTCCTAACATGGATAGAGAAAGGGTGGCGGCCATTTATAATAGAAGTGATGGTAGTTTAGACAGAGTTCCTGATGAAAACGTGCATAATATCAATTATGAAAAATGGCCAATGACTCCTGGTGGCTGGGGACTAACCTCAACTATAGATGATTATATGAAGTTTGCTCAAATGCTGGTAAACGAAGGTTCTTTTAAAGGATCTACCATACTAAAACCTGAAACAGTGAAACTGATGGCCACCAATCATCTGCCAGCCGTGCAGGATAGTCTGTGGCTTCCAGGCAAAGGGCAAGTAGGATTCGGGATTGACTTCGCTGTGAGAACGGCAGAACCACAAAGTGCTGAAGAAAATAACGGTGCGGTGGGCGAGTTTTTCTGGGATGGCGCCGCCAGCACGCTCTTTTGGGTAGACCCTGAGAACAAACTAACTGCAGTGTTATTCGTACAAATATTCCCCTTTCAGGGAGAAGTGCACAAAAAATTTAGAGATGCCGTTTATGGCCCTTATTCCAAATAGGTCATAAAAGCATTTTAAAGAAAAAGGAGGTATATCATAATAGTGATATCACCTCCTTTTCACTTTTTTCAAAAATCAACTTTATTGCTTTATCAGCTTTCCTTGTAAGTCTTCATTACCACAATAAACGTGGTAGAAATAAATACCCGGACACAACTGCGTCAGATCAACTTTTTCATTTTCTATCTTCTGCATCAGTACTTGATTTCCCTGACTATCGAATAATCTTAAGGACGCCTCCTGAGCAGATGGAAAGTTAAAATGAAGATAGTCTGTGGTGGGGTTAGGAAATACCTCAATTGAATCTGCCAGATCTGAAATACCAACCACCGGCTTTGGCTCTACAGGATCAGTGGGTTCACCCGTTGTAAGGTTGGTGTAGTAGTATTGAACCTCTGAGTTTTTTATTTCTTCATTAGAATTCATATCCAATTTGTACACATCCTTATCCAATACCAAATGATGGAAGGCCCTGATTTCACTGTCATCGAAGTCCGGAATAATTAGCTGATCCCCAGATACTTCCTTATCGAAATGGTATCGTGATCTAAACATTTCATATACTTTACCTTCGCTATATTGTACGAAGGAATAACTATCAAAGTAGTCATCATCGTCATAGGAATAACCTTTGACCTGATAGGGAAGCCAATCATTAGAAATTTCATCAAAAATATGCTCTCTCACCATGTATAATTTATGAAAGTAGTCATATTCATAAGATTTACTTAAGATGGCAATGGTGGTTTCTCCCTCATATCTAAAGACTCTGACCATATCCAGATACTCACCTTTATAATCATATTGATAAGCCACAAACGGCACCAATGTACCGGGTTCTGTACCAGGTATATGCATAACTGTGCTTCCCAGATGACCGTTTTCATAATAGTAATAGGTTCTATCTGCCAGCATCCAGCCTGTAGAAAAATCATAAGCCATACGCATAGATTCTTTTATGTTACCATCTTCCTGGTATGAATAACCCTCTTGTTGGGCTGCAATCCATTCTCCTGCCTCAGAACCTGGTACCGAATAGATGATATCAGATAATTTCCCGTCTTCATAATACTCATACTCTGTTCTATTTACTGGATATTCCTCTTTTTTATTGTCATCCCAATTCCAAAGCTCCATGGAGAGAATCTGATGATCCTCAGTGTATTCAAATCTTTGTCTGGCCAATGGAATAGCCCACTTGCCGCTAGGCTGATCAAAACCATACATGATCAAACTGTCTAGCTGATGCAGCTCAGTTTGTTCAGCCGTAATATTTGCTTCCGCTTGCTTACCGGCCGCTAGCTGCATAGGGTTAGGCCTTGGTGGCTGGATAAGAAAAGGATTGTTTTCAGACACTTGACCAGAGGCTGAAAAGACACTAATAATAAGGGTAAAAAATAGAATAGTTTGTTTCATCGTTTTTGTAAAAGCTTCATTTTGCTGGCAAAACAACGAACTTTATAATGCAAAAAAGTTACCTCCAGACAATAACGGAGGCAACTTCAAAACTATCCTGCTGACTGTAGTTATTCCTTTATTTCCTGTCCATTAAAACCGTATTTCACTTCAGAAGTAAGGCTTCCATTGGCATATGTTTTCTTAGATAATATGTGCCCCATATTATTGTAATAGTAAAAAGTGCCATTGAACTCCAGGTCCTTTTCATAGACACCCTTAGAGCGTAAAATTCCATCTTTATCATAGAATGTAGCTTCACCATCTTTGAGACCATCAGAATAGTTTACCTGCTGTATTAACACCCCTAAATAATACTTTTGATATAATCCATGCAGCTTGTCTGCCTGATAATGACTTTCAGATACAGGAATTAGGTCAATCTCTTTGGATTTACGCTCCAACTCAGTGGCTAATCCATGCCGCTTGCCTTCATGGTATTGAGCAAATCCATATATTTCACCTTTGTTATAAGCATAAAAGTCGCCTTCAAAAGCCTGACCGTTTTTAAAGACACCTTCACCAATAAGTTGGCCCCAATAATTATAAAAAGATGCTTTACCGTTATCTGGCTTGTCGTACAAAATGGCTCCGTTGAGGCCAAACTCTTTTTGCCTCTCCTTACTGCCACCCTTATAATAAACCATTCTATATATTCTATCTCCTACAAAAAGCACCTCTACGCCATCATTTGCACCCAGACCTTGGAAAAAATGAGCTATCTCATCACCATTAATATCATAGTAGGTAACATTGGCCTTATCATAACCATTTTCATAAATTGCTTGACTCTTGAGTGCACCATTGCTGTAATATTGAGTAGTACTTAATCGATCTCCATTTTCAGCTTTTGTGGTCGTTTCGATCAATATTCCACTTTCATTAAACTTTTCATGCTGCACATCATGAGCATTTTCGTATGTTATTCGCTCAGAAACCACACCACTATTATGATACATTAACCGAACACCATCCTGTGCCCTAAAATACCCTTGGTAACTTAAGGTTCCCACAGTATCTCCTTCCGCATTGAAATAAGTTGTAGTCTCAATACCAAGATTATCGATATAGCTATTGCCATTAGGATATTTAACAAGTTCCATAATTTTTTCACCCTCATGATATTTCTCCATTCTATGAATGTAAGGTGCTGAATTATCATCCAGAGCTGAGCTTACGTCTATAATAAAGTTACCTTCATGCAACTCTCCTTCCTTATATAATCCCTCCGATAGTGGCTCTCCTTCAGGATCATAGAATTCTACCTGTCCTTCCTTTCTGCCATTTTCCATATGGCCTCTTTCTTTCAGCTTGCCATTGTGATAATATTCTGAATATGCGTCATGCTTTATGCCTTGTTTTATACTATACTTGCTTTCTACGTAAGGAGTAAGGTAAGACAGGCTTGTTTTAACGCCTTGGAACGGCATTCCCATATCATAAATCAAAGTATCGACGGCGCTACCTGCCGAAGAATAGCTTATAATCATGTTTAGCCGGCCATCCTTATACAGTTCTTTCTGCCTCAATTTACCATTAGCATCATACGTCCGGCGTGACTTATGCTGGCCTTTTTGATAATAATCTTTCATATAGATACCATAAGGCTGATATCTGAATTTAGGAAAAGTACCCTCCCAGGGAATATTGCCATGATAAATGCCTTCCGCTATCAATTTTCCGCTCGTATTATAATTGTGCACCTTATACCAAGGAACCTGAGAATCAGAATGGGCAATGGCGGTAAATACCTCTTTAGCTCCCTTGTTAGGCGCCGTAAGATATTTTACACCATTTTTCATCTCACCCTTATTGAAATTAACGACTACATGTTCATTTTCATTAATCTGAAGAAATGTACCATCATATGGCTTTATACCTCTATAGTTACCATTACCAAGCTTGGTGCCGGCCTCGCTATACCAGGTAGACTGGGTTAGTAATCCGTTTATGTATTCAGAGATTTCCTGTAGTTTGCCATTCTCATAATATCGCCTCACCTTTCCGTGATAAATTATCACCCCTTCAGAACTAGAGGTCCCGTCAGTTTTGAGCTGACCACTGACATAATAGGTTTTTACCCTCCACAATTCTCCTTCCTGCACCGGTGCAGTGATATAGTAAGTGGCATTTATTTTTGATTCCACGAACTTATAGCCGTCATTCATATAAACAGTGTCTGACTGCGCAAAAAGCTGCGGTAATACTTGAATAATGAAGGTAAACGTAAAGATGAATCGAAGTGACATGTTCCTTTTAAAATTTAAGGGCGCAAATCAAATATATTTTGCTGTGATAAAAGTTATCTGGAAGCAACTAATTCACAATCAATCATCTAACTCCCTATAATACTTCTTTTTCTCCTTGCTGTATTGCTGAGGAGTCATATTCAGGTAGCTGGCAATGTATTTATCAGGAGTATCAGCCAGAATGTAGTTAGCTCTGTCTACATTTTGCATAAACAGATAAAATCTTTTACCAGGCTGCCTATGCTGTAGAAGAAACATGCGGTTTTCACGGTCTAGCAAAATAGCCTCATGCAGCTTGAACATGATATAACAAAACTCATGATGTGTTTGCACCAGCATCTCCATATCCGACTTTAAAATATAGAGCACCTCGACGGGTGTAATGGCCTCGTGTGTTTCTTTAGATGGAGTATTTTCCAGGTAACTTTTCAAACTATTAAAGGCGAGTCCGGCCGGTGTAATATTGAGCGTAATGGGCACTTCCTCATCAAAAACGCACTGAATAACCACACCTTTGATCACAAAATTGGATCTTGTTTCTACCTGCCCGGCGCTAAGAATAGCATCGCCTTTTGCATAAATTTTCTTTTTAACGTACTGGCTCACTTCGCTGAAAACATCATCAGAAAGTGGACCTACAGATCTGAAAAAAGCCTTGAGTTGTAATAATTCCGAAGATATAGAATCAATCATTTTGCCCTGGGTAAACCGTTTTATTAGGCGGACAAAATTATATACTTCCTGAATAATTCAAATTGGAAAATAGAATTTTTATTAAGTGTTATGACATTGAAATGCGGATCAATTGATTCACTACCAGACCAGCTACCCCCCTCATCTTTAAATAGCTCATGTCCCATGCCGGCCATGAAAAAACTCTCTAACTTCATAGCGTTAAGCCATTGATCAGTGGGCTTAAAGGGATCAGCCTGACCATAGTAAAGTGTCACTTCGCCCGCCGGACGCAATTTCTCATAACGAAGGCGAGTAGATGATACGCACACCAGCCTGTCCACATTTCCTCTTGCCAAGTCATATTTCCAAGCTATAGTACCTCCCACACTAAAGGCTAATATTCGGACCGTTTTAGTTTCTTTATTTCCAAAATATTTAACTTCACCTATGGATAAATTGATTCAGTTTTTATCAGCTTACGGAGAATTAGCGCCTGAAGACATATCGTTGATAAAGCGTGAGGTCAAAGAGGTAAGCGCCCCAAAAGGCACCAGGTTGGCCAGCGCCACAGAATTTTTGCAGGAGATCTATTTCCTTGAAAGAGGGATTACCCGGGTCTTTTATTTTACGGATAAAGGTGATGAAGTAACCAAATATTTCATTGATGAAGAGCACTTTAGCAGTGATGGGCATAGCTTTTTGCATCAGCTGCCTCTTACCTCTTATGTAGAAACCGTCACCGATTGTGACCTTATAAAAATCTCAAGAGAATCCTTTGATCTCTTCACTGAACAGATAGCAGGCTGGAGTGAGATCTATCTAAAAATACTCAACCAGGGACTTCATGATAAGATTAACCGAATTAGCCCGATGATGGCAGAGACAGCTACAGAACGATATGAGAAGTTTATGCAGCGCTTTCCTCATTTGCTCAACCAGATTCCGCTTAACTTACTAGCCTCTTATCTGGGCATTACTAAATCATCATTAAGCAGAATAAGAAAAAACATTGTCTAACACGGTTTAGTTGTCATATGGCAACAGGTTTTTATTTCCTACAGTTCAACTTTGCTTCAGTAAAATTTAAAACATGATGAACATTAAAAAAGACATAACTATCGGTGCTAACACTAAAAATCCATGGACAGTAAAACGATTTGGATATGGCACCATGCGCCTCACCGGAGATATGATTTGGGGTGAACCCAAGAACCGCCCGGAAGCTCTGGAAATTTTAAAAACGGCAGTGGATAAAGGAATTCAGTTTATTGATACGGCAGACTATTACGGACAGGATGTGACCAACCGACTCATAGCCGAAGCGCTACATCCTTACGGTGATGATTTGCTGATCTGCACAAAAGTGGGTGCCACCAGAGGTAATGATAAAAGCTGGAAGGTTTATGACACACCTGAAAACCTGAGAACCAGCATTGAAAATAACCTAAGAACCTTAAAAATTGATCAGGTTTCACTGGTACATCTACGCATGATGCCTGGCTCAGCTACTGCTTTTGAAGATTCTCTGGAGGCTATGTTTAAGATGCAGCAAGAAGGGAAAATTTTGCATGTCGGTTTAAGCAATGTGACTCCGGAAGAGCTAAACAAAGGCATAGAAATGGGCAACATCGCCAGTGTAGAAAATGCTTTTGGCTACGGCCAAAGAACAAGTTTCGAAATGCACGGCATGAAGGTAAGAGGTATGCAGGAAGTGATGGATATCTGTCTGGAACAAGAAATTGTAATGGTCCCCTTCTGGTCTTTACAGAATGCCTCTGCAGCCGACAATAGCAAAATAGAGGAAGTTGCAAAGAAATATAATGCTTCTGTACAACAGATTAACCTGGCCTGGACACTGCATCTCAATGATCTGATGCTACCCATACCAGGCACCTCACAGCTCATACACTTTGAAGAAAACTTAAAAGCCTTTGATATCTCTCTTACTGAAGAGGATATGGAATTATTAGGATAATATACATTAGAGGCTGCATCTGATGATGCAGCCTCTAATGTTTTTTTTCAGATATGAAGAACTGAATACTTCTCCTATCACAAAAACCGCCTTATTCCTTAACGGTCATACATTTTAATAATTGATGGCTTTAAATTTTCCGGTTCGCCTATCTTAAAATCATAAGATAGTTGCTCTGCTAACATTTTAAGCTGGTTCTCAGAGCATTGAATCTCACCTTCGAACCAATTATCCCAGGCCATCAGGATTTTTTCTTTATTCTTTTCCAACCTGATGAAGTCAAAATCTATTCCAGCATCAAAATTCTCATATTTGTAAGTGAGCCGCCATCCATTATTCTGAAGCCATTCTATAACTTCATTCCACTTTTCAGTAGCGATATTGACAGCGATCACTAACATATACTTTAATTACTTTCCCCTGAGGCGGGTTCCCAAAGTTCAATTTTGTTACCTTCCTCATCCATGATATGCACAAACTTACCATAGTCATAACTTTCAATATCATCCAGTACAGTAACGCCATTTTCCTTTAGCTGAGCGACTAAGCCTTCAATGTTTTGCACGGTATAGTTGATCATAAATTCCTTTTCAGAGGGAGAAAAATACTTACTACCCTTTTTAAAAGGGCTCCACTGCAAGGAATTGACCTCCTCAGGATTATCCATTTTTCTTGATTCGAAAGTAGCCCCGTATTCATTAGTATCTATGCCCAAATTTTTACGGTACCAATCTTTGAGCTGATCCGGATTCTCGGAGAAGAAAAATACACCGCCAACACCTGTTACTTTTGGTGTTTGATCGTCATTAGCTTGTTCTTTCATGTCGTTAGGTTTCTTAGATGAAGAGTTGCAGCCTGATAGCACCAATAATATTAAAATGACTGCCAGGGAATTGTTGATTTTAAAGAGTGTGAGCCATCTCATCATGTTGTCTATCAATTTAATAATAAATATAATTAACTCTTTATCAGTTACAACATTGCTTTCATAGATTCACCCTTCGAAAAGCCTTCTCAACTAATAAAGGCTAACATTTTATCCTGCGCTTCTGCCCCATGCATCCATTCTACACCTTCCATGGACTCCACAGCTTCCGCGGCAGCCCTGATTCTCATTCTATGCTCATATGTTTCTATGGCCGTTTTTAAATCTGTGAAATCTTCATTGGTTAGGCATTCGCACAGTTCCAGCGCATCCAGCATGGCCAGATTCACCCCTTCCCCTGATGGTGGCATAATGTGGGCTGCATCTCCCAACAAAGTGAGATCAGGCTGAGCCTCCCATGATTGATCTACCGGAATACAATATTGAGGCCTTACCAACAAGGGAAGAGTAGTATTTTCAAATAGCTCAAACCATAACTTACTCCAGCCATTGAAGTTTTCCTGACACCAATTCAAAAACTGTGATCTATCAGAAAAGTCAGCACCACTTTCTTTGACCGAATTTTCAGGCACTTTGGCACTGATATAGAAATCAATACTGCCATCACCTTTAGAGGATATATGAAAGTATTTTCCATCAGCATGAACATATATTTTACCTCCTTTTAGCATATCATAAACACCAGGAGCCCTAACCTCAGCTTCTTCCACATTACCCTGAAATATGGTTGTGCTCGCATAGTATGGAGTGGCATCCGTTACTATCGGTCTTATTTTAGAATTACCGCCATCGGCTCCAATAATAATATCGGCAAACACCGTAGACCCATTTTTAAAAACAAGCTGCCAACCCTCTTCCACTCTATCAGCCGAGACTATGTGACTATCCCAGATAACGGTATCTGGCAAAAGCGAATCCAGTAAAAGATCCCGAAGATCAGATCGGTCTATTTCAGGCCTCCACTCTTGTTCATCTGTTCTTTCTGGTTTATTATGTTCATCATAAAGAATATTTCCATGCTTATCTATAATTCGCCCTTTATCTGCCCCTGGTCTGTATAATTTTTTAAACTGATCCATAAGGCCAGCCTTCTCCACTGCCAACAACCCTGATCCAGCGTGTAGGTCTAGCGTTGCTCCCTGAAGGCGAGCTTCACGACTAAAATCTCTTTCATACACCTTTACATCTACTCCTTTAAGTTGTAAAAATCTCGCCAGGGTTAGTCCTCCCGGGCCACCACCAACGATGGCTATTTGCTTATTATCTACCAACATAACTCTGCATCTTTTAAATTAATAATGATGCAAAGCTGGCTGATTAGAGTAGCGGAAAATAGTAAAAATCAGACGTTATCAGGTTTTTGATTTTGAAGTATGGTGAGATAAGAGAAGCGATTATCCTCGTTTTTGCTGAGCGCCTTTGGAGTAACGCCAGCGTACTTTTTCACACTCTTAATGAAGTGATTCTGATCAGTGAAATTTTGCTCAGGAAACAGCTTTCCTTCACTAATATGCTTAAGCGATGCCCGAAAGCGGATGATGTTACAATAGGCCTTTAATGAAAGTCCAAATTGCTGATTAAAATATCGGTTAATTTGTCTATCACTCCAAAAAACCTTCTCAGAGAGCTCTTTTACACTCATTTCTCCCTGACTGTCGAATATCAAATCAAACAGTTTTTGCTTGCGAGAGTCAATCTCCCGAGGCAATCGTTCCTGAATAGTTTTAGTTACCAGCGTACAAAAAGCATCAAAGTCATCCAAATCAGCAGCCTTAATTGGCCAAAAGTCGGGAGGCAGTATGTTGCCTGTATCTAAAATGTCAGACACAGATACGTTTAAAATATATTCCATGGCCAATGGCTTAAAGCTAATAGCAAAATGGGTATCACTCACTGTATCAGGCACTTTTGAAGATTTTGTTTCAACCCCCATCAATGCGACCCAGAAAGCACCTTCCTTAGATTTGGTAAATATCAGATCAATCGTACCATTAGGTATCGAAACAGCAGCATTATGACTTGACGGCTTGAGATACCAGAAGCTGTCTACATACTGACTGATGGCCAGATCCGCTTTCACATATTTATAGTCTTTCTGCTGCATTTGTTTCTTTCTGGCATCCCTAATGATCCGTTATTGCCTTAATTTATCGTTCAACACTTCTTCAACCTTAAAACCACCGAGTTTTCTTCCTCCTTCGAATAATTGTATTATGTCTTTCTCATTCACGGTAATTTGGAAATGAGGGTGGTCCAAAAATTTAAATCTGAAATAAGCCTTGCAACTTTCTCCTGGAAATAAATAATCTCTTCCTATGAGCTGTAGTAAACAAGAGTCTTGTCTCACCTCTGGATTAATGCCTCCTTGTCCCCAGTATTCAGCATGTATTGGTCCTATGCGGCCGCTGATAGTTTCTGAACAAAGTATAACTACTCCCTTTAAATCAAATGACGAATCTTGCATCACACCAATGCTTCTCAAGGTAGATTAAACCCGACTGAGAATCGTATATCTTGAGAAGAGATCCTTCCACGGTCTGAGATATTTCATATTGCCCAATACTTTAAAACATCCTCAACTCTTTTCCCCAGTATTCCATCAAAGAATTACCATATACAATGACATCATCACCTTGATGAATGGAGATTACAGGTGACAGGTTTTTATCACCAAAAACAACTAATGCTCTGTGTTCATAAAGAGGTACACTACCCATCACATCTGAAGTCTCAAACCCTGACAAATGAAGTGCTTCCAAAACAAATTCCATATTCATCTCTATCTCATTTCTAAGATGCGCCGTTAATTCAAAATCCTCAGGATACCTGTAAATTCTTCTTTGATACTCATATTCTGTATGATATTCGGGATTTATCGCAATTTGCTCTTTATCTACACCATTTATAACCTCCAACATCCGCCTGTAATCTAGCGGAAATGTAAAGCCAAATTGCTTTTCTAGCTCATCTATTTGGTATTTCTGCAAACCAGGGTTCCATCTGGTGCCTGCCTGAATCTGAAATCCCCAAACACTTTCAAGCTTCAATTTATTAAATTTTTGCTCTGACTTAAGTTTAAATTCTTCCCAGTTCATGAAATAGATTTACTACCATAATTAATAACTCCCAAATTACGAAATTATGGTATACTGCACGAAAAACTTAGCTCAATACTCCCCCTTACTACAAGTCTTATAACTATGGCTCCAACTGTAATATTCCTGATAGCTTGTGGTGAAAGTAGACAGCCGCCATTTAGAATAGCCGTGTAGTGGGTCAGCTATAAGTAAATGATCATTTTCTATTCCATAGATTACCACCACATGCCAGCCCACGAAATATTTCATACAGGCTATAATGGGCTGCTTATGGTGAAGTTCCAGATCTATTTGCTCCTTGGATAATGGAGTGGTGAGGATTTGTTTTAAATGCCCATAAGTCATAAGGGCTTTATCCATAGCGCAGAACTGATCATAATGCTCACCCATGATACTTCTGGCAAAAGCTATCTGATCCTGAATACTCTGGTGACCGTAATATTTTGCAATAGCCACTGAAACGGCTGCCCAGCACATGCGCTCCCCTTTTTGCAATTCAAGCTGAAATGGCAGCCTAATTTTCTCAGCTATCATAACAGAATACTTATCAAGCGCTTTTCCTCCATATTTCTCAGTGTTATTAATAGGTCATCTGCATGATTATAATCCTCATAAACATCCGCCACAGAATCATACTTATGAAGCTTTTCAAGGATACTCTTCTCTACAGTATTAAGCAAAAGCGGGGCTCTATACCTCTTAAAATGAATACACATCTGCCCACCTTGACGACTGATAAAGTCAATAGCCCCACAGAGTTTTACTTTTGATGACATGAAGAAATCATGTCGTTCCTTTTTATCGAAAGCATATTTTTTGTCACTAAAAATCACTTTGCTCACTTTATGCCTTATACAAGATGAAATTACTTCAAGGGTGGACACTGGCAGTTCATTACTATACTGTGTATCAGTGTAAATGGTGTTATAATCTTGCAAACTAGGCAACAGGGCACAAAGCACTTGATAAGTGAGATTTTTCAATTCATCATATGACTTAGCCTTATAAACACTTTTATTATTGGAAGCAGATGCCAGCACACATAAACCGGAAGTACCAACAGCTATTTCAGCTCTTTCATCATTTGTGTCTATCCTCATGAAGCTAATTTCTGAATGCGACACTTCTTTCAAATTCATCTTAGACTCCGCTACGGCTTGTGATAAAGACTCTTTTAATCGCATTGAGATGTCCTCTACCTTTCCTGATTCCGAGCTGAGCCCTTTTCCCAATATAGCCTGTGCTACCCTCGGAGCCAGAGCCTCTGGCACCTCATTACTCAGCCAGTGCAAGCAAGTTCTCAGCCAATAGAGCAACGCCAATTGATGGTGCCCTTCCATAGATTCCAGCTGGGCAAAACATAAGTTAAAATAAAGAAGATCGCTTTCATTTTTCAGGCTATGGTTTATAAGAAAAGCCTTTAAATAATAATTTCTGGCCGACTTATAATCTTTGATCTTCTTGTACAGCCTGGCCTGATTGATGGCATTGATATAACCAATATGCCAATCCATCTTATCCTGATTCAGAAGCCGTTTTTCAATCTCTTTTTCAAATTCGAAGGCGGCTTCTGTATCGCCAATTTTCAGTTTATTCAGCGCTGAAATATTGAGTAAGTAGAGGTAGATTCTCGGAAAATTTTCCTGCGAAATAAGCTTCCTTGCTTTTTCAAAATACGGCTCAGCTTCTTTAGCCCGGTTAGACATTACCAATCCCCAGGCTTTACTCTGGCATAAAGAAGCCATAAAATCTGCGGGCAATCCTTCTTGTGGCACCTCCTCAGCAGCGGCATCAGCAAAATGCATAAGTGCTATCCTAATGTTCTGAATCTGGGATACTACTGAGGCTCGAATAATTGGGTCTGCAATGCTTCTTCTTACTGACTCCAAAATACGTAATGCTATGGAATAACCTCCTTCAGAAAAGCGCTTAGATGCCTGCCATTGAAAGAATTCTACATCATGAATGAGACTAGGCGCCGCTAACTCAAAGTATAGCAAGAGGTAATCATGGTTAGAATGCTGCTTCAGCACATGAATGTAATAAGAAATATTAAAGGGCCTTACCATCCTTGCCGTGGGTGATATGACTACATCTTTATTATTTAGGAGCAGGCTATTAGCTGGTATTAATGCCGAAAATGCAGCAACCAGTGATTCAGGAACTAAACCAGGAATGGGGAAGTAAGGGTCAGAATCAACAATTTCATCCTGAGAAGCCTCCGTTATGTTCCAATGCTCCGGAAAGTTAACATGAGGATAATTAAGTATAGCTAACTGACAAGAAGTACCCCGCAGTCCCTGATTCAATAACTCTATAAAATAAAGATTCTCCTGCTCCCAATGGTAGCCCGCACCGGGGGGAATAATTACCACCCACTGCAGTTGATGCCTGACCAACTCCTGAATAATTTGCTTACAGCTGTTATAAGCAAAGAGGAAGTTCTGATCTCCAGAACTCTCATTATCAATAAGTTGATTAATAACATCAGTATATTCATCACCCTGATCTTTAAACCCTACCTGTGGCTGCACAGAGAGCGGAATGTCCAGATTAAGCTGTCGGCTGAGCTCACGCACTACCCAATGACCACGCCAGGTACCCAGAGACAGGTCAGAAAACACACAGCAAGATGCCAAATCTTCCACCTCCAGTTGCTGAGCGAGCATGCTCCAGGAGATAAAATTGAATACTTCAAAACGGTATGATTTATCACTCCTTATAATCAGCGGAGCAGCTGTTTCTTTAATTTCTTTTACAAATTCCATTCATATAAATAGTTGCGTGATTTAAACCGTCAATCTCCATGAATCGATCTACCAGTCTATCATGGAAGCCGCCAATATTGATTACACCCAGATCCAAAGCCGTAGCCGCCAGATTTATGTTCTGAGCCACATGGCCTGCCTCCAGCAAGGCAAAACGATAGCCTTTTTCTTTGTACTTGAAAACAGATCTATTGAAAACAGCCGTAATGAATATGAGCAATGAGGTGTCATAGGCCAGATGGGTCTGAAAGCTCACCAGTGCTTCAGCTATCTGCTCATCATGAATGCCAGGTTTAATCAGCTGCACGGCATTTTCAGTGGGCGCATAATGATAGACACCAGGTTCGAGCCCCTCCACGGTATCGTGCACATAAAAGTATAGCTCCAAAGGATACAGAGCTCCTCCGGAGGGCACTGTTCTAAAAGGCCTTTTTATATATTCATTGTCTGCATTATCTCTGGTAACGCCATAACCACAATAGAGTATGGTTTTTAGCTGCTCTAAAGAGAGCTTTTCAGCAGAAATTTGCATCGGAGTCACCCTGTTTTGCACTGCTTCTAAAAAAGTGCGACGAACAGGGGCGAAAGTATCTGGTAACTTTATTGAAGGAAACTGCTTGTAAGGAAACACATCATACAGATTGCTCATTTCCTCCACTACCTGATTGTTAGTAAGTGCTCCGTCATAATGGCCCGTTTTAGAGCTCTCATGAAAAATTTCCCAACACGGGGTGGCAGACTCGGAGCTTAATTCTGCCTCTTTCCATAGTGAATTCAGCATGGTGATTAGTTTGTATTTTAAGGAAAAGGATGAGGAAAAGGATAGTCGCCTTCTTCTTTGGTGATACCTTTAAACCCGAGTTTCTGAGGCACAGTCCATAATCTTTCTCCGCCTAAAGCACGCTTATGATATCCCATGAATAAAGGATGATACCCGGGAATTACGGCCCTGACCACTTTCATACCAAGGCTTTGAATATCTGAAGTGGTAATGTCCGTAATAAGCACCTCATAACCAGAAGCATTGATTACAGAGACCACCTCTTTCATCTCTTCTAAAGGATTACTTTTTGAAAAATCTTTCAGCTCACCGAAATCAATATATTGATCGGAACTATAGAGAAATTCAGCATGCTTCCTTACTGCGGGGTTCATCCAGAAATTAACATGATGCACTTGCCCCAGCACGTTATCATACTCAGGGTGAGCCTGTAACCGCGGTAGTTCATACTTAATCTGATAAGCATATCGCTCAGTGTGTGCCAGCTCTTCCAGAGCCTTTCTTACGGCCTCTTCTGGTGATAGCGCTACTGATGCTGCCACTACCAGGGGCACAAAATCCGTTTTAGAGCCAACAGCCACGGCAAGAATACCAGGAATACCTGTTTCATTAGAAATATCCATCAGGTGAATCTCATACCCTACTTTCTCAAAGCGAGCGACTAAATCCTGATTACTCTTACTCAAAGACGACTTTGTTATTTTAGTTCTGGAAAGCTGTGCCTGCCAGGTAATCATAAAATCATCTCTTTCTATCACTTCACAAATGCCACCAATCACTGCCTCCTCAAAAGAACAATGACAAGAAAGACCTGAAGATATGGGTTGAATGATAGGAGTTTCATCACCATTTTGATAGAAAAAGTAGGGAACAAATACCATTGATGCAGGAATCCACATCGGCTCTTGGCTATCCATGTTAAGGGCCTCTATCCACCTTACCGGCGAGTCTGTGGTGAACTCATCAAAATCGAACTCAGGGTGAATATATTGCTCGGCACTGTACAGGGCAAAGTCTTTTGGATGCACACATTTGAATGGCGCCTCATTGTATGTGAACAAAGGAAATTGTTGCTTATCATAAATAGCTGCGCAATATCGTTCCACGCATTCTCCAACGGTTTTTGCCAGAGCGAGCTCCCGGCTGGTAGCGGCACCGCCACCGATGGCAAAATTGCGGTATTCGCCAAAAGCTTCAGTATTGGCCGCAGAGCCATTAAACCTAAAAAAACTTGGCGAATCAATCTCAAGAGGATGCTCACTAAGCCCGGTAATGATGCCCACTTTAGGATCGAGAAGGTAAGGCAAAGTATCAGTAAGCCGCCTGATAGGTGTTAATAGATCACTCATCATAGCCAACGGTTTGTTCTATCTCTTGCCAGGATTCTTCAGAGGTAAGCTGCTTATGAATGTTTACCAGAGGTTGGCTATCCAGAGCACTACAAACTGGGCAGCGCGGAGCCTTCATCAGCTTTCTTTTAGTCATGGTGCTACTCAGCAAATCTACCTCGCACATGGTGCTCAGATCCCACTGAATATTTGATTTGAACCTGACCAGATCAAAAGCTCCTACTTCTGCCAGTATGTTTACCATAGACTGATGATAAGCCACAACATGCTGACCTTGAGAGGCAAACTTTTCTGTGAGTCTCTTTTCCGCAAAATTATGAGAGGCCGAATTTTGTCTCAGCTTTACACATTCCAGGCACGCGCCTTCATCTCGAATTACTAAAGGACCTGCATAGCCCACCATATTTTGTAATAGTAGTGGGTAGAATGGAATGGCATTTTTCACCGCATAGGCATTCCATGACTCTAAAAGATAGAAGCTGCCAAACTCAGAAGCAGCCACCATAAATCCTATGTCGTTCGGTTCGCGGATAAATTCTTCTTCCGATACTTTTTCAATTCTGTCATCTTTCCAGAAGGCATCTATAATTTCATGCTGATCATCATAATACTTTACATTTCTTAATGACGGATCATCCACCACTATGAAACTCTCTTTCCCTTCAGCAAAAAGCGATTGTATTAGCCTTTTATTCAGCTCATTAATACCAATAAATGCCCAGACCTGCTCATTAAGCACCTTAGCAATATCTGCCTGATGCAGGTTAAAGTGCCAATAGAAAATATCTTGGGGAGACTCTTCATTATGCAGATGCTCCTGTCCATCAGACTCTGGTATTAAATACTTTTTAGTGATGAGGTGTTCGACAAAATCACGGATCAGGTTCTGCACTGCTCCGGTAAATAATTGTGTTAGTTCGGTGATGGTTTTAGGTCCTTGAAGTAGCGCCTTTTGAATAACCTTGATGATTATCAAGGCATTTTTATCAGATATTGCCATAGAAGAGAGGCCGCGTTTAAGCACTATTCTATCTTCCATTTCAATAACCTGAAAAGGCAACATTTTATATTTCTGTTCCATTGTAGATTTAGGTAAGAAAGCAATGGGGAATATTAAATCAGCAGCTCAGCGCGTTAACCTATCGATGATCAGGCGCCACTGCCACTAATTCTCTCACAGCACTTTTAATACTCCCTCATTACTAAGTTGATAGAATTACTTAAGCAGCCTTTATCACCGCAGCAGCCGTACAGCAGCAAGCAGGTGTACAGGTACAGCAGCAGCTCGCCCCTACCACAGGAGACTTAGATGTGCCATATAAGCTGTGACTAGCGAAGGCTTCTTCTATAGACTGTAAATCTCTTACACCTAACTTCTCAGTGCGAGGCGTAATATTTCTCCAGGCTAAAGCCACTAAATCACCTTCAACAAGCTGTTTGGCTGCATCGGTTAAAATGTGTGCATCACCACCTTCAAGAAGGTCAGTAATAGGAACATTGAAATCCTGATAGTTTTTTAAATCGGAATTACTCATGGGCATTAAATTTTAGTTTATTAAAAATTTATTTAAATACTAAAACAGCAGGTATGGAAGTGAGAGCTTAGCTTTGAGCTAAAGGGAGAAGCGCTCTATATCCGATTTTTGAACACAGCACTAACATAGAGCACAACTATAGTTAATCTAATATTTTTTTATAACATTCCATAAATATTAACCACATAAAATCACTATTAGATTATTAATATAACTATATACACCTGCTTTATAGACACTTACAATTCAGAGTTTTTTCTATTTATTAATGCATTAATAATTCCTTGCACGGTAAATAACCTAAGTATTAATACCATAATGCGTACATTTTAATTTCAAAAAATCAATTACTTCTCACCTCTATTAGGGTATATATACCGGTGGTATTCAATTAATTATCTAAGTAATTAGGGTTTACTTTATAGAAAGGTGCTTTACATGCGGAACTGGCTAGTAAGAAGTTGGAATCGGGTTTTAAATATTGGTATGGATCCTCGGCTGAATAAGACTCAGCTGATCCGGTTACATACTATTAATGCCTTCCTTTTTATTGCCATGACCTTAACGATACTGTTCATAGCAGTTTTTAGTGCCATGGGATCTTACAGCACACTTGAAGGCCTTTCCTTGCTCCCCATTGCGCTATTCATTCTCTACTTAAACTCCAGAAAAAAGTATACTGCAGCCCGTTTATTACTGATATATGGTCTCATTACTGCCAGTCTGATCCTCGCTATTTCTGATAGACGAACAGGAACGGAGTTTTTGATTATAGCTATTGGTTGTTGCTCCACCCTAATTTTCGAAAAGCCCATATCCATTGTACTTGCTTTTCTGACGGCACTAGCGAGCTATTCTTTCTACCAGTGGTATGATAATACTTTTCCCTTTGAGCCGGACCCCACTCTACCCTATGTGCTCATAGAAAGTACTTTATTATTTCTTTCAGCTCTAATGATACTTTGTGCATCCCTGGTGTTTCGCTCGCTACTGCACAATTATGCTAAAAGCCTGGAGCAGGCCAATAATGAAATTCAGGACATCAACATCCAACTGAAAGATAGTAACGAAGAACTCACCGCTACCACCGAAAAGCTTAATGTTTCTATTCAGCAGAAGAAATCTGAGTTGAAGGCATATCTGGACATCATCGATATTAATCTATTTGCTGTCACTACTGATAAAGAAAGTCGAATACTGTCCATCAACAAACCCGCCCTTGCGCTCACCGGCTACACTAAAGAGGAACTACTCCACAAAAGCTTCAACATTTTTAATTCCGGGTATCATGACGAGGCCTTTTTTAAAGAAATGAACGAGACCATCCATGCTGGTGAAAGCTGGCGTGGCGAAATTAGGGACAAGGCTAAAGACGGCTCTCACTTCTGGCTAGATATGGTGATTATGCCTGTGAAAGAAAACGGCACCGATATATCTTACTTTTTATGCCTTGCCCTGCCCATTACCGACCGGAAGATCGTGGAACTGGAGAGAACCAAAAACCTGGAAACCCTCAATACCATTGCAAACAATGCCTCTCATCAGGTGAGGCGTCCTATTGCGAGCCTGCTTGGACTTCTCAACCTACACCGAGACATGAAGATAAAGCCCGAAGAACTGCCGTGGATAGCTTCCAAACTGCACGATCACATTCTGGAGCTAGACAAAGCCGCCAGCCACCTCACCTACACCATCCACACCCATACTCTGGGGATAGAGGAACTCATAAAAAAGGGGAACAACGGCGAAGCCAAAAAAGAGTAGATTTAACTACTTTTTATAGCCGTTTCCATCCATCACCTCCAGTAACTCGGACTTACTTTTACGCAAAGCACCTAATGTCTGCTCTTCAAAGAAAACCATATCATTTCGCATGGTATTCATCATACCCATGGCATCAAGCACGGTGGTCCTGGAATTGAGCCCCAGGATATTGGTAGAATAAGTTTTAGTAAATTCTTCATAGACCTCCATCATAGAATAGGCATTGGTTATGCTTCTTAAAGTGCTGATATTCACCTCTTGAAACACACCACTCACCTTCGCACTTTCATAACTCACCTGATCAGGCTTAGCCACACCGATACCCGTCCACTCAGGCAACTCATAAAACTTCGTTCGCTTGTAGGCATAGTATTTTCCTTCCAAGGCATCATCATCCAGCCCCCGGAAGGTGCTATCAATTTGAACTGAAATTTTCCTATGATAATTTATAGCCTCCTCAAACTTCTCGATGTTAATATCCAGCTCACTTACTATCTGCATCAAAGCCTTGTGAGTATTTTCATCAGTTCTCTTCTGTTGATAATGCTGTGACAGCACAAGACCCAGAACCACACCAAAAGCCACGATCATGACCTCTATAAGGTATTTAATTACATCTGTGAGTTTAATTTTCACTGAAGCCATACGCTCTTTTTGGCAATGAATATAGACGTTTACGTTCAAAGAAAGAGCAGCTATGTCAAGAAATATTAATTTTCAAAGGTTTTTTGGATTTGTGTGTAATTGTGCCAGCCAGTGATGAATAAAAGGACCGGGATCAGATTAAAAACAGCTAACAGTATTATTAACCAAGAAGGTAAAGTGCCCCAGGAGTATACCACTGAAGCAAAACTAAAAATGAATACTGCCAGGCCATAGACAAAATACATCGGCCTGGCCTCTCCTTTAAACCTATCTTTAGAGAAGAATGATGGTGGCTCATCTACAAAATCTCGTACAGATGAAACTACTAGATAAAATCTCTTGGTATATCCTATTTCCATCCAAAACATGAAGTTTAAGATGAGGTTAGTGAAAAATAAAATTACCGATACAATATTTAAACTAACATCACCACCCAGTTCAATCATCGATGCAGGCTCAGGCTTAATTTTAAACACAAAAGCAGCTACCAATAATATCAACGTAACAATAGAGATCCTCGCCCTAAACACCAGCTTAGAATAATGCTCAAACAACCGATAATGGTTATCATAGGAGACTGCCTTTAAATCCGTTTTATTCCGCCCGAACATTTCTTAATCTTTAAAATGATCAGGAAAAATATAAGTCTGAGGTTTGAAGGTCAATACCTAAGATTGGGTATTTGTAATTTTACAATGAAAACTTCGGCCCCATCAACTCATCAACAAAACTAGCTTCCGTGGGTAACTTAAAGTTAGACCTGAAAATCCAGATAGGGTATTCCAAACTTTCAATGAAGTCCTCTCCAATAGCTCGCTCCTGAGTGAAAGGTAGCAATCGATCAACCATGCTCTTCGACTGAGAGGCAATTGCTATCAAATCAACCTTTAACTTCTTGGCAGCCAGAATGATGCCCTCTTCCTTATTATAGTGGTTATAAGTGACTAGCGTACAGTTTTCGAGCAAGTACTTATCTACGAACACCTGAAATTTAGTCTCCAGCACCTTGTCACTTTCAAAATCTTGTGGAGTGTTGATATGCACAATCTCCACGTGAGCACCAAAAAGCTTATTCAACCTCTTTATTTCAAAAGCTATAGTAGCTTCATTCTCTATAAAATCGGCAATCATAGCGATTTTGCTGAACTCCCTTTTGGCGAAATCAGACTTTACCGTGAGCACCGGGTAATCTAATTTTTTAATATTCTTTTCAGTGAACGAACCAATAGTGTTCAAACTCTTATCACTATACCCCTTCACGCCCATCACGATTAAATCAGGTTGGTTAGCCTTTGTATATTTCTTAAACTCGTCATTCAGGCTGCCTACATAAGCATGAATTTTAACTTCAGTATTACCATTCTTAGCAGCTATCCACTGCTGAATTTTCTCTTCAGCCAATTGGATCAGGTTCTCATTGAAGTTCTTGCTATTAGGGATACCTTTCAAATATAAATCTGGCAATAAAACGGATGTTTTTGGATTTTCAATGACGTGGAACACGTTGAGCGTGGCATTAATCCTTGAGGCCAGGTCATAAGCAATGGTGAACGCCGCTTTAGAATGCGGAGAAAAATCAATAGGTACGAGTATATTTTTCATATGATTAGTTAAGCAATAATTCGCCAGAATGTTTCATTAATTCGCCCAGTCTGGCAAGTTCTTAGGGTTTAGCACAAATTACACTGATGCTATGACGCTAAAATGTTGAAAGGTCACGGGGGTGGAAGGATTTTTTGTTGGAAAGGAAGTGAAGCTTGCCATAGTTTAGTAAGTGAGGACACCTGCTAAATGCATATCGGAAGAAGTTAGATATGTATGAATTCAAACCTACAATATTTAATTTAATAACAAATAAATCATATTTTCAGAGTTTACCAGACCTATTCAATGAAAAATAAGATATTTAAACACCTGACCAAAGGTGATCATGGATCCAGCACATTCGTAGTATTTGATTATGCCATAATGGTGTTGATTACCTTAAATGTTATAGCCATAACTTTAGAAACCATTCCTTCAATCTATCAAAGCCACAAAACAATACTTCAAAATTTCGAAATCATTTCAATAATGATTTTCACCATAGAATACTTGCTCAGGCTATATATTTCTGATCTTTCACACCCGAGCAAGAGCAAATTTAAATCTGCTCTAAAATTCATTTTTTCATTTTATGGCATAATAGACTTACTTGCTATACTTCCTTTTTATATTCCATTTGCAATTGTTATAGATCTACGGTTCTTAAGGCTGTTGCGCTTAATGCGTTTCATGCGCATTCTTAAAATGAACCGATATAACAATTCATTGAGTTTGATATGGAGCGTGGTTAAGGATAAAAGAAGAGAGTTGATTATGACAGGATTCATTACACTAATGATTATTCTTATCTCATCATTTCTGATGTTTTATATTGAAGGACCAGTACAACCGAATAAGTTTCCTAATGTTTTTGCGGCCTTCTGGTGGGCAATAGCAACTTTAACCACAGTGGGTTACGGAGATATTTATCCAATAACCGCCGTTGGAAAATTCGTTAGTGGCATAATCGCTATTCTTGGAATAGGCGTGGTGGCGCTTCCCACGGGAATTATAAGCGCAGGTTTCATGGAAAAGTTAAAAGAAAAAAAGACCACAGTGAAATGCCCACATTGCAAGAATAGCTTTGAAATTTCTTCGGAGAGTGACCTACAGTGACTGGTTTTAACCAAAACCTGAGGTGATCAAATATTTCGGCAGTGAGGCATCTATAAATTAGTAGGAGGGCGACGGGTTAGTACTACTAACTACATAGATCTCTCCTTACGTACCAATGACGTAATAAACTAAATAGGTATTTGTTCAAGCTCATAACCTAATTCTTTAGCTGTTTTTATTAGCCACTTTTCTCTATGAAGCTGCATTTTTTCTTCATATGCTTTGATCCCTTTTTCTGTGTAGTCAAGACCTTTTACCATAAGCCGCCAGTAGAGTACTGCCAGTTTTCGTGCTGTGGCTTTAGTCGCTATTCCAGGACCTCTTTTGCTTTTTAATCTGCGCCCAAAAGCACCTAGTGCTATCTTTTTGCTTTCAATTAAACTTTGGGCAAGTTGCCTAAATATTTGTCCAGCCTTC
This sequence comes from Fulvivirga ligni, assembly GCF_021389935.1. Classification (NCBI taxonomy): domain Bacteria; kingdom Pseudomonadati; phylum Bacteroidota; class Cytophagia; order Cytophagales; family Fulvivirgaceae; genus Fulvivirga; species Fulvivirga ligni. The sequence goes on from NZ_CP089979.1 coordinate 6,479,442, forward strand.
GGCCTGTACTTTCGGTTTCTGGTTTTGTTTTTCTTGCCGGACTGGTGTTGACCTGGAGATAACCCTAGCCATGAAGTGAAATGTTTCTCGCTTGGCCAATTATAAAGTTCCAGACCTATTTCCGAATACAATTGTAGCCAGGTATAATCGGTAATGCCCGGCAAACACGTAGCATCTTTGCCTGAAAAAATTTTGAGTAGGTGTCCTCCTAAGTGGTCAATATCAGGCTTATTATGCCTAACTGGTTTTCGGTCTTTAACAGACTCTATTTCATTTTTGCTTTGCATATCTGAATCGTAATTATTGACCCGTTTCATAACTTCCTCTAGTTTATGGTCACATGCCTGTATTTGTTGCTTATAAAATTTATAACCGCTGAATGCCTGTTCCAAAGCAAACAACCCAGCCTCGGTATAATAGCCTGAAAGCGCCTTGAGGACTTGAGATGCCTTTTTTTCTCTAATACTGCTATGGCACAGGGATAAGAGCTTTTGGGCATCACGTTCTCCTGACAGGATAGCTTCTATGATTGCCAGACCACTGGCTCCATGTACCTGACTGAGCACCTCTTTGAGTCGAATATTCATCTCAATTAGTGACTTTTGCATATGATTTACATGCATAGAGGCTGTTCTCAGATGATCTTCTCTCAAGCGCTGGTAAGCACGAACTTCCTTTACTTGAGCATCGGGAACAAAACAGCGATTCAACAAACCATGACTATGGAGTTGCTGAATCCATTGACAGTCCTTTACATCAGTCTTTCGACCTGGTACTTGTCTAGTCTGGCGCCCATCTACTAACCAGACATCTAAACCTGCTGATTCAAGGATCTCATAAAGGATGATCCAGTAAACACCTGTAGCTTCCATAGCCACTGTCTCGATCCCCTCTGATAATAAATAGGAAGATGCCTCTCGAAAACTTTCAGTGAAGGTCTCAAAAACTCGAACATCCTTGTTTTCTAAGGACACAAAAATGTGCTTGGCACCTATATCTATGCCTGCAGCATTTGCTCTCATCTTTTTCATGACTAAAATATTTAAAAGATAAACAAAGACCTGTAGGATGAAATATTGTACACGACAGACTACCAATCGGACATTCCTAAACAAGGAAGTACCATACTTTGTGACTCCTTTCTATCCAACCATGCTCGAGGACAGGCAAATTGCACTATACGAGGTACGGCTATATTGTACAGGCCACTTCTATCTTAACGTCATTTCGTTTTGTGCGGTTGGGTACCAAATGTTCGGTCTCGAGATGACTTTAACACGAGTCAATTGGGGTATGCATTAAACAAGCCTTGCTGCCCAGTCGTGCGGTGAAAGAATATTGAAAAACAGGCTCATCTCAAGTCCTTAGTGGTAATTGCAGTCTATGAAATGCTCCAGTTCTCGGAAGACCTTGCAGCAAGAAAGACTTTTTTGTTACTTTTATGGTTGATTGCAAAAAAGTAAAGCAACTGTGGCGATGGAATGCCGAAAGTAATAATCGCATTACAAATGCTGAGTTCTACAAATCCTCGTTATAAACAAGGATTAGGTTGGATCGGTAAGCAGTTTTGTAGGTGGAGACACCTACGAAGGCGGCGGGTGACTCGGTTAATGCCGTAAATCTTGCTGCCCAGTCGTGCGATAAAAGAGCATTGAAAAACAAGCTCATCTCAAGTCCTTAGTGGTAATTGCAGTCTATGAAATGCTCCAGTTCTCGGAAGACCTTACAGCAAGAAAGACTTTTTTGTTACTTTTTTGGTTGATTGCAAAAAAGTAAAGCAACTGTGGCGATGGAATGCCGAAAGTGATAATAGCATTACAAATGCTGGGCTCTACAAATCCTCGTTATAAACGAGGATTAGGTTGAGATCGCAAGCAATTTCGTAGTATCTCAACCTACGACAGGAGGCCATACATTCAATTTATTTACAAAATTTCTTGAAATCATTAAAATATACTATTTTTAGATTAGCGTAACCTGATCAATCATTCATTTATTCTAATGAAGTTTATTCAATCATTTTGGTCAAAGCCATTTACAGATTCAAAACATAGCAACAATTGGAACTATCGTCATAACGGAGGATATCCCAATCCCTTTCTTTTCTATGCTTCTTGGTGCTATAGCTGCTTGTCAATAAAAAAATACTATCCCAACCTACATCTGATAACTGATGATGAAGGGGTTTATATTTTCAGAGATGTTCTAAACCTTCCCTACACATCTTTTTCCACCAGACTAAATACTCTTGGCGATTACGACAAGGGGTTGTGGGCTTTAGGTAAATTATTGGCCTACAGCATGCAAGATAAACCTTTTTGCCATTTAGATGGAGATGTGTTTTTGTTTGGTTCCGTGCTCGACAAAGTGATCAAAAAACCTATTTTCTGCCAGAGTTTTGATCATGATACTGACCAGTATACCGAAATTCATGCTTATGTACATTCCCATTTTAATGATGTCCCAAAATCATTCAATGGAAACCTCAACAACAACTTAAAACTCATAAATGCGGGCATCATAGGGGGAACCAACATCAAAATTTTCCAGGATTATACTGCCTCAGCTTTTGAGCTGATAAATAATAATGCAGATAAATTAAATGACATTAATATGGGGCTGCTCAATTTATACTACGAGCAATTTCTGTTCAGCAATATTGTGGAGCAGCAAAAATTTCAAGTGCACACTCTCTTTCCTGAGACTGATCAAACTCCCAATTTCGCAACATTTCATAATATTCCGAATGAAGCACAGTACGTGCATTTGATAAGTCATTTAAAAAAGTCAACCGAATTTCTAGAACTAATAGTGGCAAGGCTATTTCTCGAATTTCCAGAATATTATGAGCGATTGAAAAACGTATTTAAAAAAGAATTGCTGTGAATTCAAGACAGATATTTATAGAGTGGCTTAATGAATCTGGGATGAATGAAAAACGTCCTATAAAAATGGCTCGATTTCTAAATTTTCAGGAAAAAAATTATGTTTTTGAAAATTTAAATCAATTAATGACTGACTTTCCATCAAACCAAAAGCTCATTGAAGATTTCACCTTATTAGAAAACCAGCGTTATCAAATATTTGATAACACATCTCTGGTTACTGATGATTGCGTACAGGAGATACGGAGTGCTACAAGGTTTTGTTCCAAGCCCAAAAATGAAAAGGAAAAGGGACTATTTAGGGTAAACCCTAATATAAAAAACTACTTGGCGAGCTGTAATTATGACTGGAATACCACGGGATCAGATAAGCCCGCAACGAACAAAACTCATTATCTTTTTATACCAAGCTATTTAAGAATAGCTCCAAAAGAATTATGTCTGGTCGGCTTTAACAGTCTATTATTGGACCTGATAGACTTTCATGACGTGTTTTCCTTTCACGAATTCTTAAACCTGGTATCAGATGCTCTCGAGAAGGATAAGAATGAATTAGTTGATCCTTTAATGAATTTTATAACAGGTCAAACATTGTACTACCGCACCTTTCTTGCAGTGGAATAAAAAAGTCCGAAAATTATTTTCGGACCTTTAACATTTTTCCTTTTGTATAATGTAGTAACAATTATCCTGGACAACAGCAGGCATTTGGATTTACATTTGCACAATAGTAAGCACCACAATAATATGTTGGATAACAATAATATCCCGCCGCTCCTTTAATGCTTTTCTTTTCAGCATCATTTAATGCTTGGTTTTTTAGGTTTTTGAGATTTAGTTTATTCATGATTAAAGAATAAGTTTCTCTACAATTTCAATATGTGGTTTGAGAGACCGACCAGTTAAAACATTATAATATAATATTTTAACCTGATATATATAAGAAAAATACCATAATACTTATTAAATAATTTAGTTATTAACATATATAAACGTATTAATTTAATTTTTTCAACATCAAACACTCTTTAACGCACGTGAAACAGCCATCTCTTCAGTAAAAACATCAACAAAATCTTCCAAAAAATCTGCATCGTAATAATGCGGCACTATTGAAGCGTTAATCACTAAGGTGGGAGTCTGATGAATATTATTCATTTTGCACCATTCACGCTGATTCAATAATATCTCTACTACTTTTTGAGTATCGGGTTTATTATCCATCATTTTCTTATTCAGGTACCAGTCTTGCAATCCATCCAGAAAGGTATTGGGATAATCGGACTGGAAAGAATTAAACAAAACTCCTATAACCCCAGCATAAATATTGTTTGTCGGATCGTATTGATTGAACACCAATCTAAACCTTATATCAGTACCTCTTTTTTGATAAAGACTGTAAAATTTTAAGAACGCCTTCGCACAAAAACTACAACTTAGGGAAAGTATAAGTGTAATAGTCATGGGAGATTTCACCTTACCAAACTCGAATTGCTCGGCACCATCAGCAATGTTTAAAGACTCCGCATCCTTAAGTACAAATCTTATGATTTTTGGCAACCTTTTAAATTTGAGGAGATCCATCTCTGAAACTGTCAAACGATAGTTTTTTTTTCAGCGTGCCCCTATAGTCACTTACCACGATAAGACTGATCCCAAATATGACTCCCAAGAGGCCCAGTTCCGAGATAATGGGCAGCACAAAAAAATTCTGGCTATCCAGATTATTCCAAAACAAAAAAAAGATAAGGATGCCCTGAATTAAAATTATCCCGCTGGATAAAAGACAAAGTCTGCACCAGGTTTTCAACACGAAAGCCTGAATACCCATTGTAAGGGTTAGAGTAAGCATAGCCAAGGCATATGAAATAACATGCGCCCAGCCCAGATCCTGCTTCAATAATAAAAGTATTAAGTTGGAGTGTAGAAAGGCAAACAGTGCATCATTTAAGGTGTAGGACCCAAGATTATATTTTTCAGAACGGAGTATTTTATCACACCCATCTCCATCCTTACTTCCGCAAACCTTCTGACCAAAATTTGTTGATCTATTATTGGCCGTAGCAAAAATTTCCATGGAGATGTAAAGGCCTAGTAATGCTAAGCAAGAAAAAACTAGAAGGTGTGATTTTTCCCAAAAAAGTATAAGCAGTAAAGCCACCATTAGGGCGATAGATATATTTATAGATTTTGTATTATGAAACTCTCTACCTCCTTGCTGTTCTGCTACCAGAATTACTCCACCCCAGAGCTGTCTGAATTTTCCTCCTTCTAGTCTTCTTTTTTCGTTAACGAGATAGACTTCATCATTTTTTTTGTGAACATGGGAGAAGTAAGGAGATCCGTCATCTCCATCTATAAAAGCAATAAAATGATCTGGAAGCTCATCCAGTTGGTCGATTTCTACTTTAGCAGCTACATTGTCAATACCCAAAAAATCCAGGGTTTCGGAAATAGCAAATAACGAGGGAGTGTGCGGATTACTGTAAAGTTGCAACTCCAATTCTTCGGGTGAAACTTTTATTTGCACTGCTTTAAAATAAGACTTGAGCGCCTTCAGAAGCATTACATCCATGAGAAAGGGTTCAAATTGATATTATTCAATATAATAAGAAAAAATTTACTTCTATAGATACAGAATGTATCATAAATATTAATCTACTCTGCTATTTCTATTTGAAAAGATTATTGAATTTGTAAAACACACGTTGAAGAACGGTTAACTCTTCTGTGATTATTTGGGCAGTTCCTTGCATCTCATGTTCCAATTGGATTTGTTTACCTGCGGATGTAGTTAACCCGTTAAGTTTAACTTCTACCTTTTGAAAAGGTCCTCCGTTTACTTCTGAAACATAGTAACTCGTTATAACGTATCCCTGCAGACTTCCCCATTCCTCAAATGGATATTCTAGCAATTTCACAATCACGTGCTGCCCTCTTTTTATTTTTTGGGCCTTATCCATAGTAATTTTTGACATACCCAAGACCTCACCAATATCATTTAAACCCAGCGTAAATAATTTCTTTCCTTCCCGCACAACCTCAAAAGGGGAAATATCATTAATGAAAGTTATCCTACCGGAAATAGGAGCTGTAATTAAAAATTGATCCTTCCAAAGTTGGATATGAGTTTTAAGGCTTTGTAATGCTCTATTTAACCGTTGAAATTGCAGTTTTTGCATCCTGCCTAACATCGCACCCGGGTTGGAGGAATCCAAGATTGAAATTATATAACCCTCATATTTTAATACAAAATCCTGGTAGGTGTTTTGTAGATGACCCAGATTAAGATTTGCTGGAAAAATCATGTATAACGTATCCAAACTTCGTATGCTAACGTTGTATTGCTCAAGCTTCGATGTCAATCTGAGAACATCTTCCAGGTTCACTGAATTCTTAAGCATTGCTAAAACATCCCCTTCGCTCACCGGCTGACCCCTCGAGACCATAACATCCGAGATTACTCCTGAATGGCTGGATTTGATCACTACGGGTTTGCTTTTTTCACCAATTACAATAGGAGTAGAAACCACATCATTGTAGCTGATCAATGCACTGCCAACAATCAATAACGTGATGACAATAAATATAACGGTGATTCCAGCCCTAACCACCCAACTTGGGGCTTTACCAAGAACTTCCTTGACCTCATCAGACCGCTGGTCTAGGGTAGCAATTTTCCTCTTAATAGTTTGAGGATGTTTCGACATATTGTTAATTTCCTAATTCAAGTTGATTCTTCACCAAAGTAAAATACATACCTTTTTTTTCGGTTAAATACCTATGGGTTCCCTCTTCAACAACCCTCCCCTGGTCTAACACTATAATTTTATCAGCATTTTTCACCGTACTTAATCTATGCGCCACTATAATCACCGTTTTACCTTGATAAAATTTTTCCAGATTTTCCATAATCTGTTTTTCATTATTGGCATCAAGCGCACTGGTGGCTTCATCCAGGAAAATGTAGGCGGGATTTTTATATACCGCACGGGCGATTAGAATGCGCTGTTTTTGGCCACCGCTAATGTTAACTCCACTACCTCCTATTTTGGTATTGTACCCTGACGGAAGTTGCTCTATAAAGTCGGCAATGCAAGCAATTTTAACAGCATGTTCCAATCTTACCTTGTCTATGCCTGCCTGAGAATCTGACTCAGTGATGTTTCTTACAATGGTGTCTTCAAAAATGAACCCATCTTGCATAACACTTCCACAGTTCTTCCTCCAATAAGGCGTACTAATAGCCTTTAGTGCTTTGCCTCCAATTGAGATGGTCCCTTGATAAGGTTCATAAAATTTGAGCAAAAGCTTAATCAGGGTAGTTTTTCCGCTGCCACTCACACCTACCAACGCTGTCACCTTACCTTCCGGCACATCAATATTCAAGTTACTCAACACATCTATAGATTCTTCGCCTCCATATCTGAAGCTTGCGCTATCTATTCGTATGCTTTTGTTCAGTGGTAATTTGGTGAGGAATTCCCCATCACCTTCCTCATCTTTTTTGTTATGGATTTCAGCCAGGCGCTCCAGACTTAATTTCGCATCCTGTCCATTTTGGATAAAAGTTATGAAATTGGTTATAGGAAGATTTAGCTGTCCTATAATGTATTGAACGGATAACATCATACCCAATGTAAGACTTCCATCTATTACAGATTTCGCCGCAACAAAGGTGATCAGGATGTTTTTCAATTCATTTAAAAACCGACCTCCTGTATTTTGTATTTGCGACAGGGTAAGGCTATTTATGGATACCTTAAAAAGTTTGATCTGAATTGCCTCCCATTCCCACCTTCTTCGTCTTTCCGACCCATTCAACTTGATTTCCTGCATTCCAGAAATCAGTTGGTAAATGCTACTTTGATTATCAGCTGACCTATCAAACCTCTTATAATCCAAGGTTTTCCTTCTCTTTAAAAAAAGCAAGGTCCATCCAAAATAGATAATGGAACCAATAAAGAATATGGCAAATATAGGCACACTATAATAGACCAAAACCACACCAAATATTATCAAGTTGAAGGCAGAGAAGAGGGTATTCAAGGTAGTAGTTGAGATAAACTCCTGAATACGTTCATGATCATAAATCCTTTGTACAATATCTCCTGTATTCTTAGAATCAAAAAAAGCAATTGGCAATCGCATTAATTTCATGAGAAAATCTGAAATTAAATTGATATTTATCCTGCTGGTCATATGCAACAAAATCCATCCTCGAATCAACTCCACAGTTGTTTGCGATACAAACAAGACTAATTGGGCCATCAAAATTAGATAGACAAAATTAAGGTTGCGGTAATTAATGCCATAATCAACCATAGCCTGGGTTAAAAATGGAAAAATTAGCTGCAATAAGCTCCCTACTAATAATCCTAAGGCCAGCTGTAGTATATATTTACCATAGGGCTTAAAGTACCAAAACAAAAAGGTGAAATCATATGCTTTATCCACACCTCCAGACATTCCTTTAAATTCAGGTGTCTGTTCTAGAACCAACGCATAGCCTGTAGCTTTTTCTTCGTAACCTTCACCTGTCCATCCCTCTAAGAAATCCCTCACTTGGTACTTCACAAGTCCGTGTGCTGGATCGGCCACGTAAACTTTATTCATTTTAATTTTATATACTACTACGAAATGACGCTCTCTCCAATGCACAATACAAGGAAGTGGCACTTCCTTCAAGAGAGTTTTCCAATTTATTCTGACAGCAAGAGTATTATACCCAATACTCTCCGCAGCTTCGGCCAGTCCACTAAAGGAAACTCCTTCATTAGTTATTCCTGATTTTTCTCTCAGAAAATCTACTGAATAGGATTTTCCATGATATTTTGCAATCATTCTTAAACAACTGGGGCCACAATCTGTAACATCCAACTGCCTGTAAAATGGAAATTTCCTCAACCTCATATTGTGACAATATAAGAACTATTATAGAGTTTCTAATAAAACAAGATTTAAATGTTAAATAATTGAATCATTGATAGATATTGCCATCATAGTAAAATGAGATGCAGCTCGAACTATTTAATTGTATCGAGACCTACGCATCCGTTAATTAAGTTAGGTATAAACACAAATCTTGCTGCCCAGTCGTGCAATGAAAGAATGTTGAAAAACAGGCTCATCTCAAGTCCTTAGTGGTAGTTGCGATCTATAAAATGCTCCAGCTCTCGGAAGACCTTGCAGCAAGAAAGACTTTTTTGTTACTTTTTTGGTCGATTGCAAAAAAGTAAAGAACTGTGGAGATGGAGTGCCGAAAGTAAGCAGTACAAATGCTGAGCTCTACAAATCCTGGTTATAAATAAGGATTAGGTTGGATTGGCAGCAGTTTCGCAGATGGAGACGCCTACGAAGGCGAAATGAGTTTTTTTTCATTTGGTTAAAATAAAAAAGCAGAACCTTCTACAGATTCTGCTTTCTTGTCGGGATGACTGGATTATAACCTCCCCTTAATATCTATTGAATATCAATTAGTTACGTTAATTTTCATTTTAGAGGTACACGAATTGGTGCTCAAAATTGTTTTCGTAATTTATCTTACATAAAGATAATGACCTAAAAATTCATAACAAATTATTTTTCCACATGCTATTCTCTATTATTAATGATTACTTCAAAATTCCGTTTTGAAAAGCTTTTAAAATCTTAATGGCATAAGCTATTTCCCAATCATTAGTTCTAGCCCATTCTTTGGCTATATCAGACTCTTTCTCATTGTCAATATTCTGATCGAGTACCATATAAATGCGTTCAGCAAGTTCATCCGATTTCTTTAGAAACTGAGCTGCTTTTCTCCCTAAAACCTCAGCAGCAATAATCAATGGGTCAAACCCTTCCGCTGGGAATGTATCATAGTAATGATCCAAAATTTCATCATAATTGAATTCAAAGTAGTATTTGATAATGAGTAAAATGTCTACCAGATCATTTTCCCTTTCTTCTGGCCTGTCACTCCAAGCAACTAGTTTCAAAAGTATCATTCCTGGCAAAGGAGGAATATTGACAAAACGATTCTCAATTTGAACTACCTCAGGTTCCTCCAAAACTTCTTTCATCCCCAGAACATGTAGATCTGAATATCTTTGATGGAATTGTTCAGTATCATGTTCCTCAATTTCTCCAAAAGGAAGGATATCAACAGCCACATTATACGTGGGAGAATAAAATGTCCAAGGAGCTTTAACCTTATTAAAACCTTTAGCTTCAAAAGATTTAGTCAAGTCATCATATTCATGTATTGAGGAGATCATGATTGCAAAATCAATATCCTTTGTCCCTCTATTTGGCTTATTTCCTTTTTTTAGAAGCTCTAAAGCTATGGCACTAGCCCCAATTAGATAGTAAGGAATATTATGACTGATCATGACTTCATCAACATGATCAAAAACTTCCTTGAAAAAGGGAATTGCAAGTTCTTTATAACTTTGATTGGATGTGTTCATTAAAAATCATTTCAGCAGTTTCAGTATTTCTTTTGCCTCCCTCAACCATTAATTCTGCATATATTAACATTGGAGGAACTATGCCACGACCTTTATTGTCCCAAAACATCTCAAGCACTTCAAGTTCTCCCTTCTCCCTTGGAATCAACCTGTAGTTCTTCATCAGGCTAATGCTTGTTTCCTTTGTGTATAAGATAAACTTTTCCGGCCTTAAATGATTAGTTAGCAAATCTGCTGCCGGTTCTCCTCCCCATGCCGTTAATTCATTATCCAGTTTTATATCATCCCAAGCCCCTTGAATGTGATAATATCCTCTAATTAATTTAGGTCTTAGCTGAGTAGCATATTCATTAATCCACCTATCCAGAAGTTCTCTTCGATTTTTCCAAACATATGTTTTCTTTCTCAATACCATTAAATATCCAGTTTTTTTCAACCCATCAATAACTTGTGGAATATTGCCCAATCCCACATTGGCTATTTCAGCAATATCACGCTGTGCTCTATTAATAAGATCAGCATTTTGCAATAAATGAAATACAACCTTTAGTCCTGTTTTGGTAAAAGCCCTATTAGCATTATCACTTCGTATGGGGTATTTATTATTGGTATCCACATACCAGAAAATATCTGGCGTCTTTATAAAAACATTACCATTGCTTTCAAGGTAGGCTATACCCAATTCTCTCAGTTGCTCTTTGATCTTAGGAAATATTATCTCAGAAATAAGAATTACATTACCTTTTTCTCTGTGAATTTTTTCAATTTGATGTAGTTGATGGTTCCGAATCTCTTTTTTCACCTCAGCAACAAATACAAGATGTTTACCATTAATCTCAAATTGCAGTTGTCCATCCTCAATCGGATCAATCTGAGACCAGGTTGCCTTAATTTCTTTTAGGTTTTGCAGAGCAATATCGACAATTTCTCTTTCCATGTTCACAAATATAATATGTTCACGAAACGTGAACAAGAATTATTTATGAACAATAAAATTCAATCTAACATCTAAAGGTGGATCAGCTCAATATTGGCTCTTTCACAACAAATTTCTAAGACTACAGAAACATGACGGATGCATAACAACAAATCATCCATCCGAACCCTATACTCCCTCTTATACCTCCCATCACTATAAGCACTCTGCAAAAGCTTCAATAACCTCTTATCTTCCTCTGTGTGTTGAGGAAATATGCTCCTCACCTCATTAGTGACTAAACCTGACAATCTAATTAGCCTACTAAGATTATGGGTACGTCTGTGGTAGCCTGTTCCGGCTTTGATCAAGGCAGTAAGTGCTTGCTCGGCTGACTGATGCAGCATGAACATGGCAAGAGCATTTTGGTCACTTAACCTACATAGCTCTGCTGTCTTTAAAAATTCTTTAGCTTTATTAATGCCGGTGTTGTAGAAGTCTTTGATTTCTTTTTGATCTGTAATTTCTCCAAGTGTGACATCATCAAATAGTGACCTCTGAGAGCTGTGGATAATATCAGCGGATTGGAAGACTTTTACAGCAAAACTATGACCTGCCTTTAACCACTTTTCAAAGATGCTAGTCTGTAATACAATGCAAATTATGGGAATGATAGATTTACAGCGACACTCAATAATTTCCTCCCACTCATATGTGTTCTTGTCATTCAGTTCAGGAATCACAATTAAAAGGTAGTACTCCGAAGTATAATTCACCGTTGTGGGGTTAGAAATGAAAATACTCTCACTTTTTATTTCCCGCTGTGAGCTACCTAGTAGATAAATCATGTCAGGCTTCACCACCTCCCTGATAACATTAATCAGTTGCTGATAAGAGCATTGGCCTAAGCTGTTGATTTCCATAGTTTTCATTTGCTCTGTCGATAATCAGGCGAGTTTAACAGGCTGTTTAGCATCCGAGCTTAGTTTCCTAGCCTTTAAGGCTTGAAATATGGCTATTGAAGCTTCGCTGGTAGAGTATTCATCCTTGGCTTCTTCCATTTTCTTTATATGATCGGTAAGCATATCAAAGAACCAATTATAGGTATCATCATCCGGTCGGATGCCAACTAAAGCAAATATGGGAGACTCCAGGCTGATGGCCCAGCCGGAGGGATCAAAGCCAACACTCTCCAAATCACAAAGTAGCCAATGGATATTGAGCTGCTTTTGAATTAGACAGAGAATAAGGTCTTCTTCCACTTGAATGCGAAAGAATGGAAATCTGGGGCGTTCTAGATGTAGTTTCATAATGACAAACTTTTAATTGCGTGATATTATTCCTTCAATCTAGATATCACAGTTTTGCTATTCCATATACCCACATGGTATTTTAGTAATGCAAGCAGGTATTTTACCCACGTAAATTATTCTTTGTTTTATTATATTTGTATAACAAACAGCTGAAATCACATGGAGAAGAAAATACACCACGGAAGAAATGTAAAGCGCTTTAGAGAAATGCTGGGCATCAAACAAGAAGGTTTAGCTCTTGAGCTTGGTGATGATTGGAACCAACGTAAAATATCTCTTCTCGAGCAAAAAGAAGAGATTGAAGCTGATTTACTGAAGCAAGTGGCGGAAGTATTGAAAGTACCTGTTGAAGCTATTGAGAATTTTAGTGAAGAGGCAGCTATTAATATTATCTCTAGCACTCTTCATGATCAATCTGGATCCATAAATCATCATCCTACTTTTAATATTAATCCCATGGAAAAAATCATGGAATTATTCGAAAGGTTGTTAGCTAGTGAGAGAGAAAAGACTCAGCTATTAAAAGATATACTGGATAAGATGAAATAAATGCTGAAGCACATATAACTTTATTGGTATATCTCCTATAGATAACTCCTCCTAACAATACTCCCACAAAGATTATTTAATATCTGTATTCTCAAACGCCGAGTTCCGAGGCAAGGGCATCTTGCCCAGCCAGGGCCAAGATCCAAATGTATACATTTGTACATCTTGCTAATTTCTAAGAAGCTTCCCAATATATAATCTTGAGGCTCCCTCAACTATCTAACAAAAAGCTTATCAAATTTTCAGTGCACTTACCTCTTAAAGGCCTTAACTATTTGAGGAAAGATTCTGTCAAGGGCAGCTCGGGCAGGTGGAGCCATGATGCTGTTTATATACCCTTGACAGGTTCTTTCTGAAAATAAAACTTTGCCTGGGAATGGAGGTAATGATTTAATAATCGCTTTGGTCACTGCTAGACAGCTACTAGGGTTAGGCAAAAGGTAAGGGTAGAACTATGTCTGGCAGGAAGGTGCGTTGGCTGTATAGTTCTTCTCTTACCAAGGGTTCCGAAAGCTGCTGAATGGAGGTACGGAATAAAGCGGCTGGAGGATGAAGGCCTTATTCGATTTTACTATTTTAAAATCCTTACCATCTTTCCCCCTACTTGTGAAAAAAGTATAGCATATCTCAACATTTTAGTATTACAACTAAACGTAAAGATTATGGCAACAGAAATTATCACCACAGACGATCTAAGAGAGTTTAAACTTGAACTAATTGATGAGTTTAAAAAGATTTTAAAAGAACATGCCGGAACCCCTGTAAAAAAATGGCTTAGATCTCCAGAGGTAAGGACCATGTTACACATTTCGCCAGGTACATTGCAAAATCTAAGAGTAAACGGCACTCTACCATTCACTAAAATAGGCGGAGTTCTATATTATGATTACCAGGATATTCATAAAATGCTAACAGAAAATAGAGTTCATAACAGCCGCAATTTTGATCCAATTTTAAAATAGCAAATCAAGAAATATAGTATCCTAATGATATAAATATATGACCCAAAAAGAGATTTAATTTCTACTCAATCAACAAACACCCAAAAATTCCAATTAATTGGAAACCCTATATTGGCTTAAATTGTTTCATATTTAAAGCATTAATGCTGAATTAAGAGTTTAATGTATTAAACTTAAAGCATGGATTTTGGATTTAATTCAAACAGAGAAATATTAGCTGAAATGGGAAGGAGGTTTAAAGAGGCAAGAATCAATAGCTCTTTTACACAGCAGGAGTTGGCAAAGCACACTGGTGTGAGCAGGACTACTATCACCAGGCTAGAAGGTGGTGCCGGTATCTCCATGCTGCATTTTATTGCCTTGCTTCGAGCTGTAGATCATGTCAATGACCTTTCCAGAATCATCGATGTAAGCCAATTCATAGATCCGGAAAAAGAATTCAAACATCAACAAGCACAAAGCAAAAGGGTAAGACATTAACTATCAAAATACTCCTCGGGATTATTAGTGGTGAGTATTATCACAGACATCATCAGGGTAGGTTTGAAACTGATTGACGCAAACGAGCGAATTATGATGTATAATTTCACCTTGACATCCATGCACCATCAAGTTAATAGCTGCCATTTTACAGCACATCAGATCGATATCCTCACCGAATACATAATTGCCAGGATAAGCCACATGGAAAGCCAACAAATTTCGGCCAGATCCACAAGCAGGGTCGGAAATTCGCGCATTAGAAATGACTTCACTATAATTTAGTTGAACCATTAAATCACAAAGGTGCTCAGGAGTGAAAAACTGACCTAAAGCCTGTGATTTACGCTTTGAGGTTATCTCTTCATACAAATTACCTAAAGGATCACACCACTCATGACCATAATTTAATAATTGATGATAGACCTTAATAAGATCGCGTACCATTGCGCCAACGGCCAGTCTAATAAGCCTGGGATCAGCCACAGTACCGGTAGTCCCTCCGGTGCTTACTTTCAATACAGACTGCACCTTATTTTGTCGGTTGAGATACATGGCATAGAAAGATTCACGAAGCATCAAATCCTCATCCCATACTTGATGAAAAATCTTATTAGCATCTTCAGATGGCTGAATTATTGGTCTATCATTAATATTAATTTTGGATCTATAGACCAGTTGGATTTCAGAAACTATTTTAGTCTGCACTACGGAGTCTTGCATTTTGAAATTCATTACAATAAAGTATTTAAGTGAAAATAATTATGTAATGCCTTCTAGGTTTTAGGGATTAAGAAGTCCAGCTAGGTTGAGCGTGAGGTAAAAAGGGCACCGGTTTAAGGTGTGATAGCTTGCTACTTTATTCATACAAACCTTATTTTTTGGAATAATTGATATTACTTCCTACTTGATAAAGCTGGCTAACTAAGTACAGGCGAACACAGGCATTCTAAACCTGATAGTCGTGAAAATCGACAGATTGTAACAGATAGCAGGGATATCCTATCAGATCCCTACCGATGCTCTTTCCAAAAGAAATAATTATACTTGTCTACAGAAATAAGCACAACGGTAATTGATAGGTAATGAAAGAAAGTATAGAGCGCCACATGGCAAAAGACCTTACTGTTAAAGACTTCTTAAGTTTAATAATTAATAGCTCAACAGATTTAGCAGGTGAAAACTATTTATTAGTGACATATAGCGTTCTATCTGGAGCCACCAGAGTTGCCACAGAAACAATAAATTACTGTGTTGATCACGGATTTGTGAAAGAAAATAAAAAGGGTCAATCCACAGAATATAGTATAACAGAAAAAGGAAGAGAATTTTATAAAAGCAAGTAAGGATGTGGTTTCCTAATTAAAATTTACTTGATGATTGATCGTATAAATTTTCGGGCGAATAAAAGTCCTAGTTATTAGTTAGGACCTGCTGTAGAATAATCTTGAATTAAGATATCGAGTGGTATTTGTAAAGCTTCATGAGCCTTTCTAATCATGGTTAAGCTAAGCTTTCTTTTACGATTTAAAACCAAAGAAGCTTTTGCTTTATCACCAAAAATATGGGCAACTTCATTTTGATTAAAATCTCTTTCCTCCATCACATACTTGATAGATTCGATGGGGTCTAACTTAGGTAAAGGAAACTCTCTATCTTCATAATCTTCAATGAGAATAGCTAGTAATTCAAGTCTATCTCCATCAGGTGTGCCCTTTTGAGCATCGAATATCTTTTCAGCCTCTTGAAGAGCCTGTAAATATTCATTTTCAGTCCTTATGGGTTTGAGTTCCAATGTTGTATAATTAAATGTAATGTCTCTTATATTGTCTCTGGGTTAATGTTGTTATAGTCGGCATGGGTACCAATGAATCTGATATAGACAATTGAAGTAGAGAAATTAAAAGCTACTACCAATCGAAACTTATTTTTAGCGATGTTAAAGATTGCCCTATTATTATCGATAATCCTACTTTTATTAAATAGCTCGGTAATGTCATTAGGCTTCTCTATTTGAGCCGATTTCATTGATTTAATCCATAAAACTAGTCCTGTCTTGCTAGTTGGGTTCTTTTTGTGAAAATTGTGAAGAGTACCTACAGAGATTATTCTCATGTTGCTTAAATTTTGTTAAATAAATAAATTCTCTGCTTTCCATAATCTTACTGGTTTAAAGTCATTATATTATAACTGGATTATACTCAGTTATGCGCCATTATAAAGTTACCAAAAAGTTTCCAATATGGAAACTAATTAATTGAAATATTTATCTCTCTCTTTCTACGAAAATGATCGCCATAATATTTTTTCAGTTTTTGCTTGCCCTTATATAGCTGCTGAGCCACTGAAGCTTTTGAAATATTGAGTTCCTCTGCTATTTCAATGGATTTCTTGTTTTCAAGAATAAACTTTTTAATCACCTGGAGAGTAATAGAAGGCTTCACCTTTTGAGGACCTTGACTTAGAAGCCTGTGAAGTGTAGCAGTAGAGATTTTATGGTGATTGCAGAATTCTCGAGTGCTCAAGCCACCTGATTTGTACTCTTTTAATAGCCATACTTGTTTTTCATAAGCCAGGACAGAACCTTTTCTACCATTAGGAGGAAATATTGAATGGAGAATAGATTCGAGATGATCATTATATTTCTCTTCCATGGAAACAGAAGCATATTCGGCTGGCTCAGAAATAGTATCAAAGGAATCAGAGGAAAAGGCTGGATTTTCTATATACTCATGATATAGATACGATCTATTTTTAGCTCGGATATGAGCGGCCTTTGATTGCAATATAAAATATGTAGTTCTTTTACCTTTTAGCAAGTTGAAATACTTGTCTGGCTTGGATAAGATCTCATAAGAATAGTCCTGGAGTAAGTCATTTTGTAAATCACCATCAGTAAAAAATTTTGTAATTATTTTCTTTGCGTAGGACAGTGATTCATTAAATCGAGATTGAAATACTTTTTGATCGAACTGGCTCATGATTACAAATTTTTAGATTCAAGAAAACCATGATTTGCAATGCAACCGAACTAGAGTATATATTAAATATTAATAGCAGTTTCGAAAACCTCTAATCATTAGAGCTACACTGAATTCTATTAATAATAAGGTTGGATAGCTAGAAATTCAAAAGGCGCAATAACCTTATACTTTGGAATAAATAAACTACTTATTGACACATGAAATAAAAAAATTATCTCATATATATGAGATAAGAATAGAAAACTTCTTGCTCAACCCACAGATTTTATAGTTAACTATTATAGACTATTTATATCTTGCCTTGTGGTTTTACCTGTGGTGCTGTTAAATGTGATAATTCCACTTTGTGGTTGAGTAATGATGTCCAAGGTTTTATGCTCTTCAAGACCTTTGGTCACAAAAACAGAAAAAAGCATAATATTTTGGCCACTATAATATTTTTGTAAATCAAGAAAACAAGCATAGCTAGTTCTACCTAAGGTCACTACATCATCTACTAGTATAATATTATTGGTATGGATAATCTCTGGTGAGATTTGTAAAGAAGCCCGATGTTCATGAACTTCAGATCTATCTTTTGCTGAGGATCGTGAAGAAGATGCAGAAATACGCTTAGTTCTTTGAATAATTTCAATAGAGGTATTAGCAAGATTGTTTTTGACTAATTCATCCGCAATAATTTTTGCTGGCCATATTCCTCCATTCAATAATGGAGTGCTTCTTGGAATTGGGATTAAAGTGGTATTGGGCCCTAAAAAACCTTCGAAAAAAGATAAGTTTTTGTTTATTGCGCCTATCACAGAATTTATGGTTGATTGCCTTCCAGCTTTAAGTGCTGCGCAAATTTGACGGGATTGTTCTCCCTTCTCGCCAGTATTTTTGGATAGGTAATTTGCTATTCCAGCGTAGTTTAATGAATTTGTTCCATCTCCAGCACACACTATTCTAACACCGCTTCTTTATTCGAAATGAGATAAGGAACTTCTTCTAATAGTTCCTGATAATTACCTCTAGTTAACTTTTGAGCTCCATATTCAAGCATTTCATTTGGCCAAGATAAATTATTCTCAGTGAAAGATTCTACAAAGTAAAAACAGCTTACGACCTAACCTAAGTGCTTCCCAACCTTGGTGCCTAGTACCACTCTGCTCACTAGCTTCGATAATGATAGTTGCATCACTAATCAAAGCCATAGTGCGATTGCGTAAAATAAAATTCTTGGGTTGGGTAGGGTGTCCTTCAGAAAACTGAGAAATACAAAGGTGATGGTTCATTATCTCCAGCTGAAGGTTCTGATTATTTTTAGGATAAAATTGTTCTAATGAAGTACCTATAACTGCAATAGTCTTTCCACCATTATTAATGGCTGTGGTATGCGCAATTGTATCGACCCCTTGGGCAAGACCACTAACTACGGTGAAATTATGGTTAGTGAGGTATTTGGTTATTATTTCAGCTCTTTTCAATCCTTTATGAGATATTTTCCGAGAACCAACAACAGAAACCTTGCGCTGGGATTTCAATAGATCTAAATCCCCAGAGTAATAGAGCTTATTAGGCGCATTTTTTAATTCATTAGAACTAAAATCACTTAAATACTCATTTGTTAGAACAGATTTCATCGTAATTAAGATAGTAAATTATTTACTTTTGCAACAATTAATTGTGGCTTATCAGCTATAAGTCTTCAAAGTACCATTGATAAGAATAAACACCTAAATTAGTGAACGTGTATAATGTTTCACTTCACATGCTAGTTGAGTCATTTATCTGAAATACTCAAATTATACTTGGACAGATTTTGAAGAAAAGTCTCTAATTGTTCAATGGCTTCTAATACATCCGCATTACGATAATTAAATTTTGAATCCTTCAATAATTTCCCATCTCTTCGGGTTAAGAATGCCTGGAAAATTTTATATTCCGTATCTGTACATCTTTCTTTTAAAGTGATGAAGCCTTTAGTATTAGCATCATGACTATAATTGTCCATTCTCAGCCATTGTTGCTCTTCACTAAATTCCAGTCTATAATGTTCCATTTATATTAATTTTTTTTGCTTTCCTCATAATATACGAGCATATAAGCTATATTATTTTTCGAGGTGAATTTAATTATTTAATAATGAAAATGACTGGCAGTGTTTTTTAATTATTTGTGTCATCATTATTACTTTCTTCTTCCACAAATCGGTATTTCACAAAACGCAATATTATGGTAAAAACAACTATGATCTTGTCAAAGTCGTAATCATGAATGTCCAATAAACCATGAGCAACCTTATTTCTTAAATTTTGTCCTACTTTTTCGCTCAACACAAACTTGATAAATAGTCTGTCGTCCTCACTGAATCCAGTAGGACTTTCTGGTTCATCTTTTATATCGGCCAAGATATCATCTATGTTTTTTTCCATTACTATTCCTTTATCCTTTGGTTTAAAGGTAGGAATACCTAGATGCTCACACATGTATCGTAATAAGGCTTCAACCTTAAGTGTCAAAGAGTCATTTAAGACAACTGCATTGAATTCGTAGTCTTTATCTTTTGACCAAGCTTCTAGTTCATTAAAAAGTAGGCGAATTGGAGGAATCAATATTTCAACTGGCTTTATATTGCGTAAAATTCCATTATAGTTTCTTGAAATCGGTGCACTTAGCCAAGAATTTGATAAGAATTCAATTGTAGCGTCAAAATTAATTTTATCATTCTTGTAAGCTTGAATGAAATAATATGTTAGCCATTGTACACCGATTTGATAGTGAAAACCATAGGTTTGCCAAAACGAAAAGAGCTTTCTTTCTTCTTCAGTAGTATATTTTGCAATTGTATTTCCAAATTTGTCCCAACAGAATTTCCGAAAAATCTTAAGGAACCGTTCTGCGAAACTGATTCTTCTGAACTTTTTTCAATTACTTCGAGGCTTGAAAACATTTGTGAAATAGATAAGGTCTGTAATATTTCCTGAGGACTTTTTGCTTCAATTTCTTTATTAATATTTTCAGCAACAGCCTTTACATGATCTTGATCTAGCTCTTGTTGAACAGTTCCAAAATTACCCGTTCCTCTTATTTCTTGATACCACTTTGCTAAGCGCTCTATATTTTCTTCATCTTTCAATTCCCTATAAAGGCGTAGTGCGTCTTCAACAAATCCTATCGCAGCCAATTGTCTAGGCGTACCTTCAGCCTCCTTCGCTAATTGCTCATACAATTCGGCTTTTCTTTTTTTATAGTTGAAATACTCTAATCCCGCTTTTTGATCCAAAACACTTGAGGAATTAAGGATGTAAATAGCTCCCCACTTGTATTTCTTTGCTTGTGTTTCAACCCCCACTAAATTTTGTTTTAGAATATTTTCCGGTATGATCTCATTTTTGACATATTTATAATTGTCAACAAACAATTGTGTTACATCTAAGTAAAATTCGGAGGGCGTCATCTCTATCTAAATCCCATCCATTGTGTAGCTCTATCAACCATGAAGCAATATTGTTTTTTAAATCGTGAAACTTTGATCGAATTCCAATTTGGAGAGCCGCTTTGATAGCTTGGTAAAGATGAATAATGTAGCGTTTATTCTTTTCTGAAGATAATGTTTTATCCTTATATGATTTAGCAAGTTCAAATAAGTCACCACCAAGCTGTTTTTTGAAATCATTATGACGTGAGAAAACAGTTGAATTTTGAAAATATAGGATTAAACCAAAGTGTGTTTTGGCGTAAAGATTTTTAGTGCTTTTATATCTTTCTTCAATATATTTGAAGTCGTTTTCAGTAAACTGGGTTATATCTGGCCAAACAATAGGAACTTTTTCTCCTTCCTCATTTTTTACTCTTCCCACTCATTTGCCCAGTCACACCTTTAACTTTTCCAGTTTCAGAATCTTGGTCAAAGGACACCCTCAAAGCAAAGCACTGTCGTTCTAATTCAGACTTTTTTTAAAATTTCAGTTAACCCTTCTTTATTAAGTATTTCATTTACTCTTTGTAACTCTTTAATAATATCATGTTGATTGGTAACATCAAGCGGAACAGAATCTAACTTATTATGAAATTCTTCTAAAGCATTCATTTTTGTCGTATTATAGGTCAATCTCACTAATTTAAAATTAAAAATGTATAAGGGCAGTGGGTAGGGCTTTGAAAGTCTGAGCCGAATAGCGAAGTCAGTGTATACGTAAGCAGTGGTAAACATACATGGCGAGCATGTCGGCGACGGAATAATAACCTTCAGCCTTCTGAGATGAATCAGTATTATCATTTTCATAGATCACCCAAAACATTATCTTTCTTATATAACTTTTGAAGTTGTTTCACCTCAGTTAAGCTTAAAAAGAGTTCATTGATCTTTTCTCCTTATTACTTATAAATCTAAAATCGGTGATTATTATATCAAATGATTGTAATAGCTTTTTTTCGCATCTCTTTGCTCCTATCGTCATGATCAGTAATTGTCTCATAAGTTGAGACAATAAAATTAAGGGCTTTATCTTCAACTTGATAGTGGGGTAGGTCTCCTAATTGTAGTTTATTATTAGTTAGGGCAAATTCAAATAATTCAACTGCCATAAAAGGAAATTTGACTATTTTGGGTAAGCAAATATTTAATTAATTGATCTGTTAATTTAAAATATTTAGACTTGATGAGGTTTTTTTAATGATTTTGTATAAGTCCTGAAGTGCGACATGTCCGGCATCGCTGAAATGCCAAAAAATGTCATTGAAATCCTCCTTATCGGCCTTTAGTAAGATTAATTCTAGTAAATAGTCACTCTTTTTTTTAGAGTCCTCAACTTTATAATAATTACTTAAAATTTCTCCTATGGCTTTAGAACGGTTATAATTAGTAGAATCTAAAAACATTGGTAGTAACTCTTCGGCTCCTTCTTGCTCGTAGAGATATGAGTCATAAAGAATTGTAAATAAATAATCACTGTCTTCACTGCCCCATAGAACCTGACTCAATCAACAACCTAATTGGTGCATCTAATATTCTAATCCCATTAGTTCGGAAGTATGGCAATGACTGGATAGCTGTAGCAATAACATGTATATTAGTTTCTTTAACAAATGAGGTTACATAAAGATCATGAGCCTCATCTCTATTCAATCTATTGAGATAATGGAAGCGAAAGTAGATTGCGGCTCGAGATCTCTGGAGGCCCATTCTCCAAAATGTATGCAACAGTATCGAATATAGTTTTCTTAAAACTATTATCACGAGTACGAAGCAGATTGTTAACCGCATCACCATGTAAAGTATTTATGGCTGTTGTATAAAGCCCATTTATACTAGTATTGGCATTATCAGCAACAAAAGTAGCTGCGTTTTCATTTTTAAATCGTAAGCTAGTTTTTACAAGATAGTTAATTACCTTCAAGGATGTCTTATCTTGATTAACAAGACTACCCGCTAAGGATGTGATATATACTTCTTGATTAGAAAAATCCTTTTCCAGAACATTCTCAAACAAAGGCAAAATCAAGTTCAAATCTGCACCCGATTGGGTCCAGCCGTAGAGTCCGCTTATAGCATATTCAATGGGGAGATTATCTGATTCTATAACCGCTTTTATTATTTCTAACTTTTCCGTTGAGGGATATTGCTTAACAATATTTCCAAATTCTGATGCTAGCTCTGATCTGCCTCCTTTTAAGAAATCCATTCCCCACCTATCTTCGTCAGTATCATATTTTCTGAAAGACATTAGCCAATGCTTCTTCTTCATAAAATTTTGCGCACCTGACGGAATAGGACTGTGAACGGCACCAGAATATTACACTCCGCCTCTTTGGAATATCCTTATGTTTTGAGAATTTTCTTCTCAATTCCATTAGAGACATTTTCAAGTCTGGGTTAGATTGAATTATATCTATGGGCATTCTTTGTAACCAATAATATTTAGATAGACCCCATTCAAAGCGAAGTATGGTTTTACCCTCGTCAGTAGTCCAGAATCTTAATTCTTTTTTACCCTCTATAGCTTCGTATGGTATTCAGTATGATATTTTGCTGTTCGGCATTCATTATGCGGAAAACTCTTCTCAACTAATGATCTCAATTCGTATTCCAGATCATCGCGATAAGTCAAAAGCCCTAAGTGCTTAAAATGGTTGAACAATTCTATAATTTCATTGGTAAATTTATCCTCATTACCATTTAAGGAAAAGGTTAACAATCTAAGAATGGTATCGTGATTTGATGACTTAAGTCTATGGAAGAACTCTAAGAAATCGTCAATGTGAGTTGACGCAGTTGCCTTTAGATAACGAGCGAGCATTTGGTATAAAAAATTCCTGAGCACCAATATGGTCATTATTATGTAATTCAATTCGACTATAAGTCCAATCTCTTATCAAGCCATTTTGAGTGCCAGAATCTTTATAAAGATCATTCCTCATACCTTCGAGCAGTATAGGAAATAATTTTTGTGGAGCTAGTTTGTATAGAGATTTCAGAACTTGATCATAGTCTCCCTTGGTATATGCTCTTTTATCATCTTGAGACAAGATTCCCTTTTAAGACGTTAAGCACAAAGTCTTCATTATATTTTATGATGTTTTCAAGAACATGGAATATGTCGAAGTTTCTGAATTTATAAAATCCGGACACTTAGCAAGCATGAAAAGGGGATCAGAACTACTCCAATCCTTCACAAAGTATAGTACTTTTTGTATAACCTTCTAGTATCTTCAATTTGCTTAAAATATTTCCATGCCATCGGATCATTCACTTCGACATGTTTTCGTAAAAAGTTAATCTGCAAATTCGATATAATCTCGTCAAAATTCTCATCTACTAATTTCCGTTCAGGTGATTTAATCTTCCTGGCTTCTCCTTTGAGCAACTCGAGTAAGGAATTATCTATGACAAATTCCAACCAATAGCTGCTGTATGCATGTTCATAAAATAAAAAGCTATAGTTCCATGAACTTATCAGGGAAAACTTTATCAAGTCCTGCTCTTCCTGAGTGGGGTTTGATTGAAAAAGTATATTTAGAAAAATAATGTGCTTAAGGTGAAAAAATATCTACTCATCTGAAATAACCTGTTTTGTATACTTGCAATACAATACAGGATCATAATCCCTCAAATAGGTAATTATCATTTTTACTGCCGAGCGAATATGAATTGATTGTTCAGAATCCTTTATATAATTGATTAAGTCTGATCTGTTTTCTACAAACTGTTTGGCGAAAATAAAATCATAAAAGGATTGATGGAAAAATTGTAATTGCTTGCCCTCACATTTGACCAGTTGTTCACTCTCCAGATAATCAATTTCATCTGAAAAATCTTCAAATTGGGAAACGGAAATACTTATTCGTTGGCTACTGAACATTTTATCAGCAATTGAATAAAGAGCAATTTTAACTTTAGTTTTATTAGTCTTGACGCGTTCTGGAATCTGTAACACTTTTTGATTCAAAATTTTTACGTACAATTCTTGTATCGTAGTTACTTTTAAGCTGTCTTCGTCAGATGCTATTCTTGAAAATATATTTAGGTTATTTGGAATTCTTAGAAGTTCCAGAAGCTATCTGATATGCGATTCTTGACAATCCCAATTTTTTCAAGTTGCTCGAATACTTGTTCTGAAGAAAGCTTGGTAACTTGTATAGTATTATTTTTTCTAAACTGTCTTAAACTGGGATCATAGTTCAAATCCTGATTACGAACTGAAATAACTATTTTAATATTGTCATCATTTTCAAAACGATCAATGAACCCTTTAAAGACATCCAGAAATCTTCTGTCAGAGGACATTGATTGTGATAGGGCATCGATTTGGTCTATGACAATGATTGTAGTGCGATATATAGCTTTACATCTCTCTATAAAATCAAATACAGGTAAGGTAAGCCCAATACTATTTTGAAGATCAGTAATTGTATAAGAGTAAAGTTTATCTGTCTTCAAACCCAAAATGGGAAGATCCAATGACCGACACTTTGAGAAAAAATCTTTTCAGAATCACAGTCTTGCAAATCCGGCTGGTCCAGCGATAGGCATATATTCTGAATATTTCCCTTAGAATCTTTTTTGGCCTCACTTTGAACCCAATTAATCAATTGCTCAGTTTCATTGCGTAGTATGTGAGAATCTTCAATACCTTCAAAAGTGTTTGGTTCAGATAACAAGCTGATTGAGCCATTATACAGTTGTTTCGAAATTTCCTCTTCAGTAAGATAACCATTTAAGAGTGTTAAGAATTTCCTTAGTAACTGTATTGTCCGTCACTGAGCGAATCAGAGAAAATAGTGGCTGCAATTGTGGTTTATCCGTAAGTTCCAAATCCAAATCACTAGGAATAATTTTCTTTACATTAATCTCTTGAAAGAATATCCCGCACTATAATTGCACAATCTGTCATTTTTAATGACCGCAGAGTAGGCATGTTTAAGTTACTTGATATCCAACCCTCCAACTCAGGTTCCTTAAGGATCTGATTATTAAAGTCAGTAATTAGGTCGCGACAAGGTGCCGTAAAATCTTTAGCAACTGCGATGTAATATGTAAAGTCGTTGGTGTCGTGGATTATTCTATCATCCAAAAGGCTATACAGTATTAATTTTGTAATCTCCCCTCCAAAATCGGTTTTGGCTAGGTTGTGTTTATACTTTTTGCATTGGATTATACCATGGGCTTTTCCATTCCTAAAACATCACAACATCTCGTGCTTGTTCTGCAACTCCGCTCATCAAACTTATGTCATCATAGTCATTTAGCTCTTGCTTTTCAATTTTCAGCTGGTAAATGCTGTATAACAGTTCTTCAAATCTGCGTGGATTGGAGATTTCTGTGTATGGGAAGGATTGGTTATCTACAGGGTACGGTTTACTTTGTTCTTCGTGTAGGTGAGGTTTTGAATAATTTACGAGCTCCATTTCAATCAGATTTTATGCAGTAATCAAATATGTTTATTTAAAAGGAGACAGGATGAAGATTGATTGCTTTTTAAAGTTTTTATTGAGATAATTTCATTTATTTGAATCGAACTAACGACAATGAGGAATATCACTTTTAAAGAGGCATAAAAAAGAGCTCAAATATAATAGGGCTATTGGTACGTAAAGTCCGAACTACAAGCTCGAACCAGCAACTATTTGATGCTGGCACCAGCAGAGGAAATCACAACTACTGTGTTGAGCATGGCGGCTACGGATGTTATTTTTTATTGGCTGACAGTCGAACATGAGATCTATCTTCCAATAAATTTAAATGGTGTTTTAAGAATTTGTACAATTCTTCAGAAACTTCTCCGTCCAGGTATGCATCCTCCAAATTTTCTTTATCATCCTTTATTATTTCAAGGATATCTTCATCATAACCCCAAATTCTTGGCATGGGGTTTTTATAAGCGTAGTCTTTAATAGCTTCGGATTTTGTATCCAAATGCTTTATTTCGAAAGAATCGGTTTTTGATTCGTGTATCAATTTCATCCAAATATTATAAGAACCAGGTATTGTCAATGATGCATCACAAATAATAGGTAAATCAAGCCTTTCAATAGCGCACCTGTAGAGTTGATATGCATAACCATTTCCTCTATAAGAAGGTAACGTTCCGATTTTTGAAATTCCATAATAGTTATTGTTCAAGATACTAAGTGGCAAGAGTCGTAAAAGGCTTAAGGTAAGACCATCCTGGTTAGAAATTTTAAAAAACTTTTCTTGCTCTCTGAAACCAAAATGAATCCAAAGATTGGAAATATCAAATTTTGGCTGATGAAACTGGATTTGGTTATATTCTATACCGTGGTCACAATTGAAAAAATGTCCTTTGGGAAGTGCATATTCGCAATTTAAATTAGGCATTATTTAATTAAATTAAATATTGTCACTGATATATTTAGTCCCCATATAATTTTTCTAATAAAGAATGACCTGATGACTGAAGCTAATTAAATTTCCAAATCGTTGCTCACAGCTTCCAAATACTTAGATTTTTTTTTATTTTAAAGCAATTTTCCTCTTCTCCTCTCCCTGAGCCCACTGAAGATAACGATAATAAGTAGCTTTAGAAAGTCCCAGCTCCTTTTGAATCTGAGCAATAGGTGTATCTGAATCCCTGGTCCGCTTCAATGCTGCCCAAGCTTTGATCTTTCCTTCTTTTGAAATACCTGGCTTCCTCCCTCCTTTTCTTCCAAACTTTCTGGCATGTGCTAATCCGGCCTTAGTCCTTTCACTAATCATTTCTCTTTCGAACTCGGCAAAGGAGGCAAAGAGGTTAAACATAAGCCTGCCCTGGGAGGTGGTGGTGTCAATATTGTCATTGATACTCACGAAGTCTACTCTCATATCTTTGAAAGAACCTATCAGGTTCACCAGGTGCCGAAGAGATCTACCCAGGCGGTCAAGCTTCCAGACTACCACGGTATCTCCCTTCCTTAGATGGCTGATCATCTTATCAAGTTCCGGTCGTTCTTTAATGGCGCTTTGCTTTTCCTTAAATATCATTTCACAGCCGTACTTCTGCAGCTCTGAAAGTTGCACCTCCAGCTTTTGGTCTTGGGTGGAAACCCTGGCATAACCTATGTTCATAAAAGTCTGATTTAACGTTGGTTGGTGAGACTTATTTATGAAACCAATTTATGAAACTATTTTTAAGTATAAAATGGGATGGGCAGAAAAGTGCCAAAAAACAATCCTTCATCTGTCCTTCCAGTAGTTTTGTCCCCGTACTATCCCATAAGATATAAGATCCGTTCTCTAGGCCATTTTCGTAATAATAGGCTATTTTAATTTTACCATTCTCATGCCATTCAGTTGCCTTTCCAGTTGGCTGTCCTCTAAAATATTCCACCTGAAAATATTTCTTCCCTGAAGGATAATAGCGCACATATTTTCCATGATTTTTACCGTCCTGAGATTGACTAATTTCTAGTAACACCAGGGCAGGAATGTAAAACGATTCCGTGAAATGATGGGAATGAAGCAGAAAGCCTTAGCCTTTGAGCTAGGTGAGAGTTGGAACCAACGCAAAATATCTCTACTAGAACAAAAGGAAGACATTGAAAACGATTTGCTCCAGCAAGTAGCTGAGGCTTTAAAAGTGCCCGTGGAAGCTATTGAAAACTTTGACGAAGAAGCTGCTATTTTCAACATCCAAAATGATTATGAGGGCTCTAACTCTAAGGCTGCCAGTGTGGGGGTTACTAACTACCAGTGCCATTTCAACCCCCTTAGATAAAGTAGTGGAACTTTATGAAAGGCTACTAGCCTCAGAAAAGGAAAAAGTAGAACTGCTGAAAAAAAAGTAAATAGATCTAAAGATATTTTTAATAAGGCCGACAATTATAACGGCCTGGGTTTAGCACGCGTATTGCTTCGCTACGCGCACTAGATGGGGCTCTTAATGCAGTTCAAAAAGATTGAGCAGATGCCTGAGAACCGTAAAAGGCTACTCATTGAGGTAATTTATGCTTTCTCTTAAAATCTGATCTGCAACTAAAACTAGCACCAATAAAAAAGCCCTGCATTACTGCAAGGCTCTCTTTATCTTTCAATCGTGGTCACCAGCAAGATGCTGGCTCCAGAAGGGGGAGACGCCAGCAGTAGACAATAATTTATTCCCTTCATTAGATAACAACTATTCATCTTTCACTAAAGAGATATTTATTGTATTATTTTCCTCATATAATTCTTTCGTTTGATGAGTATCAATATACCCCTCCAAAGATGTTTTTATTTCTAAGAATGCACTTTTATTAAAACTAACTTTATACTGACCTTTATCATCTGTAGTAACTACTTTTATCTCATTTTCTGAGTAGCTACCGTCTGGACTATTTCCATATTTCCAGCAAATCACAGTAACATCAATGTTTTTAATTGGCTCATTTGTCCCGACATCTTTAACCCACCCTTTAACAGTAACTTTCTCTATATCCTTATTGCATGAAGCAATACATATAATCGCAATTATTGCTAAATATTTCCTCATGATTTAGTCTTGATTTCTTGGATAATTATATATTCTGGTGTTGACTAATGGTTGTATTTTGGCCTCTGCTTTTTGTTGAATATTTCCATGATTAACCCCATTTGCAGTCATGTTTATATTAATAACGTTAGTCTTTGATTTGTTAGCTGCTTGATTAGGACCTCCATTAGAACCAGGAGAATTGCTTGTACCACTATCACTACTACTACTTCCACTAGACGAACCGGAAGAAGACGCTCCTGTTGACCTTGAAGTACTTGAATAGCCAGAAGCACCTGTTTGATCTACATTTAAATTAGTATCAAAATTTTCCTGGTATGACAGTATTTACCAAATTTAGCAGAGGACCATCTGAACCATCATCCGTAAAAAGTAAATCTACATTTACTCCAGATACATTAAGGTTTTCTGATAAGTCAACGGCGCTATACTAAACCACTATGATAAGCATGGCGGGAATGGAGGCTGTACTCACCAATCTATTGTCCTTCTTCATTATTTTGAAATACAAAACCGAAAATATTTGTATTATTTTATTTTAACAATCCCTCCGTGATCTGGAAGTAAGGCGCATTAGATAATAGGAAAAAATCATACAACTATCATTTTTAAACTTGTTTTCCGTTGGAATACCTCTACTATCACGTGGCAAGGTAGTATTTATTTTATAATTAGCAGTATCAATTACCGTTTCAACTATTACTGATTTATCCACGGTCACTTCCCATAATTCATTTTCCTTCCAACAGATATAAACTACATCAGAAAGTTTATCAACTTTAGATATATCTAACTTAATATAATTTAAGTCAGGAACTTTTTCATGTTTACCTTTAATTATATACCTATACTGGTTTTTATCAATTATTGTAATAATACCAGAGCCTTTTTCGGGATAAAAATATATAATTGAGTTCTTATCACAACTGCTCACTATAACTAATAAAATGGCAAAAATTATATTCTTCATAATTTTATTTTTTTATTGGATGATCTCTTTGCCGTACGCGCATACGTACACTACCCTTTTTATTGAGGTCATTTTTTCTTGAATCTATTCCCATATTAAAACCAACTCTTTCAGCTTTTTGAGTGGTTTTGCCTTCAGTTGAAAGTCGTCTTTGTTGGTAGGATTCTAACCCATCATATCCTAATCTTGCTATGGTCCATGACAAATTATTTCTTGCTGCAACTATACCTGCTCCCATATTTCCAAAATCTCTGGCCGAACCAATCTTGCCATTTTTAGCCACACTTCCCCTATACATATGTTGCTCTGGTGTTACACCTTCACCCCTTTTGTCTATATTTCGTGTTTTTAAGTCTAAAGGTTTTCCCCAGTAGCATTTGGCATATATTCAATCAAATCGGGATCTTCGTTCACTATGTCATTATCAATAAAGTATTGACCCTCGGTGGAGTTTAAATCAATCACCGCACCTATTACAGCATTCTCATTATCATCGAAAAAAGAATGTGAAGTAATTGATTTTCCTATACTCTCACCAGTACGGTTATACCCACCATCTTCGTTTTTATTAACAACATAAATGTTATCATCTCCATCATTTGGATCCCCGCCCACTACAGTATAAGTACCATCCTCATTGTCGATAACATCGGTTGAAAGCATACCATCTGGATCAATAAACCTTATCGGATTATCGAAGCCATAGTTGTAAGGCGAGTACCTTCGCATTTGATCTGCCAAAGGATCTACCGCATGCCATCTACCAATTGCAGCCTCATACATTCGCGCGCCGTAATCATCCCAACCTAAGTTAAGATCAGATATGCGCTCTTTCCCATTATAACGGTACTTATTCTCCTTGGCAGTAACCCTCTGATAAGAGTTAAAAGCCAGTCCAAAAGGATAGTAATCATCAGTTTGAATAATTGCAGTCTCTCTTACAGATATTTGTATATCATCAAAATATACAGAATTAGGACTATTACTTTCATTGCTTAAGTAAATATATATAAAGCCAGGCTTGGAAGCCTCTATGTTATTCAAATTAATCTGCTCATGTTCCATATTGGCTGCTAGAGTTATCTGTGCGTGACCATGCTGATAATATTGCATATTCTCATCAAATAAAATGTAATTCAGGTAAGCAGCAGGCACATTATCACTTGAGCTTCCCGATATTCCTATACCAGCTATAGCATTACCCAATGTGTTATAAATAGCTTGTTGAGTTTCAGTCCCAGCATCAATACCTCCAAACCCACCTGTAACAGCACCAATCAAGGCAGAGACTCCTATGCTACTTATTGTAGCCAGTGCCACCTTCATAATATCCATATACGCTCATATCAATTTGATCTCCCGCTGATATTGGCAAACTTATACCTGCTCCCATAGGTTGGGAATTATTGACCTCAACCACCTCATTTCCTTCGTCATTATTTGCATCTGCATTGATGAAGATCATCCGTGTCTCAGGGATGTGCTCGAAAGTACTTTCTTCCACATTACCATTCTCTGATTCAAAAGTACCCACAAAGTTCCAGGTTTTTGACTGGGAAGTAAATGTCAACCGTGTGTTCCCCAAATGGTCTTTCAAATGGTATTGGTATTCCCAACTTCCATTGGTGGCATTGGGTACTATTCTACCTTCGGCATTCTGAACAAACAGCAAGGTATCATTCTGATAAATATACTCTCCGGAATAGTCAGTACGCTTTACAGGCTGCCCTTGTGCATCATAAACAGTCTGGGCCAGTTTTATACCTGCGGCATCATAAGTATACAATATGTATTCACCACCTATCTTCTTCACTTTACTTGGTAGGTCTAGGTGGTTGTAATAGATGCTATCAATGCCTTTATTCAGGTCACGGATCATATTTCCGTTCAGGATCATACAGGTAATCATCGCCCTGGTTAGCACCATCCTTAAAGCCTCCTTCTACGGTAGCTACATCGCTCACAGCCAGTAGCTGATTGCTTTGGTTGGTGCTGGATCCATAGGCATAATTGAGCCGGTCCATGGCGCTGCCGGTAGCATCCATACGGGTAAGGTTTTCTATGTTGCCGTTGAGGTCGTAGCCTACGGCGTCCAGATTATAGGCATTGCTAGCGGTGGTGTTGTGTGATTGAGCCTTAATAATACGGTTCATTGGATCATAGCCATAGCCATACCCCATAGCAGACGCAGGGTCATTGGCGTTACTCCATTTCACAGCACTGATATTACCATTGTACTGTAAATCAGCCAAATCTATGTTCAGTCCGATATCCTCATTATAACCCAGGTTCATTCCAAAAAAATCGGATGGCGCTATAGTTTCCGTCTCTGAAAGATCGGCATCATTTATTTTGGTTAGCCAGCCTCGTATATTATAACGGTAATCTACTGATTGGACATAGGTGGCCCCATCATCTTCAGAGTGCAGGTTTTTTTCAATGAGTCTCCCCAAGTTCGTTGTATTCATTATGGGCTAGAAGAATGCTATCTTCCTCATTAATGCTATGCCAGGTATCTATTAAAAGGCCGGCATGGTTGTAGATGAAGGCTAATTCAGTAACTTCAGTATCGGTAGCAGTGATATGACTAGCTTTCTTCTTTAGGACCCATCCAGAAAAATTATATATATTACTAACAATATCTTTACCCCCTACATAATTATCTGATATAGCCTGCATTGATCTATACTTATCATCATAATAACTAACCGTACCTAACCATATATTATTATCCAACACCTTAGTCATGGCTCCGGTCACCTGTCCTTTTACTCTATCTAAGGCTGCTGCAGGAAATTGATATGTACCCTGAGCACAGGTCGCTTGAGACAGTTGGCTTGCGTCATAATCATAATCAGCTCCAAATTCTGATAATGATTTGAAATTGTAATTATCGTAGTAAGTAATGGTAAGGTAATTATCAAGGTTGCCTAATTGTGGGAAACTCGCATTATTATAGCCAGCAACTACTCCACTGTTTTCATCAAAACTCTCATACCAAGCCCTTCCGGTGGTCAAGTTTGCATAGTACTGATCAACCTTATTTTGCATACTTGATCTACTAACAGAGTCTCCTTGATGATAAATACCTGTAAGCTACAGGTCTATTTAATGCATCATATTTAGTAAATAGCCAATGATCATTTTCTCGCAGATTGCCATCCTGAGTAAGAACCAATCTATTTCGTTTATCATAAATCATGTAAATCCAATCGGAGCCCGGTACTCTTTTAGCAATCATTCTTTTTCTACCGTCATATTGATAACAAAACGCCCATTTCTGAAGAAAATTATCATTAATGGAAGCCCCCTCTTCAATTTTTTTATTAGCCATGGGGGGAAGCACATAACGTAGGTTTCCTAAATTATCAAACACATAATATGTATCTGCCCATAACGTACCTAATTCATTCGCCTGAACTCTTTTACGTACAGAAAGTCCCGTTTTATCTGTGAATTCTATTACCTGATTCTCGTGTTCATCAGTAGTTATATATTTATATAACTCTCCCGCCTCATAACTATTTAAGGCAATTAAATCTCCTGAATTGCTTATATCCCAAATAGTAACATGATCGCTATCGTTATTAAACTCATATTTATATTCTATAGAGGCTTGACCTGGCTGCCAACTTGAACCAGGAGCACCTTGTTCTATAATTCGATTTAAAGGTGATGACTCGAAGATAGAGACAGAATAAGGATTTGTATCAGTGGCCACGGTAGTTGTATTATCCTGATAAAATTGAAATTGAGGGTTAACAGATGTAGCGTAGGAAGTCTTTTCTTTAGCAATGAAATTACTCTTAAATTCGCCATTCTCACCCTCAACAAAAGGAAGATATTGAACTGACTCTCTTCCATATTTATCATAAGAATGCGGAATGACCACATCCATCTGGGAAGGTGATTGTTCTACAAATACTTCCTGCAATGGTCTGCCTATATCATCTACATAGCTATATTGATCTTGTTTATATGCTATAACAGAATTTCTCAAATCATTACCATTATGAAACCCTGCTTTTAAAGCAATGGTTTCTCTTACGTAATTGTAATCTTGCAGTGCCTTAACTTCAATTACCTCGGAATTAGCTGAAACCCCACTCGCATTGCTTGCTCTTACCCGATAATAATATGTTAAATCTGAATCGACACCACTAATATTTTTAGTCAAACCACCTACAAAAATATTGTTAAAGGAGGTTAATATCTTTGAAAAGTCACTGGTGGTAGACACGTCCAAACGATAGCCATTAGCCCCAGTCACTGATTGCCAATTCGCAGTAAAAGACCATTTCTGGATATCAGTACCTGGCAATACCTCAGGGCTTGCAGGTGTTGTTATAACCGATGCTGTAATTGAGCTTGCTGTAACCCCACTACTATTAACAGATCTTACTCGATAATAGGTAAGTTTTACCTTCTTGAAGGCCAGTAATATATTGGCTGGTTTCAGTTAAAGAATAATTATTATATCCGTCTAGCATAACTACAAAGCTACTTTGATCAGACACATCAAGTTTATAACTGGTAGCCCCGGTGGCCGACTCCCAACTGGCCTCAAAGGAATTTCCCGTTATATTTAAGGCTGAATTAACAGCAGGTACACCTGGTAGAGTTAATATTGTATAAACCGCTGAGTTACCGGAGGTACCGCTACCATTGATCGACCTTACCCTCGCGTAATATATATTACCAGGCATTAGTCCCTGAAACAGTGGTACTAGTTCCACTTACACTAAGGTTATTATAGCCATTCAGGTTGGGGAAAACTTCTGGTTGTTCAGAAACATCTATTTTAAAACTAGTTGCGCCATTAGGCTGGCTCCAATGAATAGAAAACGAATTGTCTGTTATCTGAGAGGTATTATTAATTACGGGTGAAAGAGGGTATAAGTCTTGTACTTATTATATTTGAATATCCAGAGCTACCTGCCCTCCTTTTGCTTTAACCTTGTAATAATATTTATTGCCAGCTCCCAGGCCAGACACTGTCTTACTAGTACCGATTACAGTAATATTGTTATATCCTGAAACAATATTATTAAATGAGTTGTCTGTGGCAACTATTAACTGATAGCTTGAAGCTCCTGTTGTACTATTCCATTTGGCAGTAAAAAAGAAGAGCTGGTAACAGATGTTGCTGATGTTGCTTCTGGAGCTGAATAAACTGTTACCTGATGTGTGTCATAAAAAGTAATTACCGAAAGTACTATACTCTAAGGATACGGTTGCCGCTCCTGATGAAGTCCATGATATGTTGCAGCCAGTTTCTGATTGTCCAGTTATAGTTCCTTTATTTGTACTCCAGGTATAATCTGAACTTGGGGGTGCCGATATAGGATTTTCCCCGACCATCTGTCCATGACGCTTCATAATATTTAGAGCTTCCTACAAAAGCGCTCCCAGATCCAGTGATAGTTACAAAATACAAAGGTGGCAACTCTTCTACATTACTATTTTCAAGGATTGGTAAGGCAACAACTGAACTCACCAGCGATAAAAATGATATTAATAGAGTAATATATATTTTTCATGTCTATTCTGCTCATTAGTTTTTATAGAGATAGAGAGTATTGAAATAGGCCCCCCTGTTCCTCATCGCTGATAATTAATGTGTTATCATTAGGCATTTGAATATTATATGAATAGTTAATGCCCTCTATATTTAGAATTAATTGGCTAGACTCCAAGGCCCAAGTTCCATTTGCTCGCTGTTGTTGCCCTTGTGCTTGCCATCTAACTGAAATCTCTCCATTGGCTTTAAATATAAATTCTCTTTTGTCCATAGAATCCTTCGCCCTTTCTTTTTACATCAGAAGGAAGAGCATTATATCTGTCGTGAGTCTCAAGTATCATGAGTTCGACTGTCTGATAAAAATCCAGGGTTCCAATGACCTACTATAGAATGTTGCGCGAAACAAATATTACCATGTAATAGGAGATGATCGTAGTTATAAAGAAGAGTGATTTCATGGCTTATTTTTATAATAATATTCATAGCTTTTAAGCATATTTCCTTTACTATCGAAAATACTTATTAGCCTATCAAATGCGTCGTACTTGTAGTAGGATGTCATATTATTTTGGTCGCTTACACTAGAAATACCTACACCTGGGTAATGCGTATAAGTGACCATTTGAGCTTGTTCTGGATAAGCCCTTACGTTGTCAATATCACTACCGGCTCCGACATTAATAATTAAGCTTGTAGGATTATCTACCAGGGCAGTAGCGCAAAGCCATCCATTCAAACCTGGAGTTGTATTTAGCTCAGATCCGCCCGTAACACTAATAGAGGATCCTAATTTATACCAATATGACACAATATAATTAACATCCTCATCAGACTCAAAATCACTAAACTCAATTGATCCAGCGGTAGAAAAATGCAAGTAGTGATCTCCTGATGGTGCATTACTATTATAAATATTTTACGTGAGATCCATTAACCTCCCACCCATTATTGGTCTTTGTTTCAAAACTTGTATAAGCAGCATTTGTGTGCTTGGCTCCTTTTATTTCAGCAACAGGATACCGTTTTTGATACGTCCCAGATGTAACTTAATAAAATACCGTCATCTGAACTCTTCGACAAAATATTGCCATACTCATCATACTCAAGAATAGAAAAAGGAATTACCCGGATCACCCTCAACGAATGATTCTGTTACCTTTCCTGGAAGTATTGTTCCCAAGGGAGATTTTAAATCATCAAGGGTCACTCTATAGCTGCTGTTGAATTCATCGTCAACTGTGCTATATTGATATTAATAGCTGGCCTATATAATTTTTGTTAAAGGATATATAGTTAGCATAATTAAGTTGAGGACTACTTCTGTCAGGTATTTTATTGCCCATTCCAGTATAAAAACTATAGGTATTGATAGTTCTATTCCTACTGTCGTGAGATGTAATTATCGAAGGTAACAGAGTTTGTGAATCATATAGATAGGCAGTACTCTTAGCTAATAACCCGCCATTTTTTGTATAATTGCGCACTACAAGCGAATCCATGGTAAGCCAGGGTGAAAAGACATAATAATGAGTTACTTCCCAAGGGCTTGTCTCATACAACTCTGCCAGATCTCCCTCTGAGATAGCACATTCTGTGTAGAGCTTATTGATGATGTATCCACTCAGGCGATTATTATTATCAGCCTGCGTCGAATAATAGTATTTTGTGTTTTTAACAGGTAAAAATTCGTCAGATTCCTTTTGATATACTGTGGTTTCTAATTCTCGACCATTATTGAATATGGCGGTATTTGATGGGCTAGCTCCTAAAATGACACTTCCTAATACATTTGCACCATTTTGATCCTCCCTAATATTGAACTTGTGAGAAATCAAGCCAGATTCAACATTATTATCATAAGCTTCTAGCACCACTGGATAGCTGACGCTATTGGCTGACTGATTATAAATTGTGGTCAATGAAGATGATAATAAACTTTGATAATTACATGTCCGTGACACACAGATCAAGTCAGCATTTGAATATGATCCCTGTATATTACAAAAATTCTCGTAAGTCTTTGTTTGTTCATAAATAAAGGTATTTGGCAAAACACCTGAAGAAACTGTTGAACCTAATGCATGGTATAAATAGCTCTTTTTATTAAGTAATCCACCTGCCCCTTCGAATAGGTTTCAATCTTTCCAACTCTCACCCCTCCCACGGGATAAGTTATCCGAAGCTGAAGTAGAAGCGCCACTAATATGTGATATCTGCTTCAGGCTCTTGTCAGATTTTCGTAAGCGGTTAACACTATATTGTATTCACCAGCTTCAAGATATACCGTTTCGTGATTTTTTCAAGATAATCACCAATATCATTGCCCGAAAGAGTCCCTAAAGATGCCACGCCTTGGTCATTACTGCTTACTATTACCAGTTCTGCTCTATCCTGATGAGTAGGAAAGTTACCCGTCATATTCGTGTTACGCACCGTTAACTCAACATTTTGATTATTAGTAATGGTAATGGCGCCTAGATTTTTGAGACGGGATCGGCATTCCGCTCCTCTTATATAATCATAGACATTTATGGTAGGGGGCGGGTCTGCACGTGAAGTGTATACAGTATTTGCTTCATAAACGATTTTATCATATCCACCTGTGGGGTAAATCATTTTTATGAGTGTCCCCTTCTTTTGGATAGAACAGTGTCAACCTCTTCGTCTGCGGTTGCATATGGAAACAAGGATGCCTTTTCTGGATTATTAGGCGGTTTAACCAATGTTGTATTATTCAATTTACCGTTATAATAACCCCATTAATCTTGAGCATAAGATAATCTGTTAGGCAATGCTTCCAGGATCATCATACTCCATTGATACGATAATCAGAGTCAGCTTCATTCTCCTGTATCTGACTCACAGTTTCAAGAAAATACCTATTGGCATATTTTTGATAGGATAGCTTATAAGATTTGCTTATCTGATTAAAAAGATATGAGTTAACATCAGTTAATAGCACATCACCATAATAAGTCTCTAGTAAGAGAGTAATTAAAAGTAATAGAATCACCTCTGGAGGAGATGATAGAAGTCAAATACTTGGTTTGAACGTGAATAATAGTGGTACAATTTTGATCTTGGTAAACAGGGCACAAGCAATCATATCCCATATACGTTCCCTGTTGGGATTGAGCAGGATTTTGATAAGACATGGTCTCATTTTTACCTGATGCGTATTGATATTGTATGGAATTATAATTAAAATCTATAGTGTCTCCTGCCCTTAAAATTATTTTTTGTAAAAACCAGGCCGTCCAGGTCTATCAGTTTCATGGGTCTTCCCACAGCTTAATGGTTTTTTGCTACTCTCTATAAAACCTGCACCCCCAAAATAATATTCATTGCCTTGTATATGACTAACTTTGAAGTTCCATGTACTCCCAATAAAATCTTTTGTTATTTTAATGTTCGTTTTTGGCAATTGCAAAACATTTCGATTCTCATATCAAAAGATGAACTTACCCCATATTGCCACTAGCTGAATAAGTAAAAATATGTGGCTCTAAGTCATAGGTATTACCTGGATAAACAGTTTTGAGAAACGTTCTTATGAAATCATCGAGAATTAGGGGTCACATTCTCAGGTGGAGATAAGTATTCAGTCGTTTCATCGAGCACTCTTTCCCTGAAATGACACCGAGTTATAGCTCCTTCCAGCATCTAATTGAAACTCCCATTCTACCAACCCTCCCTGATATTTCGTCTACTTTGACTCCATTTGAGGAATAGCTCGAATCTACTGGTAGTTGAAAATGCCTCCTAGGCTTCTTTTTGTTAGTGGAATGTGAAATTTTGCGGTTCCTGAAACCAAACCAACATCTGGGCGACTAAAATTACCTAGATTGGCTACGGCGGGTGAAGGCGTTCGTATATTCCATGTTTTTCAGCCGCAACTCAGCTCCAGTAGGAGATTGGCTAAAGCATGGAAGGAAAATAGAAAATGTAAGGATTCGAACAAAAGAGAGTTGCTGAATGTTTTCAGTAATTGAGTACAATGCGAAGCCATGAAAGACAAATTTTATTTTTGGATTTGCAATGTAAAATACATTCTTAACTATTTTTCTTTAAACAGGTGATTAATATTACATCATTTTTTATATTACTTACATCTTTAATTATATAAAAAGATTAAATGAAGAGCAATTTGTTAACCCACAACATTTACTAATAGAATCAAAATATTACATTTGTGAGTTCCAACAGCCAAACATTTAACTCTTGCATATTTGGACTGAATTAGCTTGACACTTCGCTAAATTACGCTGTTCTACCCTTAATTCATTGTGCAAACTAACTACTTTATTTTTACCAACCTTTATTCCGGTTTTAAGGAGCAAGTGGCGATTTATAGGGGCTGTTTAAAGGGTCATGAATCACTTAAACATCACTAAAGTCTGCATCTCCAGCCATTTGCTCCACTTTGAATTTTCGACCAACCCCTACTAAAAGTGTCTGCTTCCAGCTTCTATCCGGTTGCTCTGGAGTGCCGGTGGTAGTCCGTATTCATTTCACCTTCAAGCTGTAAGAAGAAGTTTCTGAACACCATGTATTTCCCAAATAAGCTATAACCATAGGTTTCATCATCCTCCTGTCCTATTCCCGATTTACCGGCGCCAAATGTGGCTCTATAAGTACCTGTAACGCCTTATTTTTGATTGTTCATTGATCATATACGGCCACCATAGGAGCCAGGTCCACCACTACAGGGTTGGTCTGGCGAATGTCTAAAGTTGCCTCCAGAAGATGCTCCCAGAAGATTCATCTTCCAAAGAATTCCTCTTCTTGGTGGTGCCAAGATCATTACCATTGGGCACATAGCTGTAGTTCTGTTTTTTAGTGTATTCACTCTTCGATTGTGCCTGCAGAATTTCATTCTGAATGTTGGAAGTGATAAATTCTCTTGCTTTAGAAGCCATCTTTTGCTTAGCTCCTGCCGGGCTTCCATCTGTTGCAGTTTCTGCAAGTTTGCTCCCATTCATCTTTATATTCCGTGAGATTCCCCAGCTTTGAGTCTTCCATGCCTCCCAACTCCTCAAACTCTTTTTCTGTTCTTGAGTTCATTTTCAGCTCTCTTTTCCAGCTCCTTTTGTGCGCTTTCCATGGTCAATGAATCCATTGGCATATCAGAAATTTCCGTGCCAAGCTCTTCTTCAAGCCGTTTTTTCCCTTCTGCTTTTACAGTAGACTTAACTCTGGCAGAATCCAGACCATTTAAATTTACGCCCGCTTCCTCCTGCAGCTCATTGCGCCCCATTTCCTTAGCATGGTTCACGATGGTAGAATCAGTAACCAAGGGTATATCTACATAATTACTGAGGGAAATCTTCAGCCGCACTTTTTACCTTATTTTCAGTCTGCTCTACCAGAGTGCTACCCAACGGTGGCAAGCTGGTGCCTAAACTATCTTCAAGTGCTTGCTTAATCTCATTTTTTAGTTTGCGCTTATATTCTTTTTCCTTCTGCTTTACTTCTTTACTAAAAAACTTTTTCTGTAGTTTGCTTCTCTTGGCCGGATCTTTAATCTGCTCCAACTGCTGCTTTTGAGCCTCCGTGACCTCCTGTGCAGAAACCACGGTACAGGTCAATACCATAAAAAGAAAAACAAGTAAATAGCGCATGAGTGGATATATGAATTATTTACAAATTAATAAAATAGAAGAGTAAAAATAATAATCGACAGATAAATTGGGGTATTAAAGTACTTACTATATTCTAAACAATAACAAATTACTATTCAAGTCTCTGCCTTAAGACGGCCATATCACGACTCACCTTCTGACGAATAACTTTAGCATAAATTTGAGTCGTGCTTAATTTCGTATGACCAAGCATTTCACTTACCGTTTCTATAGGTATGTCATTTGCCAAGGTTACAGTGGTAGCAAATGTATGTCTTGCAGTATGAAATGTAAGTTTTCTTTTTGATACTGCATATTTCTCCTAACTCTTTTAGGTATTGATTCATTTTTTGATTTGAATAAACTGGAAAACATTTTCCACTGTTGCGAATAGAATGAGGAGAATGATTTTCATATTCGATTTAAGAAATCCTCATGGCTTTAGGCAGTAAGGGTACTGCAAATAACTTATCAGATTTTTGCCTTCGTCCGGTTATCCATTTCTGGTCATCAACTCCCACTGTAATATTTTCTTCTGATAAATTATAGGTATCGATATAGGACAATCCTGTATAACAAGCAAAAACAAAAACATCCCTCACTAACCTTAAACTTTCCAGGCTAAGATTTGCATTTTCAAGGGATAAAAGCTCAGGCATATTTAAATAACACCTTTCAGTATGTTTAAACTTTAATCGATACTTTATAAATGGATTTTTGGTTATCCATTTCTTCTCTTAAAGCCAAATTCATCATTTTACATAACCTTTCCATATGCTTCATAGTGCCATTCTGATTACATGGAAAATTAGCCTGCAAAGGATTGTTTCTAATATATCTTTCAAATGATTTAATGAATCCATAATTCAAATCCTCAAGATAAATATCTTTAACTCTAAGCTTGGTTTTAAGGAATTGCCGGATATAACTTTCCGTACTCCGATAATTCTTCATAGTCCCTTCCTTAAGTTCGTAACCCATCCCCTTACTTATGATATTCAACGAGTTGAAGTAAAGTATTTGATTGGCTATCTTGTCCAGTATATCTGTCTTTAATGGCATTCATCGTTACAAGCCTTCTTTCCCTTTCCAACTCCTCTTTACACTCGTATAATCGATTTTGAATAGTACCTAAATAGCTATTTAAGCTAATGCCATCTACAGAAGAATGACGCACCTGGCATTTACGAGCATCCCAATCTTCTGCCCTTACCTTACGCTTAATAGACATATCAACATACTGCCCATTTTACAGTGATCCTCACATAGATAGGAACTAAGCCTTCCGCTGCCTTATATTTCTTGACATAAAAGGAGATTCCAAATGTTGCTTTATTTCTCATATTCATTATATTTTAAAGTGTTTTGATACCATTTTATGCCCCTTTGCAAAAAGGGCATAAAAAACGAAATCAATTCGAAGCAAACCAATTCATTGTAAATGAATTAACAAATTGATATTCAAACATTTAACATCAAACATCTTAAAAATAACAATAAAAAAGGGACCATGAATAGGGCATATTTTTATTGATTTTCTTTGCTTTTAATTGGTGGGATAAAAAACAAAAACCCCTTAAAACATATGTTTTAAGGGGTTTTGCTCTTATTTGTTATAAAAAAAGTCGGGATGACTGTACTTGAACCCCATTTCACAATTATCTTATTATCAAATACTTACTAAATGTTTTAATATTCAGTTCACCGTATAGGTCTCATTTATCAATTTCTCTTTGACTTTGATTAATCAGTGATTTAATGTAGTAAAAGTTGACGTAAAAATCAATTCCATTTTTTCTTCGCTTAACAGAATTATGCGCTTTGGTTAAGTCTTGCTAATATTTTTACCTATTCAAATCCGGGTAATCCATCATTCGTTTCATGGTATCAAAAAAGGCTTGGTAGAAAGAATCGTCTTTTGCATAGAGTTTATATAGAGTCTAACTCTTTTTTCTTTGCTGGCTCATTACATCATCAAGTATCTTCTTAAAGGCTAAATCTCTGTTTTGAACATCAGTATTATCAGCTACTTTTCGATTGATAGTCCGGGTGTGCCTGAATATACTTACTTAGTAGCTAGTAAATTTAACCCGCTGATCCTCTGGTGTTGCATCCCAGCCACTTAAACCATCTTTCATTAAATGTCCTGATTATTTCATCCAGCATGTCCTTTTCCTCATCACCTCCATGAGCTCCTCTTGGATTAGGGTTTTGCGGATCTAGTTCCGTGGATGAATCATCTAACTCAATAGCATGGTTCAGATTAGTCTGCTTCAATCCATAGGTAGATAAATCAACGGATTCTAAGAGTTTCATCAATTAATTCATCTTCTTCGGTTTTAACAATTAGTTTGGGAATTAGAAATTTCAAAAACCAGAAAAGCTTTTCCCAATGGAAAAAACCTCATAAGGCATGATAGAAGCCATTTGACCATATATTTTTACGAATTGCTTGGATTTGATTTTAAAATCAGCTTTTTCATCATCTTCTAAACCCAAGTCTTGATTTGAACGATCTGCTGAAGTGTCTATAGTAGGACTCAGCTGCTGGGCATCTACACCTTCAAAATACTTCTCTACAAAAGACTCTACTTCGTACCATTCGTAAACGCCTGTATCATCCAGAGTACCTTTCAATTAGTGTAATACATTAATGTCTGTGGCTCCACTAGTGAAGTAGAGGTATAAAAAGGATCGAAAGAAGATTTAATTTCGTCTACCTGATTAAAGAAGTCTAATATGAACAAGTCCTCTGTTTTCTTACCTAGCTTATCCGCAGCACGATTTAATCTACTTAGGGCCTGAACGGCTAAAACACCTTGCAGCTTCTTATCTACATACATAGTACATAGCTTA